>LWDH01000058.1 GCA_002083395.1 Proteobacteria bacterium SG_bin4 | reverse complement strand
TATTGGTGGAGACGGCGGGAATCGAACCCGCGTCCGCAAGCCCTCTACAGACAGTTCTACATACTTAGCCATGTTATTTAATTTGACCTGGCTACCGCCAACCGGCAGGCTGATGACAGGCGAGTCACCTATTATTTAACGGTCTATAAAGTGACCCTATAGAACGCGATCCCCGTTAGTGACTCTGCTGTCTGTTGCCAGACCCGGCGTTGAGGCCCACCGGTGCAGAGGCTAGCCGATTAAGCGGCTAAAGCGTAGTTTTCGTCGTTTGCGACTATTGTTTTCAGATGGATTTACGAGGTAATCTGATCCTCGGTATGCCCTGCGCTGCTTTGCAACCCACGTCGAAACCAGATCGTCCCCGGTATTCGTTTTGGTAGTGCATAGGATGGTGATGAAAGCTTAAAGTTCAAGTCCTATGCGTCGGCTATTCTAGCAGAAATAGCGTGCAATTCCTTAGAGATAAGCCAGCAGTTCTTCAGGGTGATCGATTAGATGCCGTGCACCCCAAGTTTCCGGCGGTTGTTCGTTACCGAGATAGCCGTAACGGGCGATAATCGGGTGCATGCCGGCAGCAAGGCTGGCTTGCACGTCACGAATGTCGTCACCCAGATAGATACAATTTGCGGGGGAGATGTCGATTTTTCGGCTGGCGGTCAGCAGCGGTTCCGGGTGCGGCTTGGTGTTGGCGATTTCGTCACCGCAGATGATGCAGGCGACCTGTTGCGCCAGGCCGAGTGCATGGATTAGCGGATGCGCGAACCGCGATGGTTTATTGGTAACGATACCCCACGGCAGGTTGCGTTTTTTCAGTTGACCGAGCAATTCATCTACGCCGGAGAACAGACGCGTGTCGTGGCAGAGCCTTTCGGTGTAAAAATCGAGAAATTCGTCGCGCATCGATTCATAACCTTGATCGCCGGGTTTGATGTTGAAACCCAGTCCCAACAGTCCGCGGGATCCAGCGGAAGCCAAGGGGCGGATTTCGGTGATGGGCAATTCAGGCAAGCCTCGGGCAGTACGTTGCCGGTTCAAGGCGTGCCCCAGATCGGGCGCAGTATCGGCAAGAGTACCATCGAAGTCGAAGAGAACGGCTTTAATCATGGAGTAGGGGGATATAGTAAAAAGGTGAGTGTTCGGTACCGATTAACTGCGATACGCCATGATGTAGTTGACATCGGTATCCTGCTCCAATGCATAGACTTTGGTAATCGGGTTGTACGTCATACCGATCAGTTGCTCGTCGGTTAAGCCGGCATTACGCGCCATGCGAGCGAGTTCGGATGGTTTGATGAATTTTGCGTATTCGTGCGTGCCGCGTGGCAGCAGTTTAAGAATGTATTCAGCGCCGATGATGGCGAACAAATAGGCTTTTGGATTGCGGTTGATGGTCGAGAAGAAAACCCAGCCACCCGGTTTGGCCAATTGCGCGCAAGAACGGATTACGCTCATCGGGTCCGGCACGTGTTCGAGCATTTCCATGCACGTAACCACATCGTAATGCTGCGGTTGTTCTTTAGCCAGCGATTCCACGGTGATCTTGCGGTAATCAACGCGATGCCCGCTTTCTAGCAAATGCAGTTTCGCGACTTTGAGCGCCTTGTCGCTGAGGTCGATGCCGGTGACATGCGCACCCATCGAGGCCATGCCTTCGGATAAAATGCCGCCGCCGCAGCCGACATCCAATACGGTTTTTCCGGTTAATCCGCCAACCAGGTCATTGATGTAGTTAAGACGTAACGGATTGATCTCGTGCAAGGGTTTGAATTCGCTGTTTGGATCCCACCAGCGGTGCGCGAGCTGGCTGAATTTTTCCAATTCAAGCGGGTCTACGTTGATGCCATCATTTTCCATATCTACATTCCCTTAATTTTTAGCTGAATTTCCGATGCGCTCTTGCCAGAAAGTTGCGCGGTATTTGAGTTCCCGGGGATTCAGTGTTGTCAATTCACCATTCTCTAGCAGCATTTTACCATTTACCCAGACATGACTGACATGCTCGCGCCCTGCGGCATAGATCAAATGCGATACCGGGTTGTAACAAGGAGCGAGATTAAGATCGGAGAATTTGACCGCTGTGATATCGGCGGCCTTGCCGATGGTCAGTGATCCGATAATATTTTCCAAGCCAAGTGCTTTCGCGCTATTCAAGGTTGCCATCCTCAAAACTTGGTGCGCAGGGAGGGTTTCAGCGCGATGACTGGTGATTTTTGCCAGTAATGCCGCGAGCCGCATTTCTTCAAACAGGTCCAAGCGATTGTTACTGGCCGCGCCATCGGTGCCAAGACCGACATTGATGCCTTGGTTCAATAATGTTGCAACCGGAGAGAAGCCGCTAGCCAGCTTCATGTTTGAAGACGGGCAATGAACAATGTTGCAAAGATGTTGATGCATCAATTTGATTTCATAATCGGTCAGATGTGTCATGTGCACTGCGATCAAACTGGGGCCGAGTAACCCGAGATGGCGCAGGCGTTCTATCGGTCGTATCCCGGTTGATTTCAGGCTTAGGCGAATTTCTTCTTCGGTTTCATGCAAGTGGGTATGGATTGGCACATTGAGTTGTTCGGCGTAGGTCAGAACGCTACTGAATGTTTTATCACTGACGGTGTAAGGTGCATGAGGTGCAAAGCAAAAAGACAGCAGCGGATGATTTTGATAACGATCACGCAGTTCAAGGCCCTTTGCGAGGTAGTCGTCGGCATCGCTGGCATAGGCGGTTGGAAAATCGATCACCACCATGCCGATAGTGGCGCGCATGCCGGCATTGATTGCGGCTTCTGCGCTGGATTGAGGGAAGAAATACATGTCATTGAAGCAGGTGATGCCGCCCTTGATCATCTCAGCGCAGGCGAGTTGCGCGCCGTCGAAAACAAATTGCGCATTGACATGCTGATTTTCAGTTGGCCATATGTGCTGATGCAGCCACGCCATTAGCGGTAAATCGTCGGCAAATCCGCGCATCAACGTCATGGCGGCGTGCGTGTGCAGATTAATCAGACCAGGGATAAGCACATGTTCGTCGAGCGTTATTGTTTGCCGTGGCTGGTAACGCTGTTTGGCTTCCGGCAATGACAAAATATCCTGAATGATTCCTTGGTGCACTGCTATGGCGTGGTGATTGAGAATTGTATCTGCGGGCTCAACCGGAATAATCCATCGGGCGGAGATGAGCGTATCGATTTCTGTCCGATCATTCATGGAAACATTAGTATCAAAAAACAAAAAGCCCTGTATTTCAACAGGGCTTTAAAGTAAAAATAGATAAGGATTTTTTTGTAATTATCACTCAATCACGCTATGGTGATTGAAGTTGCTTGATTAATTACTGTCCTTAATAGTTCTTCTTGTTCCGGCAACTTCAATTTCAACGCGGCGATCAGGCGCCAAGCAATCGATCAATGCTTTGGTTTTTTTCTCGCCGATGCAGCTATTTCCAGTGACTGGATTTGCTTCGCCTTTACCGTCGACAAACACGCGATCAGGACTGATGCCTCTCGATACGAGGTGAGCCTTCACTGCTTCGGCGCGGCGCAATGACAGGTTTCTGTTGTATTCATCCGAGCCAATGCGATCAGCGTAACCTACCGCAATAATCAAGTCATATTTGAGATCACTAATACCACCGACAAATTCATTTAATGATTGAACACCAGCCGGTTTCAATTTTGCGCTATCAAAATCAAATAATGCATCGGCAGAGAACGTAATTTTATCCGGGGCCGTAGTACCAGCATCTGCGGCAGCGGCAGCACCGGCGGGAGCAGCTGCAACTTCATCCGGTTTTTTAACCAAATCCGGATCGCATTCGTGGATAGCCATGGCCGGGGTCCAGTAACCCGTCCGCCAGCACAAGCCGGTAGTGTTTCTCGCAACGATACCGCGATCATCAATACCGTATGCTTCCGGTTTTTTGACCGTGCTATCAGCGCCTGCTCCCTGTGCCAAAACAGCACCAGAAAACATTGCTGATGAGAGAATCATTCCTATAATGGTGTTTTTAGCTGATATTTTCTTCATGCTGTTGTTCTTTTAATGAAAACTCCGATTCATAGAGTTCTTTTGATTATACAAAAATGATTTGCAATCATATTCTAAAAGCCTTTTCAATTCTACTACTTCAGGCAAACTCGTGTGTAATATCTCGTTTTGATTATATGAATAATTGAATCATTGTGTTGCAATCACGCAACATTAGAGTCTTTAAAATTGCCAATCATAATAGCTAATTGTGATTGATGGCCGGGTGATCGATGGATTCATAAGAAAAAGTCCGGGTAATTTACGTTTGTCGCACAGACCTGGTGTCTGGGATAATCGTGTAGAAAGCGATGAATTGCCGAGTAATCGGACGTATACTTGGGTCGATTGGTTTTTGGGGGTGAACTGATCTGTTCCTCATTATTTTGTGAAATTATCTAAGGAAGCGCTGATTAATTCAACGAACGTGATGAAGGGCGAGGCGCACGGAACGCAACAACCGAGACATATCAATCTGATAGGCGAGGGAGTGAGTACCGCGCAACGAAGCAATTCGCTCGTGCAGTCAATTAATCAACGCTTCCCTAATTGCCGGGACATCGCATGATTGAAACAGCAGCAGAAATTTCTTTGTCGGCTCGTGATTTGTGTCGTGAATATGGTCGCTATGTGGCAGTCGATCATGTGAATCTGGAGTTACATAGAGGCGAAGTGTTAGGATTGCTCGGGCCGAACGGCGCTGGAAAAAGCACGACCATGCGCATGTTGACCGGCCTGTTGGCTCCCAGCAGCGGCAGCATACAAATTTGCGGTATCGATCTTTTGGAGCAGCCCACAGCAGCGAAAGCACAAGTGGGTTTTTTACCGGAAATACCGCCGCTCTATCCGGATTTGACCGTTGACGAGTATTTGCGATTGGCTGCGCGATTGCATCGTGTGCCAAAAGCAGAAGAGCCTGCCGCGTTGGCAAGTGCTAAACAGCGCTGCGGATTGAATGATTGCGGCAATCGCTTGATTGGCGCTTTGTCGAAAGGATTCCAACAACGTGTGGGGATTGCACAAGCTATCATCCATAAGCCGGCTGTCATTATTTTGGATGAACCCAGTGTTGGGCTGGATCCAAACCAAATGCGCGAAATCCGTCAATTGATACGGGATCTGGGCAAAACCAGCAGTGTTATTTTATCAACCCATCTGTTATCGGAAGTTGTCAGTGTCTGCGATCGCGTGCAGATCCTGCATAAAGGCCAAGTGGTGTTCAATCAGAGCATGCCGGAAATACAACAGCGCAATATTCATTTGGAATCGATATTCACGCAACTTACTCAATAACATTAGGAATCGCCTCATGATCGCGATCATTATCCGCAAAGAATTAACAATGCTGTTTATTTCTCCGCTCGCATGGGTAATATTAGCCGCGATTCAATTTATTTTATCTTGGTTCTTTTTGGTGCGGCTTGATGCGTTTCTTGAGATTCAACCGCAAATGCTGCAAATTGCAAATCCTCCGGGTGTGACCGAAATGATCGTGTCGCCTGTTTTTGCATTGGCCGCCATCGTCTTGATGATGATTGCGCCTATATTATCCATGCGTTTACTCGCGGAGGAACGCCGCAATCATACGCTTAGTTTTCTGATCGCCGCGCCGGTTTCTATTGCCACTATCGTTCTCGGAAAATTTTTTGCGCTCATGATTTTTTTTACCGTCATCGTAACCCTGATCGCGTTATTATCCGTGTCCCTACTACTTGGCGGCGTGTTGGATATGGGTTTGATCACGGCTAATTTGCTCGGGCTGTTTTTTTTGGCCGCCTGTTTTTCCGCGCTCGGATTGTATTTCTCGAGCCTGACAGCCCAACCGGCTATTGCTGCGGTTGCCTCATTGGCGGCGTTACTCGGGCTCTGGATGATCGATCTGGCTGCCAGTGAGACCGAGGGATGGTTGCATTATTTTTCGTTGCTCAAACATTTCCGTCTCTTTAATCAAGGTTTGATCGATACTTTGGGAATCAGCTATTTCCTGTTGTTTATAATCTTATTTCTGGTGCTGACGATCCGCCGCCTCGAAGGGGAACGGCTGCATGACTAATCTTGTTTGATCATAAGCCATGACCGGAATTAATCATAAACTGCGCAGACAACATCGGATTCATCACGGTGTTTTTGTAATTCTGTTATTGGTGCTAATGGGTGTGCTGGGTTATCTTGCAACGCAATATCGAATGCAATGGGATATCAGTCAAAATCAGCGGAATAGCCTGAATGCAGCCAGTATCGAGATTTTGCAAAAATTGCCCGGACCGGTGCAGGTAACTGCGTATGCGACGGAATACCAGGCGGAAATCGGAGACATTCGCAAAGTGATTGCCGATTTTGTGGCGCTATATCAGCGGGCTAAACCTGATTTGGCATTGCAATTCATTGACCCGGTGGAGCAACCTTTGCTCGCCCAAGAAGCAAATGTACAGGTCAACGGTGAGATCGTGATTACCTACCGGCATAAAACCGAGCATCTCGCGGTGATCAATGAGCAGACTTTCTCTAACGCGCTGATGCGATTGGCGCGCTTGGAAGATAAATTGATTATCGAATTAAGCGGACATGGTGAACGTACACTAGATGGCGCTGCGAATTTTGACTTGGGAGAATTCGGAAAATCTTTACGAAGATCCGGATTTGGCAATCAATTGCTGAACCTGGCCATCGAACAGGAGATTCCATTGAATGCGGATATGCTAATCATTGCTTCGCCGCAAGTGGATTTGTTACCGGGCGAAGTGGATAAGCTGCTGGACTATATCGACCGCGGCGGCAATTTATTATGGCTGGTCGATCAGGAATCGTTGCGCGGCTTATTACCGCTAACAGAGAAATTACGTTTAACCTTAACGCCCGGTGTTGTGGTTGATCCGCATGCGCAACAACTGAAAGCCCCCATAACTTTTTCATTAGGCGCGGTATACGGACAACATCCGGTTACCAGCGGCTTTCAATATATTACGGTGTTTCCGTATGCGCGCCAGATTACGATTGACGATAACACCGACTGGAGTAGCGTTTCGCTGGTTGAAGTGGCGCCGAATGGATGGGTTGAAACCGGCGATTTGAATGCCGAGATCGCATTTGACGAAGCGGCGGATGTGCCGGGTCCTATCAGTGTTGCTGCGGCATTATCCCGCAATATCAACGATCGCGAGCAGCGCATCGTGATTGTCGGTAGCGGGCACTTTCTGGCGAATACTTATCTGGGAAACGGTAATAACCTGGATTTTGGAATAAATTTAGTGAACTGGCTGACTGGTGATGAAGAAATGATGATCATTCAACCCCGTGCAGCGCTCGATGGTAATCTGGCGTTGAGTCAATCGCAATTGACGTTTATCGCCGTGGGATTGATGGTGGCATTACCGTTGCTGTTTCTGGCAATCGGAATCAGTATTTGGTGGTATCGCAGGAGAAAAGCGGCACCATGACACATCATGCTCGTCTTAATTGGATCATGTTTGTCACCATCGCAGGTTTGCTGGTGTTTTTATACTTCAGACCCTCGTCACAAGAGACTCTGGATTACCCGATTGTCAATAAACCCATATCATCCTTGCAGAGCGTACGTATCATCCGGCGTCATCAGGAAGAAATCGCGCTTGAACGTTCCGGTGCTCAATGGCGCATGATAAAACCGGTAATGGCCGCAGTTGACGAGCAGAAAATCCTGGCAATTTTTGAGATTCTGAATGCACGCAGCGAGCATCGGCTTCCCGCCACCGACCTGGGGCGTTTTGGTTTGCTGCAACCCAGCGTGCAGCTTTTTTTCGACGATCAATCGATCAGTCTTGGCGGTTTTGCTCCGATCAAGCATCAACAATATGTCCAGACAGAGCAACATGTTTATTTGATTTCGCCACGCTACGGCTTGTCATTGCCGCGTAAGGCCACCGAATTGATCAATCCTGTCTTGTTACAACCGGATGAGAATCTGATAAAACTTGTTTTGCCGCAATTTGAAGTTGAGCGGCAGGAAGGGCAATGGCAGATCCTTTCGCTCAAACAGATTGAATCAATCGATCGGGAAACCATTGCGCAATGGATCGAACGTTGGCAATCGCTACCGGCAACCGAATTGACAATCGGCGATCTCGCCGAAGCCGGATCAACAGAAAGGAGTCGGATCGGAATTGAATTGCAAGATGGACGAACCATTGATTTTCAAGTATTGCAAAATGAATCATTCATCATTGTGCTGAGATCGGACAATGGAGTCGGTTATCAATTTCCAATCGAGACCGGCCGGCAATTGCTTGATCCGCATGTCTTTCAGCAGCAATCGTTAATACCCAGCCACTGATGCCGGAATTACCAGAAGTCGAAACAACGCGGCGCGGCATTACGCCTTACTTACAGGGACAGACAATCGCGAAAGCCGTCGTCCGCAATGCAAAACTGCGCTGGTCGATACCGGATAATCTATCGACGTTAGTCAGTGGACTGACCATTCAAGATATTCACAGACGGGCCAAATATTTGCTGCTGGAATGCGAAACTGGCACATTAATCATTCATCTCGGTATGTCGGGCAGCCTGCGCGTTTATCCGCTGACAACCGAACGCAAGGCCGAATTGCTTCATCAACATGATCACTTTGACTTGGTTTTGCAAAATGGAACGGTATTGCGATTACGAGATCCGCGCCGTTTTGGCGCGGTATTATGGCAAGCAGGAGATGCATTGCTTCATCCTTTGCTGATCAATCTGGGACCGGAACCGTTGACACCGGAATTCAATGGCAGCGGATTGTTTGATCAAACCCGCGGCCGCGTTGCCAGCATCAAACAGACACTGATGAATCAACAAGTCGTCGTGGGTGTCGGGAATATTTATGCCAATGAAGCATTGTTTACCGCTGGAATACATCCTAAAACTCCAAGTGGCAGGATCAGCAAAATCCGCTATGAAAAATTGGTTCATGCGATTAAACAGACATTGCAGCAAGCAATCGAAGCGGGGGGAAGCAGTTTGCGCGATTTCGTTCACAGTGACGGAACCCCGGGGTATTTTCAGCAGCACTATTGGGTTTATGGGCGGGAAGGGCAGCTTTGTAAAAAATGCGGGAGCCTGATTAAGCAAATCAGGCAGAATCAACGCTCCAGTTATTATTGCCCGGCCTGCCAGCATTGAGATGATTTGACTTAGTAAATGACACAATAAGGGACATCATGAAAATTACATTTGTCGGCGGCGGGAATATGGCTTCCGCATTAATCAGCGGATTATTACGGCAGGGTTTTTCTGTAGAGCAATTGCAGGTAATTGAAATTAATCCTGATAGCCGTGAAAAATTAAAACAGAATTATGGGATTTCTGTATTTGAGAATCTTGCAGAAGGTATCGCAGGCTGCGATATTATTGTGTTATCGGTAAAACCCCAGCAGTTACGTGATCTTACGCGAGACCTTGTGCCAGTGTTGGATAATCAATTAGTGATATCGATAGCCGCCGGCATTCGCGCCAGCGATATCGTACGCTGGTTAAATGACCATAACAGGGTTATCCGTGCTATGCCGAATACGCCCTCGCTCGTAGGAAGCGGGGTCGCCGGTTTATACGCGACACCGGGGATCGATCCACAAGACCAGAAAAATGCCGAATCAATTCTGGCAGCGGTTGGTTCGACGCTTTGGGTGAATGAAGAGGAGTTATTGCATGCCGTTACCGCTATTTCGGGCAGCGGACCGGCTTATGTTTTCTATTTCATTGAAGCCATGCAGCAAGCAGGTGTAGAGCTGGGGTTAACAACCGAGCAAGCCAAACGTTTAAGTTTGCTGACTTTTGCAGGCGCCAGCAAATTAGCGAGTTCGAGTGATGATGACGTGGCTCTTCTGCGAGCGCGAGTGACCTCGAAAGGTGGTACCACCGAGCAGGCAATTCTAACGATGGAAAAAAATGAGATTAAGTGTAAGATCATAGCCGCCATTCATGCAGCGAATGATCGCTCTCGCGAAATGAGCGATGAATACGGCAAGATATAGCGCTAGATGTTGTCAGTGGGTAATGCATTAACTAACAATTCGTTTTCTGGAAAATTACTATGTCCAATCAGATTCTAGTTTTTCTTATCGATACCCTCCTGGGCTTACTTTCATTAGCATTGTTGCTGCGATTTTATTTTCAACTGTTGCGAGTGCCTTATTACAATTCTGTCTCGCAATTTTTAATTGCAGTCACAGATTTTATGGTCAGACCGGCGCGCCGTGTAATTCCTGGATGGGCGGGCATGGATATGTCGACGTTGGTGCTTGCCTGGCTGCTGGAAAGCATCATTGTAACCAGTGTCTATGTCGTGCAAGGTTATGATTTCGACGCCAACCTCATTTTTTCGCTGGGTATAATGGGACTGTTGGGAATTGTTTCCATCGTAAAAACAACACTCTATATCATTCTGGTTATGATCATCATGCAAGCGGTTTTGTCATGGGTTAATCCGAACAGCCCATTGGCGCCGTTACTGGACGGTTTTACCCGACCGTTTTTGATGATTTTTCGCAGACGCATCGCACCGATTGCCAATGTGGATTTATCGCCGTTATTCGTACTGATTGTGATTCAAGTGCTACTCATGATTGTGGCGGGTTTTCATATGCAAATTTCGGCATTGCTGCATTAAATATGTAATCGAATGGCACCATGGTATCGCTACGACAAGGCGGACAATTTGATACTCACGCTGCATATTCAAACTGGCGCAAAAGTTACCGGGGTAGCAGGCATTCACGGCGATGCATTGAAAATCAAGCTTGCTGCCGCGCCAGTGGCGGGTAAAGCCAACGCGATGTTGTTGAGTTATTTGGCGGATCGGTTCGATGTGCCGCTGAGTCAGGTGATACTCAAGCAGGGTGACAAGTCGCGTCACAAGTTGGTTGTGATTCAGCAGCCAATAGCGAATCCGGAGCAGCGATTGAACCAATTGCAGCAGCTTTTGTGAAACCCCGGAAAGATAAACGATCATGGAATTAATTTTATGGCGGCACGCCGAAGCTGAAGATACCTACCCCGATGCATCGCGCGAATTGACCAATAAAGGATTGGATCAAGCACAGCGGATGGCCAATTGGCTCCAGACAAAGCTTCCGGAACACACCCAAGTGATTGTCAGTCCCACAAGACGGACGCAGCAGACAGCGACCGCCTTGACAGAACATTTTATAACCGATGGTACCGTTGGGCCAGGTGCAAATGTCCAGGCGGTGCTTAATGCCGCAGGCTGGCCCAGTGCATCCGGCGTAGTCGTGATTGTGGGGCATCAACCGACGATCGGTGAGGTTGTCCATCATTTGATTCCGGTCGTGCCGGCGGGATTGCGTGTGCGAAGAGGATCGGTCTGGTGGATTCGTTGTCAGGAAAAGGACACGGGGATCGAGTCAGTATTGCATACCGTGATGTATCCCGACATGCTATGAAGTTTCGCACGGATAGCCTTATCTATTTTTGTTGCATTAGAGTACTTATGAAATATTTTCTTTTTTAATTTCATTCATACACTGATCCCAATAAGGCAAACCCTCGAAGCGTTTCACCATAAAATCTACGAATGCCCGGACGCGCTGTGACAAATGGCGGGTCTGCGGGTAAATCGCGTAAGCGGCGAGCGGCGGGCACTGATAATCAGCTAATAACGGTACTAGCGTGCCTTGTTCGATTTCCTGATAGACAATAAATGTCGGTAATAGCACGATACCCAAACTGGCGGTGGCAGCGTCGCGTAGAAATTGACCATTGCCGGCTTTCAGATAGGGTTTGATCGGTACCTTGATCAATTGACCGCCCGCGTCGTGAAGCTGCCATTGCTCGATGTTGCTAATCAGGTTGTATGCCAGGCAACGGTGCTGATGCAGATCTTCCGGTGCTTGCGGTGCGCCATTACGTGCCAGATAGTCCGGGCTGGCGCATAGGATTGTTTGGACGGGTGCAAGGTGGCGCGCGATTAAGCTTGAATCAGGCAAACTGGCAATGCGAATGGCGAGATCGAAGCCTTCCGCCAGTAAATCCACTTGCCGGTCGTTGAAGTCCAGATCGAATTCAATGTCCGGGTGCTGTTGTAAAAATTCATTGATGGCCGGTCCCAGATGCATCAGACCAAAGCTCAGCGGTACAGCGACTTTGAGGCTGCCTCTTAATGCGCCGTGTGATTGCGATGTAGCGAGCTCGGCTTCGAGGATATCCGCGAGGATTCGAACCGTTTGCTGATAAAACGCCCGGCCGCTGTCGGTCAGATTCATCTGCCTCGTGGTGCGATGAAACAATTCCACTCCCAGATGCGTTTCGAGTTCTTTCAAGCGACGGCTTACGACGGACTTAGCGACATCCATACGATCCGCGGCGGCGCTGATGCTGCCGGTCTCGACCACGCGCACGAACGTGTTCATATTTTCGTATCGATCCATAAAAGTGCCTTATTGTTGCTATTATGAGAACAGTTATTTCTTTTGGAAGATATTTATTCTTATTATAACAACGATGATAATGCTCTCCATCAATTAAATAAACATACAGATTAATAGGAGGGAGTCATGGAAACTATGACAGTCAATGCAGCACAAATCATCCCGGCAGTGGCAGTGCCGGAAGGCGCTGGAGTCACAGTGTACCGTACGATTGGCACACCCGTGATACGCAATTACGATCCATTCTTGTTGCTGGATCATATCAGCAGCGACAAACCGGAAGATTATCTGGCCGGTTTTCCATCACACCCGCATCGCGGTTTCGTTACTTTCACCTACATGATCGATGGTCACATGGAGCACCAGGACAGCATGGGTAACCGCGGCGATTTGGGACCGGGATCGGCGCAATGGATGAAGGCTGCCAGTGGCGTGATTCATTCGGAAATGCCGAAACAGCAGAATGGCTTAATGCGCGGTTTTCAATTGTGGATCAACCTGCCGGCGGCGCACAAAATGGATCATCCGGAATATCAGGAATACGCCACCGAAGCTTTTCCAGTGGTCGATGCGCCGGATTACCGGGTTAAAGTGCTGATCGGCCGTTATGTCGACGTGCAGTCACCCATTATCGATCCCGTTACCGATGTTTCTTATTTCGATGTGAAAGTACAACCGGGCAAACGCTTTCAACATCGTTTGCCCGCACGGCACCACAGTTTTCTGTATGTATTCGAAGGAGATGGGCATTTACATCAGCAATTTGTCGCAATGCATTCTCTGGCGGCATTGAGCGGCGCTGATGAGATTTTTGATTTTACCGCAGGAAGAAAGGGGGCGCGGTTGTTGGTTGTCAGCGGCAAACCGGTCGGCGAGCCGGTAGTGCAGTACGGCCCGTTTGTGATGAATACCCGTGAAGAAATCGATCAAGCGCTGCAAGATTTTCAAACCAACAGTTTTGTGCGCAATCGCGCGTGGATAAAAAAACGTAACGATTATTCCCATTCAACCATTTAAATAAGGAGATTCAAATGGAAAAAATTGCTCAACTGATAGCACGGCTATTTCTCGCACAAATCTTTTTTCTATCAGGGATTTTTAAGATTGGCGGCTACGAAGGTACGCAAGGTTATATGGAAGCCATGGGTATTCCTGGCATGCTGTTACCATTCGTGATCGCGCTGGAAATTGGCGGCGGCCTGGCGCTTATTGCTGGTTGGCAAACGAAATGGATATCGCTGGCATTGGCAGGCTTTACGTTAGTGGCCGCAGCGATTTTTCACAATAATCTTGCCGATCAGATGCAAATGATCATGTTCATGAAAAATATAGCGATTGCAGGCGGATTGTTGCTGCTGGCGATACAGGGCGCCGGAAGCTATAGTTTGGATAGCCGCCGCACTCTGTAATTGAAGTTGTTAATCTAAAAACCCGGCAAGCTAAGGCCGGGTTATTTTAGCTCCCAGTTAGCGCTTGTAACATGCAGCATAACCGACTAAACTCCATTGTAAGGTTGGTGACTGAATTTTCTACGTTAGAATTTCCCGCATGGAAGCGAAAATACACCCTAGACGTCCCAAGCATCTGAATCTGTTCAAGATCAAGCAGCCGTTACCTGCGGTGGTTTCCATACTGCATCGAATCAGCGGCGCTTTGTTGTTTTTTCCCGGTATACCCCTGGTATTGTGCGGCCTGCAGCTATTGTTGCAATCGCCGGAAAGTTACGAAATATTAATCGGTTATTGGCAAATGCCTGCAGTCAAGGGGCTACTGTTGCTATCGCTGTGGTTCTTTTTGCACCATCTATGCGCCGGTATCCGCCATGTATTGCTGGATTTGCATATCGGTGTTGCATTGCCGCATGCGCGAGTGGGCGGTATTGTGGTTCTGATTTCCGGATTTTCGTTGACGGTTTTAGCGGGAGTGCTGTTATGGTAAGACCGTCTAAATTGGCAGTCACCGGCGCGCATTACGGTTTGAAGGATTGGTTGACGCAACGCGTCACGGCGGTGCTGATGACGCTTTATCTGATTGGATTTGCAATCGTTTTATGTGTTGCCGCACCGCAAGATTACGCTGCCTGGAAAGCATTGTCCGGTCATCAAGGAGTGCGCATTGCGACCTTGGTGTTTTTCATTTGTTTGTTTTGGCATGCATGGATCGGTATGCGCAATATCCTGATGGACTACGTGCACCCGGTAGCAATCCGCTTGCCCGTGCAAATCGCAGTGATTACCGCGTTGTTGTTTTATCTGGTGTGGGTGGCGGATATTTTATGGGGTTAATGTGGCGATAACCAAAAGAAAATTCGATGTAGTCATTGTCGGTGCGGGTGGCGCCGGCATGCGTGCGGCGTTGCAACTATCCGAGGCGGGGTTAAAAGTCGCAGTACTCTCCAAAGTTTTTCCTACACGTTCGCACACAGTATCGGCACAAGGCGGTATTGCCGCGTCGCTGGGCAATGTCACCGAAGACAATTGGCATTGGCACATGTACGACACCGTCAAAGGCTCGGATTATCTCGGCGATCAGGATGCCATCGAATTCATGTGCCGCCAGGCCAATGAAGTGGTCTACGAACTGGAACATTTTGGCATGCCGTTCGATCGCCTGGAGAACGGTAAAATTTACCAGCGCCCGTTCGGCGGACAATCGCAAAATTTCGGTGGGGCGCAAGCCACGCGCTCGTGCGCGGCGGCAGACCGTACCGGTCACGCGCTATTACACACGCTGTATCAACGTAATGTCAGCGCCAATACACAGTTTTTTGTCGAATGGATGGCGTTGGATCTGATTCGCGATGAGCAGGGTGACGTGCTCGGCGTAATTGCGCTGGAAATGGAAACCGGCGAAGTATCGATCCTGCAGGCACGAGCCACCTTATTCGCAACCGGTGGTGGCGGGCGCATTTTTCAAGCCAGCACCAATGCTTTGATCAACACCGGCGATGGACTGGGGATGGCGGCGCGCGCCGGGATTCCGTTGGAAGACATGGAGTTCTGGCAATTTCACCCGACTGGCGTGTACGGTGTCGGTGTATTGATCAGCGAAGCGGTGCGCGGTGAGGGCGGCTATTTGCTGAATCGCAACGGTGAGCGTTTTATGGAGCGTTATGCGCCGAATGCCAAGGACTTGGCGAGCCGCGATGTGGTATCCCGGGCGATGACGACGGAAATTAAAGATGGCCGCGGCTGCGGCGACGAAAGCGACCACTTGTTGCTGAAACTCGATCATCTCGGCGCGGAAATCATCAAGACGCGGCTGCCCGGTATCCGTGAACTGGCGATGAAATTCGCGCATGTCGATCCGATCAATGAACCGATTCCGGTGGTACCGACGGCGCATTACATGATGGGTGGCATTCCGACTAATTATTTCGGGCAAGTAGTTGCACCGTATAAAACCGGTCCGGAAGAGATCGTTTCCGGCTTCTATGCTGTCGGTGAATGCGCGTGCGTATCGGTGCATGGCGCCAACCGGCTGGGAACCAATTCGCTTCTCGATCTGGTGGTTTTTGGTCGCGCAGCGGCACATCAAATTCTCGAAGATCTGAAAACAAATCCGCATCATAAGCCGTTGCCGGACAATGCTGCGGATAAAACCTTGGCGCGACTGGCACGGCTGGAAACTCAGAAAGACGGCGAAAATGTCTCGCAAGTGCATGCTGCGCTGGCTAAAACCATGCAGACCTATTGCGGCGTGTTCCGTTTCGAAGATATGCTGATGCAAGGCGTCGAGAAAATCCTGGAAGTGGGCAAACGCGTTGGACAAACAGAGATCAAGGATAAAAGCAAAGTTTTCAACACCGCTCGCATCGAAGCGCTAGAACTCGATAATCTGAAAGAAGTCGCGACTGCTACCATGATCTCCGCTGAAGCCCGCCGCGAAAGCCGCGGCGCTCATGCCCGCGACGATTTCCCCGAACGTGACGACGTCAAATGGTTAAAACACACGCTGTTTTTCAGCGCAGACAATCGCCTGGATTATAAGCCGGTTCGGTTGAAACCGATTACAGTAGAATCATTTCCGCCAAAAGCTAGGACTTATTAGTTTTGCAAGCCCTTTCTTCATAATCCAGAAAATCGTCGCCAACAAACCGAGTCCATTCGTTCGTAGTAAACGAACGTCCGGCTACTTCGCAGGCATGTTCAATAAGATTTTTTGGATTAACATCCCATAATATCCACCGATTATCATCCTTATGATTCCACGAATGAAATAAAATCTTATTATCGAAGCGGAAGTGTATTTGCCCAAACCTTTGCTCATAATCTGGATCGCTAATTTCTTTCCTGGCAATTACTTCACCAGTTGTTACATCCCATAAAACCCAAAGAGAAATTAAGCTAGCGCTAACAGCTAATTTTCCATCTGGACTAAAGGCGATACCCTCAATGTTACTTTCTTCGTGACCAAGTTGAATCCGACAATTCCCAGTAGAGCCTTTATAGCATTCTCCTGTCGTAGTTTCCCATAACCTGATACCGCTGTGATTATTACTTGTCGTCATGAGAACTTTCCTATCAGGACTAAAAGCCGCCTGGTTAATTTGATCATCATTGTTTCCTATGAGTGGTATTTCTTGATATGAATCTCCCAGCCAAGAAAGTAATCTTCCATTTGCTGTAACGGCATATATTTTTCTTTCAGCTTCACTAAAAACTACATGCTTTGGAGTTGTATGACCAGGGGCGAGAATTTTTATTGGAGGATCATTTTGCTGATCTGAGGTAAGAGACCATATTTCTAAAGCTAAGCCATTATCATCATTGCCTCCTAACAGTAATCGTTTACCGTCTCGGCTTAAAGCGATGCTCGTTACTGCAATGTCGTTGCTTCGTATTTCTTTAGTTAAAGCAAATTTCTTTTGATTATTATCAAAATCAAAAACCTTGGCTCCGGAAGAATCCCAATTAATAACGAATCGCATTTCATCGCCACTGAAAGCAAAACCTCCGAAACCATTCATGCCAGTTTCGTTTAATTCTAGCCATGGCTGTGAGAGTCGATCACCTGCCGAAATATTCCATACCACTAGGTTACCTCCTGCTCCGCCCCCTGCGATTTGTGTGCCACTGGGATTAAACACCAAGCTTCGTAGGCCTCTGATATCATTCCATTTTGCTTTTAAAGTGATTGCATTATCCTTTGTTTTGCTCTCATTAAAATTCCAGATATTTACAATACTGCTTGTTATATCCACTTTATAGGTGGCAAATTGTTGTCCATTAAAATTGAATGAAAATAACCTGTTACCAATATCATTAAGCAAATATTCTCCTCTTTTTAATGCCAATCTTTCTTTAAGATTCTCATCACTATCCGTATTCCAGAGCATTAAATCTAACAAGTATTTGCTGAGGATATGTTTACCATTAGGACTAATGACTGTTGGCTCGTGTGTTATCCCTTCATCCGATCCGACGGTAATCTTCCATTTTTTTACTTCTTTAAAATTATCCTGACTCCATAATTTCATATAAAGATCTTCGCCTTGGCTATCGATGCGGTAGCTGAGGATTGATTTGTTATTTATTGGGTGGAAATGTGCTTCGATTAGTCCACCTTCATGGCTACGCCAAATTTTTATTTTTTCTTTCGTAGCCAGATTTAAAATCTTTAACATTCCGCCCTCGTGTGCGGTTAATAATTGTTTACCATCTGTGCTAAACGAGATGCTTGTGACCATTCCGGAGATCTTTTCGTCGCCAATAGTGTCACTTGCTGGTATTAATGCAAGCTGGTTGCCATTGGCAACTTCCCAAAAAATTAGATCACCGCTCTTATTTCCGGTAACAACTTGTTGACCATCCTGACTGAAGGCAACAGCACTTAATTCATTGCCCAAGAAGCTTAAAAATTTTTTAGTTACTCTACTGCTGTGTGTATTCCATACAATCAAACCTTCATCGCTTATACTTGCTAAGTAGTTTCCATCCGGACTGTAAGCGATTTTCTTAATATCTTTCTGGTGGCCGATCAAGTTTTGATGTGTATGAGATGATAGCAGTGTCGATAAGAGGGCTTTGTAAGCCGTAGGATTGTCAGGCTGTAATCGGTAGGCTTGCGCTGCTAGCAAATGGGCATGAACTGGATCGCCATTCATGTCTCCGGGATTTTGGATTGCAGATTCGGCTTGGACATAAAATTTTTCTACTAATGCTGCATTTCTCTGTTTCTTTGCTGTAAGAAAACCCAGAGAGGTTGCGATCGATAATCCAACCAGTAAAGTAGCTACTGATCTTGTCAGCCACTTAGTTATTCGATGTTGCTTTAAGTCTTCTCCTACAAGCTGATCTTTTGAAACACCATGTAGTGTTGCTGCGATTGTTGCAGCTGCATCTAAAAATAATGGATCACTTAACGATAATTGGCTTTCTTTTTTTTGTTGCCGGAGATCAATATAGAAAGGCTCAGCAGTAAAAACATTTTTTAGCTTTTGCGGCAGCGCAGTCGTCAAATTCCAATCAAAGTCGTTTGTTTCGCTATCCCACGCTATGTTGCCTTCTGTTAAGGCAATTAAAAGTGTGGCCTTTGATTTGCTAGTCAACCAATAATCGACTTCTTGTTGCACCCATTTAGATCCAGCTGCTTCAGGTGAAGCAAGCAGTATGAAATACTGCGAATCACTTAATGCATTTAGAATCGATTGCCACAGTTCTGGTGCAACTGAGAGATTGGTTTGGTCGCGAAAAATATGTAATGCACGAATTTTGTACCATGGTTTTGCGATACGATGCAAAGCATGCTGCAATGTTGGTGCTAACTTTCCATCTGCTGCATGACTATAGGAAATAAATGCGTTATAGGACATTCGAATACTCCACTATTTTAATCTCTTCGGGTTTAATTCCTCGCCCCTTGGGGCGTAAGCTGGTTGAAAACCAGCAGCCTGAAGAGCGCATTTAATACCTCGCCGCTTGCGGCGGGGTGCTTTATTTTATGCAAATTGTAAATTAGAACGGCTTTCAGTGCATTACTACTGCTGTAGCACTACTGTCGTTCCCTATCTGGGATATGATGGGAATATCCAATATCTTATTTTTAAAAATAGCAAGATGTAGTTATACGAAATGGTTATTGCTCCGAGTGTCGTAATATGATTTATGATCAATAGTATACTTACCTATGGCAAACATTTTTAATTGACGAAAGCGATCAGAAACTCGAAATCCACCAGGATTTATCAGAAAACAATCACTTGAAAAGGAGTGTGGGATGAGTACCCTAAAACCCATTAGAACTACCGCTGGAAATCAAGCAGCTGTTGTGTTTATTCATGGTTTTGGTGGGAATTACCTGGAAACTTGGCAGAATTTTCCACGGTACTTGGTGGATGATAGCCGGTTGAGCGGTTGGAATATCTACTCGCTCGGTTACGATACGCATTTGCGGGTTGATGTCGGTAAGTTATGGACAGCAGATCCGGATCTCCAAGAAGTGGCCGTCAAATTATCGACAGATGTGCAGGTCGGGGCAATCAGAGGTTATAAAAGTTTGGCGCTGGTTGCTCATAGCATGGGTGGATTGGTAACGCAGCGAGCTTTGCTCGACAGTGCCGATTTACGAGATAAGATAAGCCATGTTTTTCTATTCGGTACTCCCAGTGGCGGGCTCAAGTCAGCTTATATTACACGCTGGTTAAAACCGCAATTGCGTGATATGGCCAGAGATGGCGTCTTTATTCGTAAGCTTAGGGAAGATTGGGATACTCGTTTCAGCAGAGTACGCGGTCAGTTGCTGCCATTTGTTTTTTCTGCAGTGGGTGGTTCACTAGATGAATTTGTGCCCTACGAATCTTCACTAGGGCCGTTTCCAGAAGAAGCTTATCCAAGCTGTCGTTTTGTGGTTCCTGGAGATCATCTCAAAATCGTCAAACCAACTTCACCGGAATCTGAGAGCGTACAGTTGGTTGTGAATCGATTAATCGGCCATGCACCTTCAACCGAAGTCTGGAATTCGGCACGAGTGGCGATTGAATCGAGGGATTTTCAACGTGCTGTGGATTTACTTGAAGCTAGAGTGAGCGAATTGGATAAAGAAGGAATTGTGCAGTTGGCTTTGGGTCTTGAAGGTGTGGGTCGCCGTGATGATGCGATTTCTCTGTTACAGCAGCGTGGTACGTCCGATACTGATCCGATGGGTGTATTAGCCGGACGGTTAAAGCGGCGCTGGTTGCTTAACCGGATAGAGAAAGATGGTGAGATGGCTCGTCAGCTTTATGGAAAAGCGCTTGAGCGCGCACTTGCGCAACAGGATTATTCTCAAGCTTATTATCATGGAATTAATGTCGCTTTCTTTCAATTGTTTGCAGATCGTCAACTCGCAACCGCTCAAGCTACGGCACGCGATGTCCTGGCGTATTGTCAGAAAGCGCAAGCTGGTGAGCTAGCCAGTGATCGCAAATGGCGTTTGGCAACTGAGGGTGAAGCGTTGATACACTTGAATCAGCCGGATGCCGCATATGCGCGCTACCAACAAGCTATTGCTCCTGAACAGGGTGCAGAGCCCAGAGAAATTGAATCGATGTATCAACAGGCAATTTATCTAAGCCGCGAGGTTGGCGACAATTTATTACGTCGAAAATTGACAAAGCTTTTTCGTAACGAGGATTCCGAATGAAGCCACTTTGTTTCGTGCTCATGCCGTTTGGTAAAAAACCCGCAATTTCCGGCATTCTGGTTGATTTCGATGCGGTTTACCATGAATTAATTGCTCCGGCTATTCGTGCTGCGGGACTTGATCCATTACGGGCCGATGAGGAAATGGCGGGTGGGATTATTCACAAGCCGATGTTCGAACGCCTGATTTTATGTGAATATGCCATTGCCGATTTAACCACGGCCAATGCGAATGTGTTTTATGAATTGGGTTTGCGCCATGCAGTTCGCTCATCTTCGACCCTGCTGCTGTTTGCGAAGGATACCGGTCAGCTTCCATTTGATGTGGCGCCACTGCGCAGTTTTCTCTATGATCTTGGCACTGACGGTAAACCTAAAGATCCTGAAATTGCTGTTGCGAGTTTGACAACCCAGCTCCAGGAAGCACGTCAGCAGCTTGCCGATAGTCCGGTATTCCAGTTAGTAGAGGGGTTTCCCGATATTAAACGGTTAAAAACAGATGTGTTCCGTGAACGAGTGAATTATTCGGAGCGAATCAAACAAACGTTGGCAAACGCTCGTAAGCAAGGATTCGAAGCCGTTAGTGCGGTTGAGCGCGATCTTGCACAAAATGCAAAAATGGCGGATATAGAATCCGGCGTGGTGATTGATTTGTTTTTATCGTATCGTGCGGTACGGGGATGGCAGGAAATGATCGATTTGGTGGCAAAAATGTCTCCACCACTAGCAGCCACCGTGATGGTGCAAGAACAATTGGGCTTGGCTTTGAATCGTGCCGGACGCAGCGATGAAGCTGAAAAAGTGTTATTAGATGTCATCGCCAAACGTGGTCCAAGCAGCGAAACCTACGGCATACTCGGAAGGGTGTATAAAGATCGTTGGGATAATGCTTGTAAAAATGGTGACGAATTTCTCGCCAGAGGACTGCTTCGAAGGGCGATTGACGCCTATCTAAAAGGTTTTGAAGCGGATTGGCGCGATGCTTATCCTGGTATCAATGCGGTTACGCTGATGGAACTCGCGGAACCGCCTGATCCGAGACGCTTAAAGATATTGCCAGTGGTGGCCTATGCAGTCGAACGGCGTATCGTTTCGGGAAAACCGGATTACTGGGATTATGCAACATGCTTAGAACTCGCGGTGCTAGCAAAAGATGAAGAAAGTGCAGCCGATGCACTGAGTTCCGCACTCGCTGCTGTCCGGGAACCATGGGAACCTGAAACGACTGCAAGGAACTTGCGATTGTTGATGGATACCTGGAGAAAGCGGGGAGAGTTATTAGCCTGGGTTGAAACAATTGAAAAAGCTCTGGCAGTACGTGCCGCACTTTAGTAGATACTCATGACTTGGTTATTTAAACAGGCTCCGGTTAGTCATTCTTGACACTGCTTAAAATCTCAAGATTTTCGTGCCTTAACACGCAAGCGGATTTGTTTTTCGATTTCGATAATGACAAATAACGCAATGCCGCAGCCAATCACCAACAATCCATCGAGAAGCGGTACCGCGGTCGTGCCGAAAATGGTTTGCAGTGGCGGCAGGTAGGTGATGGCTAATTGCCCGATCGTGACGATTGCAAGCGTAAGCCATATGACTTTGGTGCCGCGAATGGCTTTCCAGGTGAACGAAGTACCGTAGATGTTGCGAATAAAAAATAAATAGAAAATTTCCAATACCACGATCGTATTTACAGCGAGTGTCCGCGCCAGTTCGATCGGATGTCCCTGCGCGATGGCGTACGAGAAGATGCCATAAACGCTGCAAAGGAACAAAAACGAGACCATGACAATTTGCCATATCAGTTCACCGCTGAGCAGCGGTTCTGCCCGCGCGCGCGGCGGACGACGCATGGTATTTTCTTCTGTCGGTTCAAAAGCCAACGCGATGCCTAAAGTCACCGCAGTGATCAAATTAATCCATAAAATCTGAATAGGCGTGATCGGTAATACCATACCGAAGAGCAACGCGACAATGACGGTCATTGCTTCTCCGGCATTGGTTGGCAGGGTCCAAGTGATGACTTTCCTGATATTGTCGTAAACAGTCCGGCCTTCCCGCACTGCATTGGCGATAGAAGCGAAATTGTCGTCAACCAACACCAGTTCGGCAGCTTCCTTGGCAGCCTCGCTGCCTTTTTTGCCCATTGCAATACCCGCATCGGCGCGTTTGAGCGCTGGCGCATCGTTAACGCCGTCGCCGGTCATGGCGACAGACAAGCCATGCGATTGTAACGCCATTACCAAGCGCAATTTGTGTTCCGGACTGGTGCGAGCAAAAATATCGCAAGTCATGACTGCGGCTTTTAATGCATCATCGCTCATTTTATCCAAGTCTGCACCGGTCAAAACCGTTACCGGGTTTTGCAACCCGATTTGGTGGCCAATGGCGGCGGCTGTTTTTGCGTGATCGCCGGTGATCATCTTGACGCGAATGCCTGCGGCATGGCAATCCGCAACGGCAGTGATCGCTTCGGCGCGAGGCGGATCGATCATACCTGTCATCCCGAATAACACGAAATCGCTTTCAGTATCGGAAAACTCAAGAATGGTGTGTTCCGGCTTGATTGTCTTGGCAGCGAATGCCAATACCCGTTGACCAAGCGCGGCGATTTTGTCGGCTTGCTTCAGCCAATAATCTTTATTCAGCGGTTCGGTACCGTGACTTGCATTTTGTTGCGAACACATAGCGAGAATTTGTTCGGGTGCGCCTTTTGCAAAAATGCAGGCATGGCGCTCGTGATCATGATTCAGGGTTGCCATGAAACGATGTTTGGCGTCGAATGGAATTGCATCGGTACGAACCCAATTTACTTGTTCTTGATGGAGATCGATGCCGAGCTTGCTGGCAAAAGCCAGCAAAGCACCTTCCATAGGATCGCCTTCGACAGTCCAAGTGCCGTGAAGATTGTGCAGCGATGCATCGTTGCATAACGAGGCAGCACGGGCGAGTTCATCCAGAACAGCGTATTCGTCTGGTGAGACTTCGGTGTTTTCCAGCAACAAAGCGCCTTGCGGCTCATAACCGTTGCCGAGCAGCGTGAACAGATGCTGATGGGTCAGCACCGATGCGACCATCATTTCATTGCGGGTCAAAGTGCCGGTCTTATCGGTACAGATAACCGATACCGAACCAATGGTTTCTATTGCAGGCAAGCGCCGTACAATGGCATTGCGTTTAGCCATCGATTGCACGCCGACCGCCAGCGTAATCGTCAATACTGCAGGCAAACCCTCGGGAATGGCTGCGACCGACAAACCCACCACGGCCATGAATAGTTCCGAAAATTCATGATGTTCGGAAAAATAGCCATACGTGAGCAAGAAAGCCGCAATAACTAAGATAAAAACGGTGATCCATTGGGAAAACACGCTCATCTGTTTAACCAACGGCGTAGTTAAGATTTCCACTTCCGCTAACAAATTGCTGATGCGGCCGATTTCAGTCGCAGCGCCGGTAGCGACTACGATTCCTGTGCCTTGTCCGGAGGTTACCAAGGTACCCGAATACACCATGCAAGTGCGATCTCCAAGCAGCGCATTACTGGGAGCTACCGGGACTTGTTTTTGCACCGGCATGGATTCACCGGTGAGGATCGCTTCTTGCAATTGGAGTCCATGCGCTTTCAGCAATCGCATATCGGCAGGCACTTTGTCACCGGCTTCCAGTATTACGATATCACCGGGCACCAGTTTTTCTCCGGCGATACTGCGGCGCACGCCATTGCGCAGCACGGCTGCAGTCGGCGCCAGCATTTGTCGGATAGCGTCCATAGCTTTTTCCGCTTTGCCTTCCTGCACAAAGCCGATGATGGCATTGGCGAATACCACCGCCAAAATCACTGCAGTATCCGCCCAGTGCGCCAGCAATAAGGTAATGAATGCGCAACCGAGCAAGACATAAATCAGAATATTGTTGAATTGCGATAGAAATCGGGCGAAGGCGCTGCGTTTGGGAGGATCCGGCAGCCGGTTGGCGCCATAGGTGCGCATGCGAGACTCGGCTTCCTGATCGCTTAAGCCCGATGGCATTGTGTTGAGAAATTCCAGCAGTTGGCTGATCGGGGTATGGTGCCATGCGGGTGGATTATTGTCAGTGGCCGCAGTTAAATTTTCATTCTGCATAGGCGTCGGATTTTTTTTTGAGGGTAAATTGCTGTGATTGATCCGAAAGCAATGATAAAAGTTTCGTAAACAATCAACTTGCAAACAAGAGAGGCGAGGTAACAGCAGTATACTACAGGCTTATTGCGGTACTAATGCGCTCGGGTGTTGTATCAGCATTGTGTAATTGTCTTTTTTTCGCGATACCCAGCCGCGAATCTCCAGCAATTTTTCGGTGTAGCTATCCAGCGGCGGGAATAGATCGAGATTGGCGTTGGAAACACGAATGTCGGTCTTGTCGTCGAATATCAATCGCGTGTATTTACGGTTTTTCTTGATGCGCGCGGGGATGCCGGTAAATCGCTGCCAACCCTTGCTATGATTGGCGATTTCCGTGATCGGACGGGGTTGATACTCCGGCATCGACCAGATACCCAATTTCTGCTTTTCGGCTTTCTGCTGCGCGCGTATCAATTGCTCGGAGTAGCGGCCATTCGGTGGAATGATGCTGACCACCGCCAAGCCATTTTCCAGCAGCATCAAATTCAGATGTTTGCCATCCGGGGTAAACACATGTGCGAGCAAACGCTTATATTTATCGCGCCGCACTTCATCAAATTCCAAATAGACTTTTTTATCCTGTAATTGTTTTTGCAACCATTGCTTGGCTTCATCGCCGCCGGGTTCCTGATCGCGCACGCGGCTTTGAATTTCCGGAGTATTGATGCCGAGTAAACGGACTTGTTTTTTATCTTCCAGGATGATGGTGTCGCCGTCGTAAACTCTGGCAACGTTGTATAAATGACGGCTCGGCTGGCTGGTAATCGTGAGTTGCTGTGCGCCGTCTGAGGGCTGGTCCGAGTAGGTGACGCGTCCTTGACTGTCGATACTGCGGTAAATTTCGCTTGCATTGAGTGATGCCGGCATCCATGCGAGGATGATGCATTGAAACCAAACGAATTTGCTAAAAATGCTCACGCAAGCGCCTCTGCCGGATTGAAGGTCGCATGATAATCCCGTTCAATCGCGGTATGCTTGGAATGCGCATCATCCGGAATTATGGCAAAATGAAAAAATTTGCTGTTGAGTGGTTGCGGCATGGTCAGAAATTTGAGGTAAGCAGAAATGAAATACTATCAGCTAAATGAAGACCAGAATTAATAGGATTAAACAGTATTGTGATCCTTATTCCATAACCTTAATCGTCTTTGAACGCAATCCGGTTGCATAAATTATTGCATGAAACATGCCGAAACACTGGCGGTTTTTGTAATAGGAGACTGCTTTAACCCATGGAAATTGATAAGTTAATTGATGCTGCATTTGAACCCGTTTCGAATGCAGTCGCTTCCGTAATTTTTTACAGCATTCGGCTATTGGATCTTGAAATCAAACTGATCTTGATCTGGCTGGTGGTCGCCGCGGTGTTTTTTACCTTCTACCTGGGGTTCATTAACATCCGCTATTTTGGTCATGCCATTGCGGTATTGCGGGGAAAACACGATAACGGGGACTCAACCGGTCATATCAGCCGGTTTCAAGCATTGATGACTTCTCTGTCGGCGACGGTTGGTTTGGGCAATATTGCTGGTGTGGCGGTGGCTGTCTCCGTTGGTGGGCCTGGCGCCGCATTTTGGATGGCGGCGATGGGCATTTTTAGCATGTCGACCAAATTTGTCGAGGTCACGCTCGGTATTAAATATCGTCAGTGCGATAACAGGAATATGATTTCCGGCGGCCCCATGCACTATTTATACAGTGCTTTTGAGCGTCGCAAAAAACCGCAAATGGGTAAATTCATGGCCGGATTGTTCGCGCTGTGTTGCGTTGGCGGCACGATCGGAGCCGGTGGCTTATTCCAGGCAAATCAAGCGTATCAGCAAGCACTGATTGTGACTGGCGGCGATGCCGGATTTTTAGCCGATAGAGGCTGGTTGTTCGGTTTGTTCATGGCTATTCTGGTCGGAATGGTGATCATTGGCGGGATTCGCTGGATAGCCGCGGTAGCAGGGCGTGTTGTTCCTATCATGGCCGTCATATACATTGTGGCTGGAATCATTGTGATAAGCGTCCACTATGAAGCCATTCCCGGCGCATTAAGCACCATTGTTGAAATGGCACTTTATCCCGAAGCCGGATTAGGCGCCTTAATGGGAGCCTTATTGATGGGCGTGCAGCGCGCCACATTTTCCAATGAAGCGGGACTCGGATCCTCGGCCATTGCGCATTGCGCGGTAAAAACGCACGAACCGGTCAGTCAAGGCATGGTGGGTATGCTGGGGCCGTTTATCGACACTGTGATTATTTGCATGGTCACAGCGTTGGTAATTGTCATTTCCGGTTCTTATGTCGAAGGCAGCGGCATCGAAGGTGTGGAATTGACTTCCCGCGCCTTTGCCTCCGGTATTTCCTGGTTCCCTTACGTGTTGTCGCTAACCGTGTTTCTTTTTGCCTATTCGACTATGATTTCGTGGTCTTATTACGGCCTGGTTTGCACCACCTATTTGTTCGGTGAGCGGATGGCCATTGAATGGATTTACAAGCTATTGTTCTGCATGTTTATTATCATCGGGGCCTCGGCGCAGTTGTCGAATATTATTCTGTTTACCGACGCGATGGTATTTGCGATGGCGGTCCCGAATATCATCGGTTTATACATGCTGGCGCCGGAGATCAAAAAAGATCTGAGGATATATTTACAACAATTGAAGCAAAAAACACAAAAATTACCCGAAAGGTGAATATACCGCGATATCCGGACTGAAACTGGATTAAAATTGGCATTAGCAGCATTAAGTGTATTTTATGCCAAGCCTGATAAAACCTTTCACGACTAATCATTAATTCTAAGTAAATAATCGTTTTATTCTTACGCATCTTCCGGGAAAAATCCATTTTACTGTGCAGCATCATGGCATCTGAAAATTTAATCGAGATCAACGGGTTGAATTTCTCCTACAATACCCGCGCAATTCTAAAAGGCATCAATATGACCATGAAGCGCGGTCAAGTGGTTGCCATCATGGGCGGCAGCGGATCGGGGAAAACGACTCTGTTGCGATTGATTGGCGGGGTGATGCAACCGTCGTCGGGGTATGTCAAATTTGCCGGTCAGGTGGTGCACGAACTGGACCGTGATGCGCTGTTTAAACTGCGCCGCAAGATGGGGATGTTGTTTCAGTTTGGCGCGCTGTTTACCGATTTGTCGGTATTCGATAATGTTGCTTTCCAGATGCGTGAACATACCGATTTACCAGAATCGATGATTCGCGATTTGGTATTGATGAAATTGAACGCAGTCGGTTTGCGCGGCGCGCACCATTTAATGCCGAATGAATTGTCGGGCGGCATGGCGCGGCGGGTAGCGCTGGCGCGTTCGATCGCGCTGGATCCGATGCTGATCATGTACGATGAACCGTTTACCGGACTGGATCCGATCTCATTGAGCGTGATCGGTAACCTGATTCGCCGTTTGACCGACGCGCTGGGGATGACTTCGATTGTAGTGACGCACGATGTGCAGGAATCGTTAAAAATCGTGGATTATGTCT
Organism: Proteobacteria bacterium SG_bin4; assembly: GCA_002083395.1. Classification (GTDB taxonomy): domain Bacteria; phylum Pseudomonadota; class Gammaproteobacteria; order Burkholderiales; family Nitrosomonadaceae; genus Nitrosomonas. Next base: position 35,845 of record LWDH01000058.1, on the reverse strand, counting down.
ACTTCATTGCGGATGGTGTGATCGCAGCCGAAGGCACGCCAGAGGAAGTGCGCGAATCGGTGGCGCCGTTTGTGCATCAGTTTGTGCACGGCGAGGAAGACGGGCCGGTGCCGTTTCATTATCCGGCGCAATCTTACCGGAAAGACTTGAATCTGGAGAGTGCTCTTGCCTAGACGGATTGTCACCGGTATCCGCAATATTGGCCATCGGACCATCGAAAGCATCTGGCGACTTGGTGTTGCCAGCCGTTTTTTCTTGCTGGTGCTGCTCAAATCCGGCACCAGTTTCCGCCGCTTCAATTTGGTGATCCGGGAGTTGTATTTTACCGGGGTGTTATCGCTCATCATTATCGTGGTATCCGGTTTGTTTGTCGGCATGGTATTGGGGCTGCAAGGGTACGAGACGTTGCAGAAGTACGGCTCGGAATCCGCGGTCGGTACCTTGGTAGCGTTATCGCTGGTGCGGGAGCTGGGGCCGGTAGTGGCCGCATTGCTATTTGCCAGCCGTGCGGGTTCTGCGATCACTGCCGAGGTCGGTCTAATGAAAGCCACCGAGCAGTTGGCCGCGATGGGCATGATGGCGGTCGATCCGGTTGCTCGGGTGGTTGCGCCGCGGTTCTGGGCAGGCGTGATTTCGATGCCGTTTCTGGCGGCTATTTTTTCAGTGATGGGGGTTTACGGCGGTTATTTGGTCACTGTCGTTTTCATCGGTGTCGATGAAGGTTCGTATTGGTCGCAAATGCAAAGCGCAGTCGATTTTCGCATCGATATTCTTAACGGTTTTATTAAAAGCTGTTTTTTCGGTGTTGCGGTGACAGCCATCGCGGTATTCGAGGGTTATGATGCGCCGCCGACGGCGGAAGGCGTATCGGGAGCCACTACGCGTACGGTGGTGACTTCGTCATTGGTAATTTTAGGACTGGATTTTATATTGACCGCTTTCATGTTTAGAGGAGTTAGTTAATGCAGCGGACAACAATGGATTTGTGGGTGGGGTTGTTTGTCGTGATGGGCATCGTCGCACTGATGATCTTGAGCCTTAAAGTCGGTAATCTGAATGTTTATAATCCCTCGCACAGTTATACGATTTCCGGAAATTTTGAAAACATCGGCGGCCTGAAAGTGCGCGCGCCGGTTAAAAGCGCCGGAGTTGTGGTCGGACGTGTCACCGATATTCAGTTCAGCACGCAAACATACGATGCGGTCGTGACCATGAGCATGGATAGCCGCTTTCAATTTCCCAAAGATACCTTTGCCAGCATTTTGACCTCGGGGCTGCTGGGGGAACAGTATATTGGCCTGGCAGCGGGCGGTGATGAAGCGATGCTCCAAGAAGGTGATAAAATCATGAAAACCAACTCGGCCATGGTGCTTGAGGAATTAATCGGACGTTTTCTATTTAACAAAGCAGCGGAAGACGATTCATTTTGATGATCCGGCAAGCGAACGGATATTTGTTATTTTCATTCTGATTGGTTTAGTATTGCAAACAATTTATAACTTGGTGAGGGGACAATGAAAAGAATAATTGGAGTTATTGGGTTGATTTTTTCGTGCCTGCTGATTTCTCCGGTATGGTCGATGGAAATGGCGCCGGATAGGCTTGTCGATCAAACGGTGAAAGAAGTTATCGATATCATTAATAAAGATGCGGATCTGAAAAATGGCAACAAAGAAAAAATGCTCGATCTGATCGAGACCAAGATTCTGCCGCATTTCAATTTTACGCGCATGACGCAACTGGCGATGGGGCAGCACTGGACCAAGGCCGTGCCCGAACAGCAAAACAAACTGGTGGATGAATTCCGCACGTTGCTGGTGCGCACTTATTCCAATGCATTGACGAGCTATTCAGATGAAATCATCAAAGTCAAACCATTGCCGGCATTAGGCGATAAAACCGAAACGATGGTACGCACGGTGGTTATTCAAGGGAATGGCAAAGAGCCGGTACCAATCGATTACAGCATGGAGAAAAAGCCTGATGGCTGGAAAGTGTACGATGTAACGGTTGCCGGCGTCAGTCTGGTAACCAATTATCGCGGCACGTTTAATAGCCAGGTTCGCAAGGGCGGTGTTGAAGGGTTGTTAAAGGCGCTTTCCGATAAGAACAAGTCGCTGGAAGGCAAAAAATAAATTCACATCGATGAACGATTCGAAAATCCCGGCTCCTGCTATTTTGCGCGAAGGCGGCCGCATTGTATTGCAAGGGCCGGTAACGATCGATCATGTCGCGGATCTTACTCGCCGGGGGATTGCATTGTTTGACAGTCAATCCCTGACGGTCGATTTGGCAAATGTAACCGACGTCGATTCCACGATTATCAGCATGCTGCTGGAGTGGTTGCGCGCGGCTCAAAAAAACAAGCGGTCATTGCAGTTTATTCACTTGCCAGAGAATCTCAGAAGCCTTATTCAATTATACGGGGTTGCGGAACTGATTCCGGTGATTTCAACCGAAACGCCGGTACCCGTCATTGCCTGATCCGGTAACATCCGGTTATTGCTACCGCAACAGTACATTCTTGCTTGATTCGTCCCATGTTACCCGCCCTGGAAGTTCAGCACGTCAATAAGCATTTCGGTCAGATTCATGCGTTAGCCGATGTGAATCTGAGCATCTATCCCGGAGAATTTTTTGCATTGCTGGGTCCGAATGGCGCCGGAAAAACCACCCTGATCAGTATCATTGCCGGGTTGACGCTGGCGGATAGCGGCGCCGTGAAAGTCATGGGGCGTGATGTATTGACCGATTACCAGCAAGCACGGTTGAATCTGGGCATCGTGCCGCAGGAATTGGTGTTCGATCCGTTTTTCACGGTGCGCGAAATCTTGCTGATCCAGTCCGGTTATTATGGTATCCGCAACAACGGGCGCTGGGTCGATGAAATCATCGAACGCCTTGATCTGAGCGATAAAGCCAATGCCAACATGCGTGCCTTGTCCGGCGGCATGAAACGCCGCGTACTGGTGGCGCAAGCGCTGGTGCATAAACCGCCGGTGATCATACTGGACGAACCGACCGCCGGAGTCGATGTGGAATTGCGCCAGACATTGTGGGAGTTCGTCAAGCAGCTCAACCGGGATGGGCACACCATCGTATTGACCACGCATTATTTGGAAGAAGCGGAAACATTGTGCAATCGCGTGGCGATGTTGAAGCAAGGCTGCATCGTCGCGCTGGATAACACGCACAATCTGATTGGTAAAATGACAGCAGGCAATTCGCTGCGGCTGCGATTGTCGCCGGATACTTTGCCGCAAGAGCTACGCGATCGATTGTTGAAGCACGAAGATGGCGTCCATGAGTTGCGCATTGATCATTACGCGCACATCGAAGCTGTTTTGGCGGCATTGCGAGCCGCGGATATCGAAATCGTCGAAATGCACTTGCAACAGCCGGATCTCGAGGATGTATTTATCAACATCATGAGAGGAAATAAGAATTAGTGAAATGACAGGATTTTTCACATTGTTTTACAAGGAATTGCTGCGCTTCTGGAAAGTCGGCTTCCAAACCATCGTGGCGCCGATGGTGTCGACGTTATTGTATTTGCTGGTATTTTTTCACGTGCTGGAAACCCATGTGGAAGTGTACCCGGACATTGCCTATACGCATTTTCTGATTCCCGGCTTAGTGATGATGGCGATCATCCAAAATGCTTTTGCCAATTCATCGTCCAGCATGATTCAATCGAAAATCAGCGGCAATATCGTGTTTATCCTGTTATCGCCACTGTCGTACCACATGATTTTCCTGGCGTATGTTCTCGCTTCGGTCGTCAGGGGCATTCTGGTTGGTTTAGGGGTGTATACCGTTACTTGGGTATTTTTTGATATTCCATTGCTACTGCCGGTTTGGTCGATCGTTTTCATGCTGCTCGGCAGCGGCATTCTGGGCGTTTTGGGATTGATCGCCGGAATCTGGGCGGATAAATTCGATCAATTGGCCGCTTTCCAAAATTTCATTATCATGCCGCTGACGTTTTTATCAGGCGTGTTTTATACCATCCACTCGTTGCCGTCCGGTTGGCAATATTTGTCGCACCTCAATCCGTTCTTTTACATGATCGACGGCTTTCGTTACGGCTTTCTGGGCATTTCCGATATCTCGCCTTATATTAGTTTGGCAATTGTGGCATCATGCTTGATCGCCATTTCCCTGCTGGCGATACGGATGCTTAAAACCGGCTACAAATTAAGACATTAACCGGAGGGTATCACTTTGTCTGCAACCCATCTATAAGGAGAACAATCATGCTGACCGCAGAGAATTTAAAAAGCTATATCGAATCGTCATTACCGTGTGACCATGTACAGGTCGAAGGCGACGACGGCCGTCATTTTCACGCGCTGATTGTCAGCGCGCAGTTTCAAGGAAAAAGCATGCTTCAACAGCATCAATTGGTTTATAAATCACTCGGAGACCGGATGAAGCAAGATATTCACGCGCTATCGATGAAAACGCTGACCCCGGAACAATGGGCCAAACAATCGCAGTGATCGAACCTGCGGCAACCTGCCGCACAAGCCGGGTTTTGGTTTTGATCCAATTTACAATCATCGTCTTACCGCTCATCTGAATTAACCATGTTCAAGCTACTGGGTGCGCTTTCAGGGTTTTTGGTGCTGGGTTTTATCGGCCTGATTCTCGGCCTGATCGCTGGCAGTTTCATTGACCGGTTGCTGGCTTATGGTCCTGGCGGAGTGAATCCATTCAATGCGACGCGCCGCCAATCGGTCTTTCTGGAGACCGTATTCATCCTGATGGGAAAATTGGCGAAGGCGGATGGCCGTGTTTCCGAAAGCGAAATCTCCCACGTCGAGCAATTCATGCAAAAACTGCGCATGACCCAGGAACACCGGCTCAAAGCGATTGCTTTGTTCAAGCAAGGCGCAGCCAAGGATTACGATATCCACCCGCAGCTCAACGAATTTTTAGCGGCTTGCGGTTACTCGCCTGAGCTAAAGCAGATGCTGCTGGTGTATCTGATTATCATGGGGCTATCTGACGGCAGTTTGAATTCAGCGGAAGAAGAATTGCTGCGAGCTATCGCCGGCCGCTTGGGCTATCATCCGGCGGCATTCGAGCAATTGCTCGACATGGTGATGAATCAAATGCACTTTGCCGCTGGCAACGCCAGCTCCGCGAACGCACTGGAAGATGCCTACCGGGCCCTGGGTGTCAGTAAAGACAGCAGCGATGAAGAAATCAAACGTGCCTACCGCAAGCTAATGAGCCAATACCACCCGGACAAATTGATGGGGCAGGGCGTGCCGGAAGACATGATCGCGGTAGCCACCGAACAAGCCAAGGAAGTCCAGATTGCCTACGACTTGATCAAAAAAAGCCGGAATTTGAAGTAACCGGCGGCTCCACCCATACTCGCAACCGGATCGTCGCATCAATAGTAAGCATCGGAATCAATTTGATATTTATTGATCTGTATCAAAAAAATCCATTTAGATTTATTTCAGAATGCAGTCTCCACTAAAACTTTTTTACTGGAGGAAATTATGCATATGCTAGACGAAGTGGATGTTGTCGCTTTTAAAAAATTAGGTATTAATTTAGTGATCATTGGTGCAGTAGCAGTCGCCTTGATCTTCGTATCGATGTATTTTTCCTAAGCAATTTAAATTTCGGTTTAATTTCTCTTAAGACCCGAAATTTCATTAAATCGCCTCGCTCCTGGTGGCGAGGCAACTAACCTTCCTTCGGTTCCTACTGTACCGCACACAGATTAAAGCGTGTGAGCTTGCCTAAACTTATCCTATTGGTTTCTCAGATTGCTCGCATTATAAATTTTGGAGCCGTAGTAAATTTGCTTAGAAACTCAGCGAATCTGCTACGACTCCTGTATTTCAATCTCTATTAAACCGCGGCTCTCGACAATACAAACGCACGAACGGCGCTGGCGTCGTAACCGAGTTCGCTGGTCCAGCCGTCGGTTGCCATTGCATCGACATACAGATTTTCGCTGAAACCAGCGACCGGGCAGCCGTCGATCGCGCAGCCCGGTGGCAAGTTGTCATTCAGCAAATTCGATACCGCGCGGCTGGTTGAGAACGAGCCGCCGCCGACCGGATCCCACCCGCCGGGAGAAGGCAATTGCAGCACCGAATTAGCGCCGCGAACCACGCCGAAGTGATATTTCGCGAATCCATGCGGATGTTTCGCCTGCCATGTCATCGTGACAGAATCTTTGGCGGCATAATTCAACACGCCGCAGCAAGGATCCGCTGCCGCAGCGCCGATGGTTGGCGCATCGATACCGGCAAAGCAGTGATTGTTATCGACGTGCAGCGTCACAATCATGCTATTGCCAACCACCAAACCGAGCGGCGCGGCAGCGGTGGTATAAATCGTGCCGGTCAGATCGGGCACATCCGGCACCACGTACTGAATGCCTAAGGCGGCGATATTGACGAGCTGACCGTTGGCATTGAATAAATCCACCTTGAGTTGATACTTGCCGCTGTTGTCGGTTCCAACGGTATTGCCGTTGGCGTCATACGTCATGCCAGCCGCCAATTCTTGCGTCGGGAATTTCGCATTGCCGAAGTGCTCGACGATCTCGCTGATATGCGGCGGCGCATCCCAAACCCCTTCCGGCGCGACGGACGGATAAGGAATCTCGAACAGATCGGGCACCATGTGGCCGGCGCCGTCATCGGCGTTCTTAGGCCCGAGCAGATACGGCGTCCATGCAGGCATCGGCCCGGTCGGCGTATTCACATCGTGACGATAATAATGATAAACCGCACTGCTCAGCGGCGCGAAATCGCCGCTATCGCCCTTGCGCCAGGAAATCCGGTAATACTTAACACCGAGCGCTTCCAAGGCATTGGAAAACTCCAGGCGCGGCCGCAGTAAGCTGCCCCATGGTGCGCCGCTATCGGTCAAACCGCGGTTACTGTCGTCGGTGCTGGCTTGCAGAGCCGGAGCGGTTCCGTAAATATGACTTAACGCATGCGCGCCAATGGCAAGGAATGCCACCCAATTGGCAGGGCCGATCACCGGCGGGCAAGGCGAGCAGATTTGCGCCAGCGGATGCTTGGTGTACAACGTGACCTCGGTGCCGCAGACGTAATCCCAATAGGTATAGCACGAAACCGGCGTGGGTTCGTAAATCGTCACGTCGAGGAAACCGAACAAACGCTGGCGTGCTTTGAAATAGAGATCGGGAATATCGGTATCGTTGCAACTGCGGAAAAACACCGTTTGAAATTTTCCGCAGGCATCCGTGGTCGTGGTCGCGACTTTCTGCTTGGTAACCAGTAATGGAAAGAACCGGCAAAGCAAAGGACGGATAATGAACGCATGATCGATCAACGCTTGCTGGAATTGCAACCGACTGCCGGCTTTGGCGATGTATTTCAATTCCGTCGCGTTGGCGATTTCATCGAACGCATCCGCAGCGTCTTCCGGCTGAGCGGCTTCCTGCATGCCGCCGGAAGCCGCCAACATCATGCGCCGCTCAAATGGCGCCGGATCAGGACCCGGGCCTGGCCACGGAAACGGCTCGGGGGGACGCGGCAGATCGATAACCGGCGGCCAAGGGCGCGGCCGGACGATCACCTCGCGTAACCGGTCGATAATGGCATCCGGCAGCTTCGGAATCAGAATATGCAACGGATCGACCTCAAAGACCTCGACCGTCGCATTGCACACCGGATACTCGACTGCTGTACCGCCGACGGTAATGCGTTTCATCAGCTTGCCGCGCACGAAGCAAGCGCGGAAAAACCAGCATTGCCAAATATCCGGAAACACGCGGAATCCCAATTCCTTGACCGGAGCTCTGGGATCGACCAGCAAAAACTGCTGCTGCGCGCCGCGGCGGATCAAATCATCGTAACCGGCGTCTTTCTCACCCGATGCCGGACCGACCAGGATACGCAACCGGTCTTTACTGGCTGTTACGGGTACGCGCAACGCTGCTTTGCCGCCATCTTTCGCCGGCGCGGATGCCAGCATGCGGCCATCGGCAGAAAATGCATATGCAAAAACTTCAGGGGGCTTGGTATCGCTTTTAACGTCAATCAACTCAGTGATGACGACAAGTTCGTAGAACCGGGGATTGTCTTTTATGGCCATGATATTCTCCTTATCAGAATAATATGAGCAGACTATCGGTTAACAGTCTGTAGAGAATCAGAATTTGGAGCAAACGACAGATTGAAACGCTGCTGGCCGACTTCGCCGACGACAGCGAAACTAGCCTAACAGAATTTACCGCACGCGAATGTGACATTTCGCACTACGGTTAAAGAATTTTATCAAATAGATCTGATAGTACTTTGATGTGGCTCAATATTTTTCGTATTAATGACTGCGGCAGATGATGGAAAATTCTACCCGGCCATCAAATTGATCGGAGCAAAGCATGGCAAACGGATGCATCCGGGTTGGCCGAGGAGCATAGCGATGTCGCTTGCACAGCTTCTCTTCAGTTTTATTTCTGAAAACCCGCGGGGATGAGCTTTTCAACGTGATTTTATACGCAACCCTGGACAGTTTTATACGCTGACTGATATTTCTATCAACATGAGCAGGCTTTTGGCAAGAGTTGTTGTCTTGCCAAAAGCCTGCTGTGTCACTCCGGTTGAATCTTTTCTAATTTAATTGGCATTCTCCTGCTTGAACTGGTACGCCAAACCGGCAAGGAGTTTGACTTTTTGTGACATTGCTTCACTTGCGGCGGCTGATTCTTCGACCAGCGCGGCATTTTGCTGCGTGGTTTCGTCGATCTGCGATACCGCCTGGTTGATTTGCCCGATGCCGTTGGCTTGTTCCTGGGAAGATTCGGAGATTGCGGCCACGATATCGGAAACTTTCTTAACGCTCTCGGTGATCATCCGGAGTGCTTCACCGGATTCGTTGACCAGGCTAGTACCCTTTTCCACTTTGGCCACGCTGTCGTTAATCAATGCTTTGATTTGTTTGGCAGAATCTGCACTGCGGCCAGCCAGGTTACGCACTTCGTTCGCGACTACCGCAAATCCGCGTCCTTGTTCACCTGCCCGGGCCGCTTCAACGGCGGCATTGAGTGCCAACAGATTGGTCTGGAACGCAATGCTGTCGATGACATTGATGATCTCAGCAATTTCTTTGCTGCTGTCGTGGATTTCAGCCATTGCATGCATGGCGCTGCTAACCACCGCGCCGCTTTTTTCCGCATAACGTTGCGAATCACGTGCTAACTGATTGGCTTGGTGCGCATTGTCAGCATTCTGCTGTACGGTGGAGGTGATTTCTTCCATGCTGGATGCTGTCTCTTCCAGACTCGATGCCTGATTCTCGGTGCGTTCGGATAAGTGCATGTTGCCGGTTGCGATTTCAGATGCGACTTGATTCAGTACGGACGATGATTCTTTGACGCGTCCGATCGCGGTGCGCAGTTTAGCGTTCATAAAGATCAGCGCGTATTCGATTTGGCCGATTTCGTCGGTTCTGCCGGTATAGATATAACGTGTCAGCGCATCGTTGGCGATTTTCTCAGAACGTGCGGCCATTTTGCGCAGTCCGGACAATAGGGTGTATACGGTGGCATAACTGACCCCCGCTCCCGCGGTGGCGCCGATCAATGCCGGTATCCACGCGATTTGCCCGGCGGCGGCCAGGATCGTGAACAGTATGATGAAAAGGCTCGATACGCTCAGACCGACCCGGGTGGTAAATGACAGCGGAAAACGTGTCAGTTTTACGCTGCTCAGCGTCGAACGGCGTTTGTCGGAATCCGTTTTTTTCGACATGATTTTGGCATACAGCGTCTCAGCACGGTCGATCCATTCTTGTTTCGCTTTGACCCGGACCGATTGGTAGCCGATCACTTGGCCGTCTTCGTATTGTGCGCTGGCGAAAGCATCCACCCAGTAATGGTCGCCGCACTTGTTGCGGTTTTTGACGATGCCCATCCACGGCTGGCCACTCTTCAAAGTTTCCCACAGGTTGGCAAATGCTTCAGGCGGCATGTCGGGATGACGGATGATGTTATGATTCTTGCCGTTCAGTTCATCCCAGGTAAACCCGCTCATGCGGATGAAATCATCGTTGGCGGATGTCAGAATGCCCTTCAGGTTGGTCGTTGAAATGATTTCGGTTTCATTGTTCATGCCCATATCGCGCTGGGTTACGGGTTCGTTGACTCTCATGATAATGCCTTCCTTGTTGAATTCTATAAATATTCAGTTCAAATAATCCGCTGCTTTTAACAGGCTTGAAAAACTATCGTCGTTGCCGCTGCGATGTTAAAAACAGGCTAAAACGCTAATTTATCAGGCATAAGCTGCGATTTTTCGCCTGTTTTTGCCTTGCATCGGCTGCCTCGAAAACGTTTTTCAACACCCCGTTAAGCCAAGCTCATGTACAACCAGCGGTGGCTGTCTTCGTCGTCCTGAAATGCAGTATTGTCCTTGGCGCAGTCGAGCTTGATGTTGGTGAAATCAGCTAAAGTAAGTTTGCGCCGGACACTTGTCAGAATAAAATTGTAAGTGCGGATGAAACTGTGACCGATGCCATAACGTGCAGCCGCATGACCCGTATCGTGCGTGCCTGTCGCAGCAGCCGACTCGCTGCCGACATACTTGACATTGGAATCTTCGTTGACCCTGAGGGTATTGAGTAGAGACTTATCAGTCACATCGAAATAAACACCGTACAGTTGGTTGATTGAAAAACCATGCTGCTTGACTTCAAAGCACAGTGCGCCGTCCTGCCGCTCGGTCACATCGACGCGTACTCTGGATTGTTTGTCTGCTGCGGTGTTGCCTTTAACTAAAAAAGTGATGGTTGCCATGATTGTCTCCTCAATTTCAAATTTGTTTAAGTTTCATTGGATCGTTGGGTAGAGCTGCGATGGTGAAACTATAAATTAACAATCACTCGCAATTGTTGAGACAATGTAAAGTCTTTGTGAAATGTGATGAATAGATTTCCCGAGAAATCTGCATTACTGAAATATCAATGGAGCAGTGTGAGTAGGTGGTGGGGTTGTGGCTTACCACTATGGCTCAAAATCCTCTGGATACACCTGCATCGAATCTTTTACCAACCATGCTTAATCGGAAACTTCCGGGCATGTGCTCGATGCCGGGAGGGCGGGAACTGACTGGATTAGAAAAACCAGGAAAAAGCAGGGAGGCGATGGGGTTGCCATTGGAAGTAACCAGTGCCGAGGTGCGTAGTGCGGAGGGAATTCCAACAACGTACTGTTCCGGCGCCCGGTTCACTGCGGGTTAGGGGCAGGCGGAAAACTATTGGGGAAACGCCGATTAATTGCTTGCGCAAGCGATTTGCTGCGTTCGGCGGTACTCAAAAACTCTCCTATCGTATTGATATGTCTCGTTTCTTACGTTCTATCCGCCTTGCATCTCATCTTGCTCAGGCGAATTAATCAGTGTTTCCTTAGCACGCACTGGCTCCCGTTATCTTTTGGTTTGCAATGTCGATTGCGAATGAACATTCAAACTCTTTTCCATCCTCGGACCGAAGGCACTGCATTGCTCCCACGGTCTTTATCATGGCCCCGTTGCCGGCACATCCGTCAGGTTTTGGGGCGACTTTCATTGCGTTGTATAAATCTCGCGCGGCAGCGCCGGACAACGTGAGGTGTAAATGTGTGTCCTTGGCCTCGGATGGCGGCGGATCAATCACTGTTTTTCCCGCGATGCGGTATTGACCGGAAAGCGATTGGTACTGCCAGGCAGCAACCGGTAAGGCAACAAGCAGCAAGAGTACGGTAATAACGCTTCGTTTCATGTGATCCCTCATGTGGAGCTAACCGGACTGCGTCATGTTTCGCCAAATTTAGCAAGAGTTCTGAGCCTCCGATGATGTATAAGAAGAAGGCGAAGTAATTTAAAAGCTTTTGTCAGTCTCATAACTGGCAGGATTTTCCGATGCCTTCGGTGCATCCTCGCCGATCATCACTGGCCCGCCGTCCCGCCATACGACCGCGTACTGACCCAAGCGGCGTTTCTTTTCAAGTTCCTGTGTTACAGCTTTTTGCAGCGAATCCAGGATTACTTGGCCTTTTTCGGAGAGCTTTGCTTTTGACGTTATTTTCATTATGTAACTTCCATTAATAACTGCTGATAATAAACCTCATGCAGAATATCACGGCTATTGCCTGCTTGTTCAAACACGGGGATTGGTATTTCACCAATATTCATAAAACAAACGCAATGATTGACCCTGTGACTGAATATTTGGAGCAAATTAGCCAGGCTGCGCGGGAAACGCCGCTCGATGTCGCGTAACGGGATATTGTGACCACCATGCGCAACCCTTTCCGCGACACGCATTTCCGATATTCTGGCGCTGGGCAAAGCAAGATAGATCAACTCCACTTGCCAACCATCATGCTGCAGTCAATTGATCAAGCGTAGATAGCTACGACCTGAAAGCGTGGTTTCGAATGCAAAATTCTCGCGGCGGCTGATGTTTTCTCCGATCTCGTTCAGAAAAATACGGCTTGCCGCAATCAGTCCGCGTTCCGGCGCCAGCGGAGAAAGTCCCGCCGCGATCAGATCGGCATTAACAAAATGCGTACAGTGCGCTACCTTGGACAGATATTCCAGAGCGAAGGTGGTTTTGCCTGCGCCATTGGGACCGGCAATGATCCAGCAAGTGGGCATTACACAATCTCCCTGTGATGTTTTTGTGCTCGTTTAAGTTGAATGATCGTGGCAGTCATGCGGTTTGTAAGTGTGAACCGTGGATGATGGGTGTAATTTTGTCAATCTGTGGCTTGAATGCAAGTTTTTTGCAGTAATTGCGCTGCTATATCCCGGTAACGTGGGTTTTTCATGGCTTGCTGCAATGCTTTGACAATAGGTTCCGGTTCAGTCAATGGGCAATAGTGTGTAATGAACGCAGCTATTTCTTCCTTTGATAGCCCCAACAATCCTTCAAAAAAACACGGACTGTTGTTGGTCAGAATTTCCTCGGTATCGGTGGCAAGACCCTCGGCCATTTCTCCATCAGTGCTGCCAGACCACAGTCGCAAGAAAAGCGTAATGTCGTTGAAATGCTCGCATGTCTTGGCTTTGGCTGCGGCGTGATGGTAAATTTTCCACCATTGCTCAGCATTCTCTTGATACAACGGAATCGAATTTTTTACCAAACACTCATAATCGGAGACTTCCGGGCATGTGCTTGATGCCGGGGCGGCAGGAATTGACTGGATTAGAAAAATCAAGAGAAAAAAGCGTGAGAATTGCATGGGGTTAATGCCGTGCAAGAGCTGTGAGCGATGAGCAGTACGAGAAGTACACCCCAAACCAGAGACGAATAATTGATGATGTCAGCTCATTGTGAATATAAGGCAGAATTTTCATGATTTTTCCGAATCTCGAAATGACAGGTCATATCGTCCCGTAATTGTTAAAACTTTTTTGTAAAAGTATAAAGAAAGGAATAGTAATAATAAAAAAAATTCCAAGAAGACTGAATGTTGTTTGAAAGGAAATAAGCCCTAAATCAAGCGCCAGAAATGGCGCTAAGAAAGCGATAAAGGTTGGTGCAGCGTGAGAAATAAAATATAAGCGTAGTCGCATGTTTCCCATAGCAAAATATCTTATGCCTATTGATTCTTTGAGTTGATTTTCCCAGTCATTAAGCACCAATTGAGCCTTCTTGACGGAAAAATATTGGTATAGAGTAAATAAATGCATCCATAATAATAAGCCATAAATTCCATATATAAGAGTTTGATTGCATGATAAAACTTCTAAATTTTCTGGATTTACTTTTGCAAGAAATATTCCAAGCCCCGTTATCTCAAGTCCGCTCATTGCAGATTGAAGATTCTGGACATGATTTAGTCTTAAATGAATAATTTCCCAGTATTTCTCATTCTGCATTTTTGTTCTCTCTTGAAAATACGGCAAACAAAGAAATTAGCGCTTAATCAATTCAATTATGACTATTCTAACTTCACCATCTCGTTTAAATTGCAATTCCGCTTTCCCCCCGGCTTTCAATCCACGCAAAACCGCTGCATACGATGCCAAGTCGCTGACCGGTTGCCCGGCCAATTGAATCAGAATGTCGCCTTGTTGCAGTCCGGCTTGTTGTGCCGGGGAGCCGGGGAGGGTGTTGTCGATGCGCACGCCTTCGCCTTGGTAGGAGAAATCAGGCACGGTGCCGAGGCTGGTTTTGCGTTTTTCCCTCGGTTCGGTGGATTCGGCGGACGCTGCCGATAGCGTGACCGTGAGCGGTTCGATACGGTTGGCGAGGTATTCGCTGGCTTCTTTCAGGATCGCGGCGACTTTGACCAATCCGGCGGTGTCGATTTTATCGGCGGTGTCGCCGGGGGCGTGGTAGTCCTCGTGCGCGCTGGCGAAGAATTGCACGGCGGGCACGCCGGCCTGGATGAACGCGGCCTGGTCGCTGGAGCCGAAGTCGTCTTGCACGGCGTTGACCGGAATGCCGGTAACAAAGCTCGCGCCGCGGAAGATGTGCACCAGCTCACGCGCAGTGCCGGTGCCGAATACCGTGACCGGGTTGTTTTCCAGCCGTCCGACGGTGTCCAGATTCAACATCGCAATGATTTTTGCAACCGGGAATTTTTCGCTGCTGCGGACATAATGTTGGGAACCGAGCAAATTGGCTTCTTCGCCGGTGAATGCGACGAAAATGACGGTGCGTTCCGGTTGCCATTTCGGCACGATCTGGCGGGCGAGTTCGAGCATCACGGCGATGCCGCTGGCGTTGTCGTCCGCGCCGTGGTGGATTTTGCCTTGATGCGCGGCGCGTACGTCGGGCCAGCCGGTGCCGAGATGATCGTAATGCGCGCCGATCACCAGGCTTTGTCCGGCGAGTTGCGGGTTGGTGCCGGGCAGAATGCCGACGACGTTACGCAAGGTGATGTTGCCTTTCGGCAATCCGACATCCTGTTGCCAGGTCTGGAAGAAACTGCCGCTGTCGCCGCCCGGCAGCAGGCCGATTTGCTGAAATTGCTTGGCGATATAAGTCGCGGCTTCGTCCAATTCCGGCGTGCCGAGTTCGCGGCCTTTGTACGATTCGTGCGCCAGGTGATTGATATCGTCCATCATGCGGCTTTCGGAAAATACCGGCGGCAATTCCGCCAGCGCCCGGCGCGGCTTAGTGATACCGGCATGCGCTGCGTGTGCGGCATCGATTGTAAATCCGTCTTTTTGCGACACCGGCTGCGACAGCGGTGACTGCAAAACCGGCCATTGGCCTTTGTCGATATTGGTCAGTTCATCGCCTTTGAACACCAAATAGCTGTATTTGCGGTAGTGCGGCAGTTTGATGGCAAGCTCGGCCACGGCT
This sequence comes from Proteobacteria bacterium SG_bin4, assembly GCA_002083395.1. Classification (GTDB taxonomy): domain Bacteria; phylum Pseudomonadota; class Gammaproteobacteria; order Burkholderiales; family Nitrosomonadaceae; genus Nitrosomonas. The sequence goes on along the minus strand of LWDH01000058.1, from coordinate 20,542 downwards.
TGCGGTGTATCGGCGGCGGCCCATAGCAGCGTCTTATCGGGATTGGCGGATTGCCGCGCGCTCAACACCACGGCGTGGCCGTTCTGCGGGTAGCGTTTATGATTGAGCTGTAATTGACCGGATCGATACGAGACATCGCGCCCGGCAAGGTTTTTTAGAACGTTGTCCGCAAACCGGTTTTGCCAGCCAAGAATCCAGACGGTACGATCCTCGGGCAAGGTTTTTAGTTGCTCGTCGGTGACGATTTCTAGCGGGCTGGCCTGGGTTTTCTGCCAATTGGCCGCCAATGCGCGGTAGGCTTCCAGCACGGCTTTCTGCTCCCGCGCCGGTAAGATCAGCAACGGTTTTTCCGCGCCAAATCCTTGCGACAGCGCCGAGGGAATCTCGCGGCTATCCAGGCGGCGGAACACGTCGAAATGCGGATCGAGGTCGATGCGCACCGGCCGGTTGGCGAATTCCAGCTCGAACGTTTGTATTTTCTGTTCGAGGCCGATGCGCGATTCGACGGCCATATCTTCGCCGTGCACTGTGATGGCTAATGGTATTTGCAAGCGATACGGTTCACCCGCTTGGGTTTGCTCGACGGTTAGTGTGAGTTTATAACCCTCGCCGTGCGGTTCGGTTTCGGCGTTCCGCAAGACAAGATCCGGCGCACCGGCGCGATGCACCCATTGCTCGAATTGCTGCGACAAATCCTTGCCGGTGACGGTGTTGAACGTGGCGAGCAAGTCGGCGAACGTCGCTTGCTGGAATTTGAATTGCTGATAGAAGCGCCGCAGCACTTTGGTGAAGGCATCGTCACCCAATTCCAATCGCAACATGTGGAAAAACATCAGGGTTTTGCCGTAACCGACGGCTTCCGAGCTGGCGCTGTGACGCGACACGAAGCGGATGATGGGAAAATCTTTTTCGTGGTTGACGAAATCCGCGTATTTCTGCAGCACATCGCGGCGATATTCCTCGCCTTTGCCACGCTGTTCGTTAACCAGATGATCGGCCAGGTATGCGGTCAACCCTTCCGCCCAATTGCCTTTGGCGTAATCGACGAAGACGCCGTTGCCCCAGTAATTGTGCAGAATCTCATGCGGATACGACGAGTGCAAAATAAACGGCAGGCGGATCACCTTGGAGCCGAGTAGCGTGAACGACGGCATGCCGTAGCCGCTTTCCCAGAAATTTTCGACCAGCGCGAACTTGCTGTAAGGGTAGGGGCCGATCAGCTTGTTGTACATCGCGATGTACTGCGCGGTGGCGTCCAAATACCGCTGCGCAAGCGGTTGATCGGCGCTGCGCAGATACACCAGTGCATTCACCGCGCCGGCGGATTGCGTATACCGGTGGAATTTCGCGGCGATCAAGTAGATATCGTCCTGAGGCTGTTTTTCCTCCCAAACGATATGCTGTGCTTCAGTGGTGCCATTCTCGCGCACGAGCGATCCTTGACTGACCACATCCCAACCGGCAGGCACCTGAATATCCAGATGAAACGATACCAGCGCATCGCCAAATTGCGGATACCATGCGCTGGCGCTCGCCAGAAACACCCCTTCCGGCGAAATCACGCCCGGCGTCGAGCCGAAACTACGCGAATATTCCTGCCCCGGACCCTGCACGGCATGATGGATCTGACCGCCGTATTGCAGCGTGAATGCTTGTTGGCCGGGCGGCAGCGTGATCGCGTATTGCCGCACCGAAATCGGGCGGGATTTCAGCGCAATCTCATCGCCATCCACTTCGATTGTCGCATCCTGCACGCCGGTGACCGTTAGCGCGGCGTGCAAATAAAACGCCAGCGTCACCGGTTCGCCAACATTATGTACCTGCTCAGGAATTTGAATCCGATCCTTGACGCGGATTTCAGAGGACTCCGGCAACAACTGGATTTGCATGGTGTGGTGGAAGGTGGAAGCAGTGGCGGAGGCAATCCGGGCACCGAACAATATGATGAAAAACAAAAAAAGCGTTATGACGTGTTTTGAGGATAGTTTCATTCTTCTTATCAACCGGGGAAAAGTATCGGGTGCCAGTGTCGAAACAAAGTTTATTGTTGTCTGCACGCTATGATAGCGTATGTTTACTTTCCTTTTGCGGGTGTGTTTAAATGCCTTACATCATTTGAACAACTTCCTTTTGAATTCCTATGAAACAACAGAATTTTACAGTTTATGCGCTAAGCAGCCTTTTAATGCCGTGGATATTTCTATCCGCTTCTTCAGTGAATGCCAGTGATTTCATCACCGACGAACACCAACTCTCCGTCAAGGAAAAACGCGCCGGGGAAGCGTATTACCGCGCGGATTCGAAGTGGATGATTTATCAAGCGGAAGTGGCGGATGACAATCCGTTCTACCAGATTTTCTTGAAGAATATCGATAGCGGTTCGGTGACGCAGGTTTCACCGGGAACTGGAAAAACTACGTGCGCGTGGGTACATCCGGCGCAAGAGAAAGTGCTGTTTTCTTCGACGCACGACGATGCGCAAGCCAAAGCCAAAATGACCGAGGAAATCGAGCGGCGCAAAGCCGGTGAACAGAAATCCTACGCTTGGGATTACGACGAGTATTACGATATATACGAAACCGATTTCAATGGCGGGCATATCAAGAATTTAACCCATACATTGGGTTACGATGCCGAAGCCTCGTGGTCGCCGGACGGCAAGTTGATTGCGTTTGCTTCCAACCGGCGCGCATACAGCGGGGAATTGTCCGAAGAAGAACAAGCGCTATTCAAAGCCAATCCGGCATCGATGATCGATATTTACATCATGGACGCGGACGGTTCCAACGTGAAGCGGTTGACGCAGACAAAAAGTTACGACGGCGGCCCGTTTTTCAGTCCCGACGGCAAGCGCATCGTGTGGCGGCGTTTCTCGGACAGCGGACGGGAGGCGGAAATTTTTACGATGAATATCGATGGCACCGATCAGAAACAGATCACCCGATTGAACGTGATGTCCTGGGCGCCGTTTTATCATCCGTCCGGCAAATACGTCATTTTCGCGACCAATTTACACGGTCATCGCAATTTTGAACTGTACATCGTCGATGTCGACGGGACCAAAGAACCGGTGCGCGTGACCGACAAGGACGGTTTCGATGGTTTGCCGGTTTTCACGCCGGACGGCCATTACATCACCTGGACCAGCGACCGCACGCCGGGTAAGAAAGGATTGTTATTTCACGGCAAGTGGAATCACCAGAAAGCGCTGGAGAGTCTTTCATTACAATGATTTAGAGTAATTAGAAAATGCCTCGCAATATGGACTTATTTACCGACGAGACCTCTGAGGTCAATCAACAACCCCAGACAAGTCCTCCGACTTCGCTCAAGCTTACGGTGCAGGACAATCCGTTGTCACCAGCCCAGCAACAATTCAATAAGCTGCTGGAACGTATTGAAAAATTGAAAAATCAACTGAATGCGTTGCAGCAGATGTGTGATGCTCACCGGCCGGTCTATTTGCAGAAGATGACGCCGCTTCGACAACAATACCATGAATTAATGCGGAAAATGGTGCTTTGGCTGGATCAGCGGCTGCAACGCAAAGGATGGACTGCGGCGCAGAAACGGACGGCTGTCATGATTCTTTGCGATTTGAGTTTTCAGCTGGCGGTGCAAGGCGATGTGGAGATGAAGGCATTTCATGACAAACATAGCGTTGAAAATTTCGACGAGAAAGAACGGGCTGCTGCAAGTGAGTTGCACGATGCGATGAAAGAAATGTTCGGTGAATCATTCTTTGATGAGGAATCGATGGATTCATTCGAAGATGTTTTCAGGGCGGGCATGGAACGTGCTCGGGAAATAGAAGCTGCCGAGCAAGAGGCGCATCAAGACCGGAAACGGAAAAAGAAACCGAATGCCGCTCAACTAAAGGCGCAGGCTGATCAAGCGGATGCACAATCCACTTTGCGCAAGATTTTCCGGCAATTAGCGAGCGTTTTACATCCGGATCGTGAAACTGATCCGGAGCAACGTGCCCGGAAAAACACGCTGATGAGCGAAGCTAATGCGGCTTATGAGCGCTCTGATTTGATCGAGCTATTGAAAATTCAATTACGCATTGAGCTAACCAGCACCGACGCAATCGCCAAAATGGCGGAAGAAAAACTGAGTCCGCTGACGTTATTGCTGAAGCAACAAATGCACGGTTTGCAAAATGAACTACACAATGCTCGCCAAAAGGCGCGGCAAGAATTTGGACTCGATCGTAATGAAATTGTGAATGTTTATAACTTGAGCCGCAAGATGATAGTCAGCGCCAGTGTTCTTGAGCGCGAATTGGATTCTATGGAGTACGATTTTCAGCACATTAATGACGACAAATATTTCAAGCGCTGGTTGAAAAGTCAGGAACGATCAATGGCCGACTTGCATGCTGAGACCATGCTTTCCGGTTGGCCGTTTGATCCATTTGAGCAGGAATAATCACCGGAAAGGGGGCACACACGGCATCATTCTGCCGCCGATGCGTCCGAGAAAAACTTTTCCTTACGTTTTTGTTCATCAAAATACAGCGGTTCGCTGGGTTCCAGCTTGTTGCCCAAGCTTTGGATTTGCATCCAGATATCCGGGTATTGGTTGAGGCGTTTGAAACGGCGCGCGTTTTTCTTGAAATCCCGCTTATTGTTGGCTTTGTAGAGCAATTCAAATAGCAACAGCCATCCTGGAATATTCTGCTGGTTGGTTGCTAATTGTTTTTGTAGCGTCTGAACGGCCTCGTCGGTTTTATCCTGTGCAATTAGGGCGCGTGCTTCCGCTATGACCTGATCGTCCGGAGCGGGTGGATTTTCCGGCGATTGTCCGGTATTTTCGCTTTCGCGCAGAAAAAGCGCTTCATAACGTCGACGTTCATCGCTATCGAGAATGGTGACAATGTCGGAAGCGTGTGCGTGTCTTTCCTTGATCTTGCGATAACTTCGCAGCATGATCAGAACGATCAATATCGTCAGCAGGATTCCAATCAGTAAGATGTTATCCGCCGAAATCATGTCTTCCAAAGCAATATCGGGGGTTTCCTCCGCGCTGATATTCGGCGCATGCTGCGTACTGCCGAGTTGCTGAGTGGGCGGCGCAATTTCATCGTGTGCGATACTTTCGTGTGGGGCCGCTTCCGCTGCAATGGTTGGCTCTGTGGCAGGCGGTATCACTTCCGCTAAGAGTTCATTTTCAGTTGGAGAACCAATATTTTCCGGCGGCAGGTTGAGCTGTTCGGCCAGTGGTGCGACTTCACCAGCGATTAGCCCAGTTTCCTGAACGGGTTCCGAAGCAGAATTTTCGTTGGACGGTGCCTCGGTTGCAGCAATGGTGGGTGAATGGCCGGCGTGCAGGTTTTTTGCCTCCAGCAGCGTTTGAAATTCTCGGAATCGCGCTTCCATCGATCCTATGTGCTGGATGAGTGTGTTCAGTTCATGGGATTCCGTTTCGGCTTCATGATCGAGCCGCGCAATCATTCGCGTTAATTGCGGGTCAAGATCTGTCTTGACAATCGCAAGGGGTGGAGTGGTTTGCGGTTGAGGTTTTGGTGATTTTTTTACTGGCGATGTTTTGTGCGATTTTTTTTCGGTTTTCGCATAAGCGCCAATGGTTCTCAAATCCGGAAAGTGAATAATGGTACCGGCTGCCAGCGGTTGATAACTGCCGCCGGGAAAATGCTGCGGATTGGTCCGGATGATGGCGCGGATCAGATTGTTCCGGGCCACGGAGTTTTGAGGATAGATCAGACGCGCAGTTTCGCGGATATCTTCGCCGGGGAGTATCTGCCACATCATTCCCGGTCTGGCAGGGTTTTGTGTGGAAGTTCTTGGTGTATCGGATGCGATACGGTGATTGTCAGAATCGGAAAGAGCTGCTTCGGCACACACGCCTGCGAGTAAAAGGAGAGCGGCAAATAGCATTTTGCCGATAGGAGCAGTCATCTAGTCGGTTGTTATCTTATTATTTACAATACTTTGCGATTGCTTTATTGGCATCGTCAATTCTTCTTTGTCGCAAATCATCATCGACATAAACAACACCGCCGGCGCCATCGGGGATCGTCAAGCGAGGGGAATCCGCATACATTCTCAGTTGAGTTTGAGCTTCAATACATTTTTTCTTGTCTTCTGCAGATTTAGCTTGCTGCTTGGATTCTTCTTCGCGCCGTTCTTGCCGGCGCTTGTCGAATTCTTCTCTTTCATCGGATACATTCTTTGTTTGACCATGACCGCCAGACATCGGTGAAGAATTGATTTTCAGCCGTTTACCTTCAGCCTTCACATCGGGTGGTGGTGGCCGGTCGGTATATTGCGTCTTGCCGTGTTCATCGACCCATTTGTAAATTTGCGCATCGGCCGTTGCAGCAATTAACAATAGTATAAATCCTAACCACACTAAAACTCTCATTGCATGCTCCAAAAACGAATAATCCGCGTCCATCGGTATTGCATTTATGCAACTTAAAGATTTTGCACATTTAATCATAATCTACGGAAATATGCTGTATTCTTAGCGGATTTGACGCTAAATTCGCCGTCGAATTTGGCTATAATGTCACTTTGCCAAGGATTGTTATCATGCAATTGATTCAAAAAGCGCTCACCTTTGATGATGTTCTGTTGATTCCAGCCCATTCGACAGTCTTGCCGCGCGACGTCAGTTTGGCAACGCAATTGACCCGCACCATCACGCTTAATATCCCGTTAGTGTCCGCCGCCATGGATACCGTTACCGAAGCGCCGCTGGCCATCGCGCTGGCGCAGGAAGGCGGTATGGGCATTATCCATAAAAATATGTCGATCGAAGCTCAGGCAGCGCACGTGGCGCAAGTCAAGCGATTCGAGAGCGGCGTCGTGAAAGATCCGATTACGATTCAGCAAAATATGACTGTCCGCGAAGTGCTGGAGCTGATACGGCGGCATAAAATCTCTGGATTGCCGGTGGTCAATGGAAATAAGGTTGTCGGTATCGTGACTAACCGGGATTTGCGTTTTGAAACCAATCTCGATCAGGCGATTAAGCATATCATGACACCCAAAAAACGATTGGTTACGGTCAAAGAGGACACGCCGCGTCATGAAGTGCTGGCGCTGTTGCATAAACACCGATTGGAGCGGGTATTGGTGGTCAACGATCAGTTCGAGTTGTGCGGATTGATTACGGTTAAAGACATCGTTAAAACATCGGAATACCCGCTTGCTTGCAAGGATGAGCAAGAACGCTTGCGGGTCGGCGCAGCGGTCGGTGTCGGCGAGGGTAGCGAAGAACGTGCATTGGCGCTGGCGGAAGCAGGCGTTGACGTGATTGTGGTCGATACCGCGCATGGTCATTCGCAAAGTGTGCTGGACCGGGTTGCGTGGGTTAAAAAGAATTTGCCGTCGGTGCAAGTGATTGGCGGGAATGTGGCCACCGCGATGGCTGCGAGGGCTTTGGTCGATCATGGCGCGGATGCGGTGAAAGTCGGTATTGGCCCCGGTTCTATTTGTACCACGCGCATTGTGGCGGGTGTCGGGATTCCGCAAGTCACCGCTATTCATGACGTTTCCGAAGCATTAAAGGGGTCTGGTGTTCCGATGATTGCCGACGGCGGCATCCGTTATTCCGGGGATATTGCCAAAGCGCTGGCGGCGGGTGCCAATTCGGTGATGCTTGGTGGCTTGTTTGCCGGAACCACCGAAGCGCCGGGTGAGATTGAATTGTTTCAAGGGCGATCGTACAAAAGTTACCGTGGCATGGGGTCGCTATCCGCGATGCAGCAGGGTTCCAGTGATCGCTATTTTCAGGATAAAGAACAAAAAAACAACGATAAATTGGTTCCTGAAGGCGTGGAAGGCCGGGTGCCGTTCAAAGGCAATATGTCGGCGGTCATTCATCAATTGATGGGAGGCGTGCGATCCAGCATGGGATATTTGGGTTGCGAATCGATTGCCGCAATGCACGAGCGCGCGGAATTTGTCGAAATCACTTCCGCCGGCATCCGGGAATCACACGTTCACGACGTGCAGATCACCAAAGAAGCGCCAAACTACCACGTCAAATAATTATTCTCCATCATGCATCAGAAAATCCTGATCCTGGATTTTGGTTCCCAGTACACGCAGCTGATTGCCCGTCGCGTGCGCGAAACCAATGTGTATTGCGAACTGCATCCCTATGATACCGACCCGGAATTTATTAAGGCTTTCGCACCCAAAGGCATTATCCTATCCGGCGGACCCGCATCGGTCATTGAAGAAGAAACACCGCGAGCGCCGCCAATTGTTTTCGAACTCGGCGTACCGGTGTTGGGCATTTGCTACGGCATGCAGACAATGGCTGCGCAGTTGGGAGGTACGGTCGAGAATGCTTTAGTGCGTGAATTTGGTTATGCCGAGTTGCAGACGACGCAGCAGGGTGCATTATTTAAGGATATTAAAGACCGCACGAATCAGGATGGCGCGAACATTCTGGAAGTGTGGATGAGCCACGGCGATGCGGTCGTTGCTTTGCCCGATGGATTTAAAGTGATGGCTTTTAATGCGGCCACACCGATCGCAGCGATGGCGGATGATAATCGCCGGTTTTATGGCATCCAATTCCATCCTGAAGTAACGCACACGTTGCAAGGCAAAGCGATGATCGATCGTTTTGTGCACGATATCTGCGATTTGGGGCGCGACTGGAACATGCCGGACTATGTCGAGGAAGCCATCGGCAGGATTCGTGCAACCGTCGGTAACGAACGAGTGATCCTGGGATTGTCCGGCGGCGTTGATTCATCCGTTGCAGCGGCATTGATTCATCGCGCCATCGGCGATCAATTGACGTGCGTATTCGTTGACAACGGTCTATTACGGGCCAATGAGGCAAAGCAAGTCATGGAGACTTTTGCCAGCAACCTTGCTGTCAAAGTTATTCACGTTGACGCCAGTTATGATTTCTTCCTGAATCTCAAAGACATTACCGATCCGGAGATGAAGCGCAAAATTATCGGACGGGAATTTGTCGAAGTATTTCAACGGGAATCTGAAAAAATCGGTGATGCAAAATGGCTCGCGCAAGGCACGATTTATCCCGACGTGATCGAATCCGCAGGCGGTAAAACCAAAAAAGCACACACGATCAAATCGCACCATAATGTCGGGGGCCTCCCGGAAACATTGCACCTGAAACTGCTCGAGCCGTTACGGGAGTTATTTAAAGACGAAGTGCGTGAATTAGGGTTGGTACTCGGTTTGCCACGTGACATGGTTTTCCGTCACCCTTTTCCAGGGCCTGGATTGGGGGTACGTATCCTGGGTGAAGTGAAATTCGAATATGCCGAGTTGTTGCGTCATGCCGATCAGATTTTTATCGAGGAATTGCAACGTTCCGGTTGGTACGAAAAAACCTCGCAGGCATTTGCCGTATTCTTACCGGTTAAATCCGTCGGTGTGATGGGAGATGGTCGCACTTATGAATATGTGATCGCTTTGCGGGCGGTGCAAACCCAGGACTTTATGACCGCTAATTGGGCCGAATTGCCCTATTCGTTACTCAGCAAAGTTTCCAATCGCATTATCAACGAAATCCGCGGGATCAATCGCGTGGTTTACGATATTTCAGGCAAGCCGCCCGCAACGATTGAGTGGGAATAGTTTAATAAAAAAAGGGACCGCGTCACAGCGTTTAATCGAGTCCCTCAATAATTCCGGTTAATCCGAATTCAAGCCATCAATTCCCGTAACACGTAAGGCAAAATTCCGCCGTGTTTGAAGTAATCAATTTCAATGGCGGTATCAATGCGGCACAATAGTTGAACCGATTGACTACTGCCGTCTTTGCGACGAATGATTAAAGTGACATCTTGTTGCGGCTGGATGTTGTCGAGGCCCAGGATGTCGAATTGCTCATTTCCTTTGATGTCGAGCGACTCGATGCTGTCGTTTTCTTTGAATTGCAGCGGCAAAACACCCATGCCAATCAAATTACTGCGGTGAATGCGTTCGAAACTGGTCGCAATGACGGCTTTGACTCCAAGCAGTTGTGTACCTTTGGCCGCCCAATCGCGGCTCGAACCGGTGCCGTATTCCTTGCCGCCGAAAACTACGGTCGGAATCCCGTGCGCCTGGTATTTCATGGCGGCATCGTAAATGCTCATTTGTTCCGGCGTGACACCGGGAGTGCCCTGATAGAGCGTGATGCCGCCCTCGCTGCCCGGAATCATCAAGTTCTTGATGCGAACGTTGGCGAAAGTACCGCGCATCATGACTTCATGGTGACCGCGACGAGCGCCATAGCTATTGAAATCCACTTTAGTGACATGATGTTCCAGCAGATAGCGGCCAGCCGGGGACGTTTCCTTGATCGAACCGGCCGGACTGATGTGATCGGTTGTTACTGAGTCACCGAAAACGCCTAGGGCATAGGCGCCACGAATGTCGTTGCGGCTGGATGTGGCCGGTTGCAATGAGAATCCTTGGAAAAACGGTGGCTCGGCAATATAGGTCGAAGGCGGCCAGTTGTAGGTTTGTCCGGTTACCGATGTGACGCGATTCCACAGTTCATGGTCTTTGGTGAGGTTACTGTACAAACTGCGGAATGTATCAGCGTTGGCGGCATATTTCATCAAGGCATGAATTTCCGCGCTACTCGGCCAGACGTCTTTTAGCCAGACGGGTTGATTGTTTTTACCGATACCTAGCGGTTCGGTGGTTAAATCTTTCAGAATGGTGCCGGCAATGGCATAAGCGACAACCAGCGGCGGCGACGCCAAGAAGTTGGCCCGAATATTCGAATGGATGCGGGCTTCGAAATTACGGTTGCCGGATAACACCGCGGCACAAACCAAATCGTTCTTAACCACGGCTTCTTCGATCGGTTCGGCCAAAGGTCCAGCATTGCCGATGCAGGTGGTGCATCCGTAACCGACCAGATTAAAACCCAACTGTTCCAGATATGGCAGCAATCCGGTAACGGTTAAATAATCGGTCACTACCCGCGACCCGGGCGCTAATGATGTCTTGATGTGTTGTTTGACCGATAAGCCTTTATCAACCGCTTTTTTAGCGAGCAATCCGGCAGCCAGTAACACGCTGGGATTGGATGTATTGGTGCAGGAAGTGATTGCAGCAATCAACACATCACCATGACCCAGTTCGATCGAAGAATTGTAGATTTCAGTATCGCAGTGATCGCTGGAGTTCACGCTCGGGCGATTGTTGCTCATTTCTGCGATATTGCGAGAGACCATGCGCCGCTCGACGCTTCCTACGCCGGGTACGTTGGCGGATTCCGGGATTCCCCCGCGGTTTTCATCGGCGGTGATCGAATTTACAGGGCTGTACTCATCGGAATCTTGGCTGTAACGATTGCGTACTGGATAGCGTTGATTGATATCATCTTGCTGTTTGCCATAACCGCTTTCTTTAACCGGTTTGGAAAAGAGCTCTGTGAATTTAGCCTTAATAGCCGTAAGCTCAATTCGATCTTGCGGTCGTTTGGGACCGGCTAAGGAAGGAACGATCGATCCTAGATCCAGTGTCAGTTCGTTGCTATAGTCAATGTCGCCTTTGCGAGGAATTCCAAACAGTCCTTGCGCTTCGAAATACGCTTGGAATGCGGAGATTTCTTCATCACTGCGCCCAGTGCCTTTGAAATAGTCGATGGTTACATCATCAACCGGGAAGAATCCCATCGTCGCACCATATTCCGGTGCCATATTGGCGATTGTTGCGCGATCGGGTAGTGCGAGCGAAGCTGTACCCTCGCCAAAAAATTCGACGAATTTACCAACGACATTCGCTTTACGCAGCATTTCAGTGATTGTTAGTACCAGATCGGTTGCAGTGACACCCTCACGTAATTGTCCAGTCAGATTGACACCCACTACATCCGGAGTTAGAAAATAAACCGGCTGTCCCAACATACCGGCCTCCGCTTCGATTCCTCCAACCCCCCAGCCGACGACACCAATGCCGTTAATCATGGTGGTATGAGAGTCGGTGCCAACCAGCGTATCAGGGTATATCAATCCATCTTTGCGATGTACACCACGGGCAAGATATTCGAGATTGACTTGATGTACGATACCGATCCCGGGAGGAATGACTTTAAACGTATCAAACGCTTGCATACCCCATTTGATAAATTGATAGCGTTCGTTATTCCTGGAAAATTCTATTTCCATATTGCGCTGAATAGCATCACTGGTGCCGTAGTGATCGACCTGAATGGAATGATCGACTACCAGATCTACAGGCACTAATGGTTCGATCAGCTTTGGATTTTTCCCGAGTTTGACGGCGGCGCTGCGCATGGCAGCCAGATCCACTAATAATGGTACGCCGGTAAAATCTTGCAAAACGATGCGCGATACAACAAACGGTATTTCATCGACTCTTGCAGCATTCGGTTTCCAATTGGCTAATTGCCGAATATGGGTTTCGGTAATTTTCTTGTTGTCGTAATTGCGTAACACCGATTCCAGTATGATACGTATCGATACCGGTAAGCGGGATATGACTCCAATATCATTCTGTTCCAGCATTGGAAGTGAGTAATAAGTTGCCGAATTACCAGGCGCAATAGATAGTTCTTGCAAACTGCCGAATAAATTGTGATTCATCGATAAAATATCCTAAGAGAAGTGCTTGCTGTGATACGAATCAGCGTCTGAATCTGTGTTTACGAATACTATATATTTTTGAGCAAACAAAGTCACGTCTAGGCTGAATGGATTTGCGAAGCCTGAGGAATTCGAAAAAAATAAATTGCTGATATCTGGAATTTGTTGTCAGCAGATGGGGTGGCTGATGGGACTCGAACCCACGACAACCGGAATCACAATCCGGGACTCTACCAACTGAGCTACAGCCACCATAAAAGATCGAAGCGATGCGTACTGTTATTCCGCTAAAGAAATATTTATGGCGTGCCCGACAGGAATCGAACCTGTAACCCCCAGCTTAGAAGGCTGGTGCTCTATCCGATTGAGCTACGGGCACCAAGTCGGGTTTACCGTTAAATATTAGAGCTGAAATTGGTCGGGGTGGAGAGATTTGAACTCCCGACATCCTGGTCCCAAACCAGGCGCGCTACCAGGCTACGCTACACCCCGAAAAAGGCGACACTATACCTTCTTAGCTTTGAAACGTCAATTTCTTCGTGGCATATCACGGCTCCGACTTCAATTTCCATTAGACCCGCGCTCCATCTTCTTTAATGAGTGCTGTTAATAAACGAGAAAGATTTGTAAAGTCTAATGTTGTTGTGAATTCGAGTTGGTAATAAGCTGGTAAAATATCTTGTTGTAAAATGCATTTTCTGGTAATAGTATAAGTTTTTATACACGAGCGGAATTAATTAGGAGCCTATTAGATGCCACAAGAGCTACATAGTAAAGATGTAACTCCGTATGAACCAAAAGCAGGCGAGGATTACATGAGTCCTGGCCAGCTGATGCATTTTCGCAAGATATTGGAAGGTATGAAAGTTGAGTTAAGCCAAGATATCGATCGAGCAGTTCATACGATGCAAGACGAAGCAACGGTTTTTGCAGATCCTAACGATCGAGCCAGTCAGGAATCTGATATGACACTTGAATTGCGAAACCGCGATCGTGAACGAAAACTTATTAAGAAGATTGATGAAATTATTGCCAAGATTGATTCTGGCGACTATGGCTATTGTGAAAGCTGCGGTGTTGAGATTGGATTGAAGCGACTCGAAGCGAGGCCAACAGCAACTTTATGTATTGATTGCAAAACACTCGACGAGATGCGGGAAAAGCAAATCGCCAAGTAGATCTTGAATATGCGATTTCAGAGATAGCTTAAAGTATCCCCTGTTGGCATAGGATTTTCAGGGGATCCTTTTAGGTCTTATAGATATAGATTCGAATTTAAGATTCTTCCTCGGTTGAAGGTTTGGAATCTTCATTAACGTTAATATCACCTTCATCAACTAATACTGCTTTCATGCTCAGGCGAAGTCTACCTTTATCGTCTGCTTCGAGTACCTTAACACGAACCTGCTGACCTTCCGTCAGATGATCATTCACATTATTAACTCGTTCGTTTGCAATTTGCGATATATGTAATAAGCCGTCTTTTCCGGGAAGAACGCTGACAATGGCACCAAAATCAAGCAATTTAAGAACTACGCCATCGTAAATTTTGCCCACTTCAACTTCAGCGGTGATATCTTCAATACGTTTTTTGGCGAGTTCTCCGCCTTCTGCATTGACGCAGGCAATGGTGACTTGTCCATCATCAGTAATATCAATGGTCGTGCCGGTTTCTTCTGTGAGTGTGCGTATTACTGCACCACCTTTTCCAATCACGTCCCTAATTTTTTCTGGATTAATTTTGAGTTTGATGATACGTGGCGCATGAACTGAAATATCTTCACGGGTAGATGGCATGGCTTGCTTCATGATTTGAAGGATATGCATACGTCCTTCATGTGCTTGTATCAATGCAGCATGCATAATTTCTTTGGTAATACCCTGAATTTTGATATCCATTTGTAAGGCAGTTATTCCTTTTTCGGTGCCGGCAACTTTAAAATCCATATCACCCAAATGATCTTCGTCACCCAGAATATCGGTGAGCACTGCGAAGCGATTTCCGTCTTTAATCAATCCCATGGCAATACCGGCAACATGTGCTTTTAATGGCACGCCGGCATCCATCAATGCGAGACAACCGCCGCAAACCGACGCCATGGAACTGGAGCCGTTGGATTCAGTGATTTCGGATACTACCCGCAAGGAATAACCAAATTCTTCGGGAGAAGGTAAAACAGCGGCAAGCGCGCGTTTTGCAAGGCGTCCGTGGCCTATTTCACGGCGCTTCGGGGTGCCGACACGGCCGATCTCTCCGGTAGCATAAGGCGGCATATTATAGTGCAGCATAAATCGTTCGTTATAGTCGCCTTGGAGAGAGTCTATTTTTTGCTCATCTCTTGCCGTTCCCAGTGTTGCAACAGCCAGTGCTTGAGTTTCTCCGCGGGTGAATAATGCAGAACCATGAGTGCGTGGCAATACACCATTGCGGATGGTTATAGGCCTGACGGTACGGGTGCCGCGACCATCGATCCGCGGCTCGCCATCCAAAATTTGATTACGTACTATTTTGGATTCTAATAAGAAAAAAGCTTCTGAGAATTTTTGCAAATCATCGGTTCCATCTTCAGAATTTATTCCAAGCTCTGTAGTAACACGCTGGCTAATGGCTGCTATTGCTTCAGTACGTGCCTGTTTTTGTTTAATTTTGTATGCTTGACGTAATTCCGCTTCTGCTAAGCTGGCAATCTTTTCTTCAAATGTGGCGTCTTTCTCAGGCGGCGACCAATCCCACGCTGTTACCCCTGCTTCATCGGCAAATTCATTGATGGCAGTAATCACGGCTTGCATTTGTTCATGGCCAAATGTAACTGCACCAAGCATCACCTCTTCCGATAGCTCCATGGCATCGGATTCGACCATCAGAACAGCCTGTTGTGTGCCAGCTACGACTAAATTTAATTGAGTATCTTTAAGTTCTGAAGTGGTTGGGTTTAATACATATTCATTGTTGATATAACCGACTCTAGCGGCACCTAATGGTCCATCAAACGGGATGCCTGATATTATCAGCGCAGCGGATGTGCCGATAATCGAGGGTATATCCGGATCGATTTCATTGTCCGAAGACATGACCGTCGCTACAATTTGTACTTCGTTATAAAAACCTTCCGGGAAAAGTGGGCGAATAGGGCGATCAATAAGTCGGGAAGTTAGCGTTTCCTTTTCTGAGGGACGGCCTTCGCGCTTGAAGAAGCTACCGGGTATGCGGCCAGCCGCATATGATTTTTCTTGATAGTCGACAGTTAGCGGAAAAAAATCCTGCCCGGGTTTGGTGCTTTTCGCGCCGACGACGGTAACAAGTACAACTGTATCGTCCATTGTGACCATTACGGCACCATGTGCTTGTCTTGCGATTTCTCCGGTTTCTAATGTTAGTTGATGTCGTCCGTAGGTAATGCTCTTCTTAATAGGCTTCAATTAACAATCCCTTTTTCCTTTTGATCAGTATTTTAGTTTCAAATATCACACTGCAAACATTATGCGTCGAAGTTTTTATAAAAATAAAAACTTAGTGTTGATGGCAATAAAGTATTTATTTACGCAAACCAAGACGCTCGATCAATTTTTGATATGCATCATTATTCCGGCGTTTCAAATAATCGAGGAGCTTGCGGCGGCGACCCACCATCCGAAGAAGGCCGCGGCGGGAGTGGTGATCTTTTACATGAGTTTTAAAGTGACCGATCAAGTCATTGATTCGTGTCGTTAATAATGCAACTTGAACTTCGGGCGAACCGGTGTCCCCTTTAGCCCTTTGATAGTCTTGCACTATCTTTGCTTTTTGTTCGATTGTGACAGACATAAGTTTCTCCAAATAATAAAATTACCCAATGCAAAAACCCGGAATTTTACTCTTTTATGGTGTTCTTGTCCAAATCAGAACAAAGAGTAGTTGCATCATTCGCAATAAGAATGGGAGAATTCAGATAGAATTTATATAATTTGTATGTATAAAAGCCATGCTTCAATTCGGCACATTTAATTTTATTGCATGTAATCGGAGATAAGTGATACTAAATCCGGTTTGATCACAACCAAAATGACAACAGCGAATAATATCAGTACCGGAAATTCATTAAACCAGCGATAAAATATGTGGCCGTGTCGATTATTGTCATTTTTGAAGGTTGTAACGAATTTTCCACAGTAATAGTGATATATCATCAGTACAATCACTAACGCCAATTTAGCATAGAGCCAGCTGCCGGAAAAACCATAACCAAGCCACAGCCATACGCCAAAAACGATCGTTAATAATGCGCCCGGCGTCATGATGCCATAGTAAAGTTTTCGTTCCATAATCTTGAAACGTTCTTTACCGGGTTGATCGTCGCACATCGCGTGATAAACAAACAAGCGGGGCAAATAAAATAATCCTGCGAACCAAGTGACCATGAAAATAATATGAAATGATTTTATCCAGAGCATAGCGGCGAGGAAGTTTACAATTTAAAACGTAATGATACCGGCCTTATAGTTTTGGCGCTATCCTCAGAGTGCCGAGGTGGCATTGGGTTTTTCAAGAGACAAACGATCAATGATATGAATCAGCACTATAAAAATTTAGTTCAAAGGCTGGAAGAAATCGCGCATCTGAATGGCGTTATGAGTACCCTCGGCTGGGATCAGGAGGTCATGATGCCGATTGGAGCCAGTGAGTCGCGTGCTAAACAAATAGCGGCACTTGCAGGGATTATTCACGAGCGTACGACAGATCCGGCTTTGGGCGATTGTTTGCATGAGTTACACGAAACCAGCAATACAAGTGATTGGGGAGCAATAGAACGCTGCAATATCCGGGAGGCGCTGCGCAATTATGAAATGGAAGTCCGGATTCCGAAGCAATTGGTGCAGGAAATTGCTGAACTTAGTTCTCGTGGCCAAGGCATCTGGGTGGCAGCGCGACAGGATAATAAATTTTCTGATTTTGCTCCGGTGCTCAAGCGATTCTTAAAACTTAAGGTCGAGTGGGCGCAGTGTGTTTTGCCAAATTTGCAGCCTTACGATGCAAACATCGATTTGTTTGAACGTGGTACCACGACGGCTATGATCACACCGATATTCGAGCGCCTGAAACTGGAATTGATTCCATTGATACATGCCATTCAAGGCCATTCGCATCAACCCGATACATCGTTCCTACGGGGTAAGTTTGAGAAGGAGAAGCAAGAGCTTCTGGCGCGTAAATTGAGCCGGGAAATCGGTTTTGATTTCGATCGAGGCCGCATGGATGTTTCGGTTCATCCATTTTGCGGAGGCGGTCATCCCACGGATGTAAGAATAACAACCCGATACAGTGAAAGTAATTTCATTGAATCGCTGTACTCCATTATCCATGAGACGGGTCACGCTTTGTATGAGCAAGGCCGCCCGCATCAATTAGGAGATTTGCCGGTAACAGAATCCTCTACGATGGGCATCCATGAATCGCAATCATTATTCTGGGAACGCATGATCGCGCAGAGCAAATCTTTTTGTATGCATTATTTTCAAGCGTTTCGTGAAGCTTTTTCGGATAATCTGCAAGCGGTCACGGCTGAGGAATTTTATCGTGCAATTAACAATTGCAAACCCGATTTCATTAGGGTGGAAGCAGATGAAGTGACATACCCGTTACATGTTATTTTACGTTATGAAATTGAGCGAGGGTTGTTCGATGGCTCCGTAGCGGTTGATGACTTGCCGCAAGTATGGAATGAATTGATGCAAAAGTACCTTGGAATTAAACCTCCGACCGATACATTGGGGGTGTTGCAAGATTCGCATTGGAGTGGAGGGGCATTTGGCTATTTTCCTTCCTATACACTGGGCGCATTGTATGCATGCCAGTTTTATCAAGCATTATTGAAAGAGCAACCTGATACGGAAAGAAATGTTGCAGTAGGGTATTTTGCCCCTATCAAGCACTGGTTGAACGAGAAAATCCATCGTCATGGTAAGCTGTATTCTCCGCAGGAGATAGTACAAAATGTAACGGGGGAATCTTTGAATCCGGATTATTTTATTACCTATCTCAAGACAAAATATCGTGAGATTTACCAGCTCACTTGAGTTGAAATCTCAGACTTGTTTGCGTCTTTGGTTATTTTCAAGCCATTTTTTAACGCGATTGGCGTCACCGATACGAGTATTCTTGCCCCATGAATTCAGTAAAACAATGACAACCGACTGCCCTTTTATTTTTGCATGTAAAACTAGGCATCGGCCAGCTTCGCTCAAATAACCCGTTTTAGAGACATCAATTTCCCAATTCTGGTTGCGCACCAAGCTATTCGAATTGACAAATTGCAGTTGTCCGTGTCTTTTTAGGGGAGTTACGACATGCTGCGGTGTGGTGGAAAATTTTCGAATCGTTAAGTAATTATGGGATGCAGCAACTAGCTTTGATAAATCACGAGCTGTTGCGACATTTCCGCTGCTCAATCCGGTGGAATCCACAAAGTGACTGCTCGACATCCCGATTTGCTTTGCTTTGTTATTCATGGCATGAACAAAAGCTCGTGTGCCACCGGGATAGGTTCTGCCAAGTGCTGCGGCAGCGCGGTTTTCTGACGACATTAAAGCCAATCTGAGTAGCTCTTGACGTGCATAGCTGCTGCCGATAGGTAATCGTGAGGAAGTGTTCTTGAGTTTATCGATGTCCGCTTTTTCAATGGTGATCAATTCATCAGCGGGTAAGCGGGCATCCAGAATGACCATCGCAGTCATCAGCTTGGTGATTGACGCTATCGGCATTACCATATCAGCATTTTTGTCATAAACAATTTGCCCTGATTGAGCATTCACAACCAAAGCTGCATGAGACTTGATACCCGGATCACTTTGTTGCCCGAAAGCATAATTTGTTAAAAGAATTAAAAAGCAAAATAAAACAACTTTCTGCTTCATATTTTTTCTTTTTGAGGGAGAAATTCTCTGATTCTTAAAGAAAGAATGTTTCTTATGCCTGGCAATAAGTTTACGATTGAAATAGCGTTCCGGCGTTTGATTGACAATTCTTTTTTAGAAATCACAAGAATATCGAAATAATTTTAATTTTTGTGCTGTACGAACAAAAATCACTGTAGTCTATGTGGAAAACTCGAATTTAGAAGTACTACTTAGAGAAGCTTTAAGAAAATAGGCCAAGCAGTTAACAATTTACTTTTCCCCATCTGATTAAAGATATTAAGACAGAAAAGCCTGAAAATTAAGCTTGACCTATTGGTTTGCTACTTTTAAGCAGCTATGTTATTTCTTGCCAAAATCTGGTTGTTTAACTTTGGCTGGACAGGTAATCATTTCACCGTCGGTACGATCACGAATTTTCTCGCCATCTTTTTTACCTTCGCAGGAGATTTTGTTCAAAATATCTTGAGCTGCTACAGGCGGCATTTTAGATTCCTTATTTCCACTTGCCATGGTAACAGATGTACCCATCAAAAAAACTAAACCGATTGCAGCAATAATAAATTTATTCATTCTTAACTCCTATAATTAACGTTATTAAGGAAGCCATCTTTTTCACCTGACTTGCCGAATCAGGAATTTATCACAATCAAGGCGGTTATGGCCATTTCTTTTTGATTTAAAGTGCTTTGGAATGCAGATATTGCAACATACTCATCCCATTTAATTCAGTATATTACCCAAAAAATCTGAACTTGATAGCGTAGCAATTAAAACTATACTAGTCGGCCCTGCAAAATTCACATGACCGTAGCGGAGGCTTTGTATACAAGAAAGCTTCGCCAATTGTAGTACGCCTGCCCGCTGAAATACTGCCAGACCACATTCTCGGACCAGCGAATCACCAGTTCTTCATCACTCAGATTGAATGCGTGCTTCAGATACAGCAAGGAAGCCATCAACCGAATGGGCAAACGAGGCCGGCCCGCAGCACTCACTCCTGTGCCCGCAGTCGCTAACGCTGTGCCGAAAATATCGCTGAACTCTACCATGTGGCCTTGACGATTCTTGCGCTCGAAAGCTGGT
>LWDH01000057.1 GCA_002083395.1 Proteobacteria bacterium SG_bin4 | reverse complement strand
CGCATGAATTCCAATATTTATAGGGTCTCCAAGCATTTTGCAGGACTGACTATACTAGTAGAGCCGCTGCAATATGACGTCCTTCTTCCGCAAGGATATTAAAAGTGCGGCAAGCCGCTCTGGTATCCATTATTTCCATTCCAATCCCGGTTTTGGCTATTTGAGCAAGTAAGGAATGATTCGGGAAAATGTGTTTAGGGCCGGTGCCCAGGAGAATTATTTCCGGCGCCGCGGTTATTAATGCGTCAAAATGATGAAACTCCAGCTCTGCAATCGAAAAGACTGGCCAATTTTCAATTAATTGATTAGGCAAGACGATCAAGCTTTTTTCGTATCGAATCTGGTTTACTAAAACAAATCGCTCATCATATCCAGTAAAAAAAAATTGATGAGCATAGTTAGCTGGATGAAGTTTCATTATTTTGCGCCTTATTGAGTTTAGATCCTGAACATTTGCCGATTTCTCGGAAATCAACAAAGTCATTAAAAATTAAATCACTAAACAAGACTGTTCTGATGATAATTTTCTGTATTAATAGTTTTATTAGCAATTAATTCAACTAAATTCCCAAATGTTTCAAATGTTTTTGCGCTGATTTCATCATCATTTATTGAAATTGAAAATCTTTTTTCAATCGCGAGTAAAATCGCTACTACAGCAACAGAGTCCAGTTCAGGAATATTGCCGAGTAAAATGGTGTTCAGCTCCAACGAGTTTACGCGGTCATCGAGACCTAATACATCTTTGAGAATTTTTTTTAATTCAATTCCAATTTGATCGGTATTAACCACAGTAAAGAAATTATTTAAATAAAGTTGAAACTGGTGTGCATTATAAATTGTTTATGTCATGCAATTAACTAGGAAAACGTGATTAATTAAATGCACGAGCAAATTGTATCGTTGTGCGGTAATCGCGTCCTCGTCTATCGGATCGATATGCTCCGGTTACTGTGTTCGTGCGCCGCGGCTTTCATGATATTCATCGAATGAATCAGCATTTCCCTAGTTTGTTTTCCAAATTCAGGATACCCGCATAGCAGAGATCATTCTATGGTTGTATTTCAACGATAGAATTAATGCGCGCTAAGCCACGAATGATTTTTCCCGATTTATTCCGCACCTGAACTACTTGCCCTTCGGTGGCATCGGCTAGAGCTTGTCCTTCCGAACGGATACTGAAACCGCGGCCTTGAACAACCAGATTTACGGTTTGACCGCGTAATATGACATAAGGCGCGCGAAGCATCTGTGGGCGAATCGGTTGTCCAGCCGAGAGATTACTGGTCGCCACTTTACCAATCACTTGCGCAGTATCAGTAACAATCCCTTCCGGCATTTGAACGAGATTTACAGTTTGCAGGGCGACATCCTCGAAAGAGAGCGTCTGTCCACTTGAAACAGGGCGGGCAATGTGAAGCACTTCTGTCATTACACTTACTTCCGCCTGAACATAAATAGTCCAAGATTCCGGTTGATTATCGCAACGTACGCCAATTGAAGTTTTTCCCCATAAGCGGCTACCTGCTGGAATAAAAGTTTCTAGGTTCGAACATTGCGGTAATACAAGTTGCCGATCAATCTGGCCAACATTCACGATTACCTGCCCGGGTAAATTTGCGGTATTGCTATACAAAAAATGCTCAACCGCATTTCTGATAAGCGCAATTTCCTGATGTTGGCTACGCTTATTGTTCGGAGCAGCAAAGGTCTGAGCCGTTAAAACAACAATTAACAGAAGGCATCGCACTAAAACCAAGCATGATTTATTCATTTCAAATGGTCCGTTCATTATTGCCGCATTCGGCAAATATTGCCGTCCTAAAACACGGCTTTGAATTGCACTTCGTGATCAATCGAAAAAGTATATTCAAAGGATAACATCCATTCCCTGCTTTAATCAGGGAATAGCTTGCCAAGCTTAGCATTTATGATAGTTGGCATATTAAATGCTATCAGAAGAATGGAAATACTAACTGCTGGGTTAACAGAAAATGATCAACAAACTGGATAAAGAATTAAATTACCATCATCAAGCTTTAAGTTTACGAGTGGCACGGCAAGAATTACTTTCAAGCAATGTTGCAAACGCTGATACGCCAAATTTTAAGGCAAAAGACATTGACTTCACCAGCTTACTTAATCAGAAACTGTCATCAACTTCCAATCTGCAAGGTAAGTTAGCTTTGAATACGACATCTACTATGCACATAAATTCAAGTGCTGCTGGAATTTTTGGTGACAACATCTTGTATCGAGTTCCATTGCAGCCGAGTGCGGACGGAAACACGGTCGACATGGATATGGAACGTACTAGATTCGCAGATAACGCGATTAAATATGATGCGAGCATCACATTTCTGAATAATGAATTTAGAAACTTGGTTTCAGCAATGCAGGAGAGATAGAGAATGTCTTTATTTAATGTATTCGGTATCGCAAGTTCAGCCATGTCGGCACAATCACAGCGGTTAAATGTGGTTGCAAGTAACCTATCCAATGCCGACAGTGTGACCAGCTCAACAGGTGAACCATATCGGGGGCGCCAAGTGGTTTTCAGCACATTACCTACTGACGGGAATGGCGCGAGCGGAGTAAAAGTCGCTGGTATCGTTCACGATGCATCACCGATGCGTCAAATTTTTGATCCCAAGCATCCGATGGCCGATAAAAGCGGCTATGTGACGATGCCAAATGTCAATGTTGTCGATGAAATGGTGAATATGATGTCAGCCTCGCGTTCGTACCAGAATAGTGTCGATATGATGAATACGACGAAATCATTGTTACAAAAAACCTTGACAATCGGTCAATAAAGGAGAGGGTGATGGAATCAGCTCAACCAGTTAACTTGCAAACAATTGCATCGACTGTTACGACAGGGATTACAAACAAAAAAGATGCGGAGAATCCACAGGATCGGTTTCTAAAGCTTCTGGTTACTCAGATGAAAAATCAAGATCCGCTGAAACCGCTTGATAATGCAGAAGTGACCAGTCAAATAGCGCAAATCAGCACAGTTTCAGGTATTGATAAATTGAATTCCACCTTACAGAAATTAGTTTCCAGTTCGGAAGAGAATCGATCTGTCGAAGCGCTCGGAATGATTGGCCATCATGCATTTGTTCCCGGCAAATTAATAACGCTGGATAAAGATGGCGCGATCGCTGGCGTCAATTTGGAACAGGCGGTTGATCAGCTCAATGTAACGATCCTCGATAGTTCAGGCATCGAGGTCCGCAAGATGGAATTGGGCGTGCAGCCATCCGGAATTAGTACGATCGCATGGGATGGTATGACCAATAGCGGCTCGAAGGCGGCTGATGGTGATTATACTTTTGCTGTTACCGCAAAACAGGGTGGTAAGGATATTAAAGTTGATACGCTTTCATTTGGTCTCGTGCAAAGTGTGACGCCTGGGAAAGACGACACGCTGCTGGATATGGGAGATGAACTGGGAATGGTTAGCTTGGCAAACATTAAACAGGTATTTTGATAGGAGAACACAATGGGCTTTCAACATGGTTTAAGCGGACTGAATGCTGCGTCAACGAATCTGGATGTAATCGGCAATAATATTGCCAATGCGAACACCGCCGGGTTTAAGCAATCCATTGCGCAATTTTCTGACATTTTTGCGAATTCGATGGAAGGAACCGACAGTGCACAAATCGGTATCGGCGCGAAAATATCTTCAATAGCGCAACAATTCGGCCAAGGAAACATTACACCAACCAGCAACCCGTTAGACATTGCGATTCAAAGTCAGGGCTTTTTCCGGATGAGCGATAATGGGGCGGTCAGCTACAGCAGAAACGGACAATTTCATATTGATGATTCGGGGTTTATTGTCGATGCTTCCGGCGCCAATCTGACCGGTTATATGGCGGATGAAAATGGTGATATTCAAGCGGGTAGTATTCCGACAAACCTAAAATTCAGCACCGCTGATTTGGCACCACAGGCAACCACGACTTTCGATGTTGGATTCAATCTAGATGCCCGCAAGGTCGGAGTTGCAACCGCCTTTAGTGCGACCGATCCAAAAACCTATGAGAGCACTACTTCCGGAACCGTCATTGACAGCCTCGGCAATTCCCATGTTCTATCATTATTCTTCAAGAAATCAGATACGGTGGCGAAAACCTGGACCGCCTATGCAACGATTGATGGAAAAGTGACGACCGCCGGTTTGCCGGTAGGTGTCACTATTGCAGGAAATCCTTCTCAAACAATGGTGTTTGATGATGAAGGTGTTCTTGATGATAGTGTTACTCCAAATGCTACGAGTAAATTAGATGTTGAAATTGACTTCAGTGCAATTGATCCGCTCTTCAGCGGAAAAACGCCGCAAACCGTCAAGCTGGACCTCACCGCAGCAACGCAATTCGGATCGGCATTTGGTGTTAATGCATTAACGCAAGATGGTTATACATCAGGCCGTATGTCCGGTTTTACCATCAGTGCGGACGGTATCATTCTTGGCAATTATAGCAGTGGTCAAACTAAAACATTAGGGCAAATCGTTCTTGCGAACTTCGTCAATCCTCAAGGATTAGTGCCAATTGGTGATGGGCACTGGGCTGAGTCACCTGCATCCGGTGAGCCTCTGGTCGGAGTGCCAAAAACCGGAAATTTGGGATCCTTACAATCCAATGCCATCGAAGAATCGAATGTTGATCTTACAGCCGAGCTGGTAAAAATGATTTCAGCGCAGCGTATGTATCAGGCTAGTGCTAAACAAATTGAAACTCAAGATCAGATTATTCAAACCATTACTCAGATTTAGTGTTGATTTTGTGATGCAAACATCAGAATCATTTGGAGTTGCATAAAAAATGGATCGGCTAATTTATACCTCGATGACCGGCGCTAACCATACGCTGAATCAACAAGCAACAGTAGCTCATAATCTCGCGAATGCCTCAACCACCGGATTTCGCTCTGAAACAAACGCATTCCGTGCGGTACCCATATTTGGTGACGGCTTGCCAACGCGTGCTTTTGTTGTGGATACGACGACGGGTGCCGACTTCGCATCCGGACCGCTGGAGACGACTGGCCGTGATCTGGATGTTGCGGTCCGTGGTTCCGGCTGGATTACTGTACAGCTCGATAATGGTGAGGAAGCTTATACCAGAAATGGCAGCTTGCAAGTGAGTCCTAACGGTTTGTTATTAACGCACAATGGCTTGAAAGTAAAAGGAGCGACCGGTGGTTTTATTACAGTACCACCGGATTCACGCATTACCATCGGTGTGGATGGGACAGTATCCACGGTTCCATTAAACGCGCTACCGAATACTGTCGCGACGGTTGGGCGGATTAAATTAGTCGACCCGCCGGAGACTGATCTTGTTAAAGGCACCGATGGATTGTTCCGCCGGAAGGATGGCAAAGAAGCGCCAGCGGAAGCGAGAGTGCGCTTAATCGACGGTACATTGGAGGGGAGCAATGTGAATGTTGTCAACGAGATGGTGAGCATGATCGCTTTAGCGCGTCAGTTCGACATGCAGATGAAGATGCTTGATAACGCAGAGAAGAATGCGCAACAGGCAAGTCAGATTATGTTGGTAAGAGTTTAAGTCAATAATATTGAGGTCTATCATCAATGATACGTTCGTTATGGATTTCTAAAACCGGGCTGGAAGCACAACAAACCAAGCTGGATGTGATTGCCAATAATTTGGCAAACGTCAGTACCAATGGTTTTAAACGATCCCGTGCAGTATTTGAAGATTTACTGTATCAGACGATTCGGCAGCCAGGCGCACAATCGTCACAGCAAACCCAATTACCATCGGGGTTACAAATTGGCACCGGTGTCAAGCCGGTAGCGACAGAAACCATTTTCACCCAAGGTGTACCGCAACATACAGATAATCAGAGAGATGTTGCAATTCGTGGGGTTGGTTTTTTTCAAGTATTGATGCCTGATGGCACAACTGCTTATACCCGTGATGGGGCTTTTCAACTCGATCTCAACGGACAGCTTGTTACTTCCAGCGGGTATCCGGTGCAACCGGCCGTTGTTGTACCTCCTAATGCATTGGGTATTACGATTGCGCGAGATGGGACGGTGTCTGCCACAGTTCCCGGTGGTACTGGAACACAGCAGATTCAATTGGGTAACTTTCAGCTTGCGAGTTTCATTAACCCGTCGGGTTTGCAAAGAGTGGGAGAAAACTTGTACTTGGAAACAGCGTCTAGTGGCACACCAAATCAGAATGCCCCTGGAACCAATGGGTTAGGTGTGTTGGATCAGAATTATGTCGAAACATCCAATGTCAATGTGGTAGAAGAATTAGTGAACATGATCCAAACGCAGCGTGCCTACGAACTGAATTCCAAGTCAGTAGAAACATCCGATCAAATGCTGCAAAGATTGGCCCAGTTATGATGCGATTAATGGTCACGATGGATAAGTGCATACAAGTGATGATTCGTAGCGGGTTTTGGGTTTCACTTGCAATCATGATGCAGCTATCAGGTTGTGCCATGACGCCGGCGACCTCTACTTACCAACCCAATACATTGCGCCCATTTCATCAAAGTTTGGCAGTTACCCAGCCGAATGGATCAATTCTTCAAGCGCTCAATAGCACCACGGGCGGGGTTCGCTATACACCGTTATTCGAGGACAGGAGAGCGCGAGGTGTTGGCGATACGATCATCGTTACATTGAATGAAAGAACCAATGCCAGCAAAAGCTCCGGAAGCAATGTCGATCGATCAGGCAGCATTGACTTTTCAGTACCCAGCTTGCTAGGGGTGCCGTTAAAACTGTTGACCAAACACGCAACGATGGAAGCAAAAGCCAATAACAAATTTGATGGTGGTGGCGAAAGTTCGAGTAAAAATGATTTCAAAGGCACGATTACGGTCACAGTCATCGAAGCATTGCCGAATGGAAACCTTGTTGTAAGTGGAGAAAAACAAATCGGTATCAATCAGGGACAAGAGTTTATAAGACTTTCTGGAGTAGTCAATCCGATTCATATTATGGCCAATACCATCTCTTCAACTCAGATTGCGGATGCACGCATTGAGTATCGAGGTAATGGATATATCGATGAGGCGCAAACGATGGGATGGTTGTCCCGATTCTTTCTTAATGTATCACCATTCTAATTCCATACAAACGCTTATCTATTTGAACAAGATTTGATTATGAGAAGAATTAATAAAGTCTTCGTTTGGATTTTGATACTCGGTTTATTGCTACCCAGTATCAGTATCGCTGATCGTATTAAGGATCTGGCGTCCATCCAAGGTGTTCGTAACAATCAGTTAATTGGATACGGGCTGGTTGTAGGGCTGGACGGTAGTGGTGATATGACAACGCAAACACCTTTTACCGTTCAAAGTGTGATCAGCATGCTGGGTCAGCTTGGGATCAATTTGCCTCCCGGAACCAATTTGCAGTTGCGGAATGTTGCTGCAGTCATGGTAACGGCAACACTGCCAGCATTTGCAAAACCTGGGCAACAGATTGATGTAACCGTTTCATCAATGGGAAATGCGAAGAGTTTGCGCGGAGGTACTTTGTTGATGACGCCATTGAAAGGTGCCGACAATCAAGTGTACGCGATGGCGCAAGGGAGTATTTTGGTCGGTGGCATTGGCGCAGCTGCGGGAGGAAGCAGCGTGCAAGTCAATCATCTCAGTGTAGGTCGGATTAGTGGCGGAGGATTAGTTGAGCGAGAAATTCAGACATCTGTTGGACAAGGTGATTTTGTCAATCTGGAGTTGAATTCAACGGATTTCTCAACAGTGAATCGAATCGTCGAAGCAATCAACAAAATCTATCCATCGGCTGCTGCTGCAGTTGACGGGAGGGTCGTACAAGTGAAAGCGCCGGCTGATAATAATCAGCGGATTACTTTTATCTCTCAAATTGAAAGTATAGATGTGATACCGGCGAAAGCGCCTGCCAAAGTAATTGTCAATTCGCGTACTGGTTCCGTGGTGATGAATCAGTCCGTAACTCTCGAAACGAGTGCAGTTGCACATGGAAATCTATCGATAATCATCAATACAGAACCGGTTATTAGTCAACCCGGACCATTTGCGCAACGAGGAGAAACAGTCGTTACCCAACGTTCCCAAGTTGAGATTCGTACTGACGAAGGAAATTTAATGCTGCTGCCAAATGGGGCTGATTTAGGTGAAGTTGTGAAAGCTTTAACAGCAATCGGCGCAACAACACAAGATCTTCTGTCTATCTTGCAAGCTTTAAAAGCAGCAGGTTCACTACGTGCTGATTTGGAAATTATTTAACCTATTGATTAAAATAATATGATTATTTCTCCCGATATTTCGAGCAAGCTTGCTATTGATACCAAAAGCCTCAATGATTTAAATGGCATGGTCGAGCGAGATCCAGATCAAGCTTTGCACAAGGCTGCGCAACAATTTGAAGCTTTATTTATGAATATGCTTCTTAAAAGTATGCGTGATGCTACCCCGAAAGATGGTTTATTTGAAAGTCGGCAGACACAATTCTTTACGCAGATGTATGACCAGCAACTTGCACAGCAATTGTCGACACGCGGAATAGGGATTGCCAGCATGATGGTTAAACAATTAAACAGAAGTGCTGAGCAACCGACCCCAGCTCAGACGATAAACCAAACAGATACGATCTTGTCTTCCTTGCACACTATCAATCAATCATCTTTAGCTAAAACCGGGCACCCTAATGACAAATCGGAAAGCTTATGGCCAGGTGCTTTAAATTCTATGAAGCCGGCTGTACCGGTAAATAGCACAAATTCTGCTAATGAGTTTTTTAATCATCCTGTCAAAAGGAATCCTCAATCAGGGAATCCATCGAATGCATCTGCTAATTTTATTGAAATGCTGCTTCCGCATGCAAGAACAGCTGCACAATCAACAGGAATCCCTCCGCATTTCATGCTGGCTCAAGCTGCGCTTGAGAGCGGCTGGGGTAAGCATGAGATACGATATGCTGATAACAGTCCTAGCTATAATTTATTCGGAATTAAAGCCGGCGCGAATTGGAAGGGTGATGTCGTTGAAACGGTAACCACGGAATATGTCAATGGCGT
The DNA here is from genome assembly GCA_002083395.1 of Proteobacteria bacterium SG_bin4. GTDB lineage: Bacteria > Pseudomonadota > Gammaproteobacteria > Burkholderiales > Nitrosomonadaceae > Nitrosomonas. The sequence goes on along the minus strand of LWDH01000057.1, from coordinate 49,132 downwards.
GCCACAAAAAACTGTAGAAAAGTTTCGTGCATATAGTTCATATGCGGAAGGGTTCCATGACTATGCGAGATTACTATCCGATAATCCGCGCTATGCAAAAGTCTTGCAATCAACAGATGCAGTGTCATTTGCTAACGGTCTTCAGCGTGCCGGTTATGCGACTGATCCTAAATATGCCGAGAAACTGATTCGAATACTTAATAGTGAAAAGTTGCAAAGCCGTGAATTCATTTAGCAAGCAAGCTTATCAATTCTTTTATGATCTTGCCGATATCAGTTCAATATTAATTAATTTAAAGAATTAGTTATAAATTATGGGAAACAGTATTCTTGATGTTGGATTTTCGGGGTTATTAACGTCACAAAATCAATTGTTGACGACAAGTCATAATATTAGTAATGCAAATACGCCCGGTTTTAATCGTCAGAAAGTGATACTAACCACGAATACCTCGCAATCCACTGGCGCGGGGTTTGTTGGGCGTGGTGTCGCTGCAGCGACTGTTCATCGCATTTATAATCAATTTCTGGTTGGCCAGTCATTGCAAATCCAAACGCAGAGTCAAGCGCTGGATAGCAATTATACTGAGATAAAACAACTGGATAATATGTTTGCTGAAACCACATCCGGACTTTCCCCAACACTGCAAAACTTTTTTACTGCCATACAGGACGTTGCTACAAATTCATCGGTTATACCTTCAAGGCAATCGATGTTAAGTAATGCTGAGGCGCTTGTTTCGCGTTTTCACAGCATGGATCAGCGTATTACGCAGATTAAAGATGGCGTCAATACACAGATAACCAGTGCGGTTACAGAGATTAACTCTTTGGCTGAACAAATTTCCCAGATTAATCAGCAAATAATTTGGGCGGAAGGTGCTGCAGGCGGCCATCCAGCTAATGATATGCTAGATCAGCGTGATGATCTTATTAATCAGTTAAATAAAATAATTAATACCGACACAGTTCGCCAAAGTGACGGTACTGTGAATGTTTATGTCGGATCAGGTCAAGCGCTGGTTGTTGGTGGGCAAACACTAACGCTTCAAGCGATGAAATCACCCGATGTTCCCGAGAAATTAACAATAGGGTTGATGAATGGTTCAAGTGTAGTACAGTTACCGGAGAAACAGATTTCTGGGGGGACTTTGGGTGGACTCTTAGCGTTTCGCAATGACTCACTCGATAAAGCCCATAATGCGCTGGGAAGAATCGCAATCAATTTGGCGCAAACATTTAATGCGCAGCATCAGTTAGGCATGGATCTGAATGGTGACATGGGAGGTGCATTTTTTAATTTGCCAACTCCTAAAGTAATTTCTGCATCAATCAATAACATCGCTTCGAATATCACTTCACAAATCACCGACTATAGTGCTTTAACAACAAGCGATTATCAGTTTTCTTTTGATGGTACGAATTACACATTGACCAGATTATCCGATAACACCTCGACAACACCGACGAATGTGTTTCCTATAACACTCGATGGAATATCGGTATCCGCCGCTACGATGCTGGCGAACGAAAGATTTCGTATACAACCGACCGTCAATGGTGCTAAGGATATTGGTGTCAATATTACCGATACCACTAAAATTGCGGCAGCTGCTCCAAATCGCACCAGCGCAGCTTTGACCAATACTGGCACCGGAAAAATTAGCGCTGGATCGGTCAATCCCTTACCTCTGGACACTAATCTCCAACAACCGCTCACCATAACATTTGGAACTCCACCGAGTACCTTTGATGTAGCAGGTATTGGTACTGGACTGCCGGTGACTGGTCAAGCGTATTCTTCTGGTGCTGACATCAGTTTTAATGGTTTTACTTTTCAAATTAGCGGGAGCCCAGCGGCGGGGGATGTTTTTACAATAACACCAAATAACAGCGGCGTTTCAGATAATCGCAATATCCTGCAGCTGGGGGCATTGCAATCCACTAATACCATTCAGAATGGCACTGCGACTTACCAATCTGCCTATGGGCAACTGGTCAGCGAGATCGGTAATAAAACCCGAGAATTGGAAGTTACGAGTAAAGCGCAAGCCAATTTATTGACACAAACACAGAATTCTATCCAATCGGTTTCAGGTGTTAATTTGGATGAAGAGGCAGCAAATTTGCTACGATTCCAACAGGTTTATCAAGCCTCGAGCAAGGTCATTGAATTAAGTAAGACTTTGTTTGATTCGATTCTTCGATTTGGTTAATTTCGATTGATGGGAAGGAAAGGCGATGCGTATCAGTACGAATACAATGTACGAAAGTGGCACCAATATGATGCTGCAGCAGCAGGAGAAGCTGATGAAAACACAACAACAGCTTTCCACTGGTAGAAGAATTCTTACACCCTCTGATGACCCAATCTCTGCAGCTCAAGTATTAAATATTGCGCAATCAGCATCGCTTAATGAACAATATTCCGTGAACCGGACCAGTGCCAATTCGTCGCTGGCGCTAGAAGAAAACGTTTTGAGAAAAGTAACGACGGTGCTTCAAGATCTGCACAGCGCAGCGGTATATGGCGGAAATTCATCGCTAACCGATAATGAACGGAAAATCCTGGCGACGGAATTACGCAGTCATTTGGAATCTCTTGTTGGTCTGGCAAATACCACTGATGAGAAAGGGCAGTATCTATTCTCGGGATATCAGGCACATACCAAGCCCTTTGTACAGACCGGGCTTGCTGTTGCTTATGCTGGAGACCAAGGACAGCGAATGAATCAAGTCGGTCCTGCACGTCAGCTTGCTGTAAGTGATTCAGGGACGGATATTTTTGAACGTATCAAGAATGGTAACGGTGTTTTCTCAACGGCTGCCGATTCTTTAAATACCGGCACTGGCGTTGTCGATGTGGGTTCGGTGATAACTCCAGCAAGCCTTACCGGCGATAATTACGAGATAACTTTTAATGTGTCTGCTGGCGTGACTACTTACGATATTGTGAATACCACAACTGCTGCAACTGTTTCAACCGGAAATCCTTACACGAGTAACAGTGCCATTAGTTTTGCTGGCATGCAATTGAGTATCAAGGGTGACCCAGCCAATGGCGATAAATTTACTGTTTCGCCAAGCCAGAATCACAGTATTTTTAATACCGTGAGCGATTTGATTACAGCGCTTGAAACGCCAGCGAGCGGTCAACCTGGGGGAACACGGCTGGCGAATAGTCTGAAATCGGTACTACAAAATGTTAACAATAGTTTGGAACATGTACTCGCGAAGCAAGCGTCAATTGGCGCCAGATTGCAAGAAATCGAAACACTTGAGAGTGTTGGCGATGATCAGAATATTCAATTTCAACAATTACTTTCAAGCTTGCAGGATGTGGACTTTGCGAAATCAATCTCGGATCTGAATAGACAGCAACTTTATTTGGAAGCGGCGCAACAATCCTATGTTAAGGTATCCGGTTTGTCACTGTTTAATTATATTTAGCGCTGCTTTATCTAATTGTTTTTCCGTTGAAAACTAATCCCTTGGTTGCCGATATCCTGGCGGATTTGACAGCCGTCAAAATGAATTTTTTCAATGAGCTTATAGGCTGATTGCTGAGCGAGTTTAATATTTTCGCCTAACGACGTTACACATAGTACGCGGCCGCCAGCTGTAACAAGTTCATCGCCGCCTTGTCCTCCAAAAGCTGTACCGGCCTGAAAAATATGAAAATCGTCGGTATGTTCTTGTGCGGTAATTAATTCTTTCAAGCCACTAATGACATCATTCTTTCTTGGGTTCTCAGGGTAACCTGCTGCTGCCATGACTACGCCAAGCGCCGTTCGGCGATCCCACTCGATATCCGCAGTATCCAAAGTACCGTTAACTGCGTGCTCAATGAGCGAAAGCAAATCACTTCTTAAACGCAGCAGTATTGGCTGAGCCTCAGGATCGCCGAGGCGGCAATTAAATTCCAATACTTTAGCCTGATTCTCAGGTGTAATCATTAAGCCTGCATATAGAAAGCCGGTGTAGGTGATCCCTTCCTTCTTCATGCCACTAATCACCGGATCAATAATATTGCGCATGATTTGGGCGTGCAAGCTGGGAGGTACAAACGGCGTAGGTGAGTAGGCACCCATGCCACCCGTATTGGGTCCAAGGTTTCCATCCAAGAGGCGTTTATGATCCTGGCTGGTTGCTAAGGGTAGAATGTGGATACCGTCGGTGACGACGATAAAGCTGACTTCTGTTCCTTCAATATATTCCTCAATAATAATCTCGCTACCGGCAGCACCGAGATGATTTTCAACGAGTAGCGTATTCACGGCAGCATGCGCTTGATCAGCGGTTCTGGCAATGATCACGCCTTTTCCCGCCGCCAAGCCGTCTGCTTTAATAACTAAAGGCGCTGCGCCATGCTGATCGATGTAGGCATGCGCTAGATCCGGTTGGTTAAAACTACAGTAGGCAGCCGTTGGAATGTGATGCCGCTTCATGAAGTTTTTTGCGAAAGTTTTCGATGTTTCAAGCTGTGCAGCTTGTTGTGTCGGGCCAAAAATTTTTAAGCCGGCAGCTTGAAATTCATCAACGATTCCCGCAGCCAGCGGAATCTCTGGTCCCACGATTGTTAATGCAATTTGTTCTTTCTTTGCGAATTCAATTAACTCGGGAAACGAAGTTATCGGGAGATTCTCGAGCGCTTGTTCCAATCCGGTGCCGGCATTTCCCGGAGCAACATAGACTTTATGTACTCGCGGCGATAAGCTGAGTTTCCATGCTAACGCATGTTCTCTGCCACCACTGCCAATCACTAATAGTTTCATGGATTTAATATCATTTAATGTCTGAAATGCCGGATGCCGGTGAATACCATCGCGACGCCGTGTTCATCGGCAGCAGCGATAACTTCATCGTCGCGGATACTGCCGCCCGGTTGAATGATTGCTGTGGCGCCAGAATTAATTACAACATCGAGTCCATCGCGAAACGGAAAAAATGCATCCGATGCAACGACCGATCCCGAAAGCGAGAGTTGAGCTTGCTGCGCTTTGATTGTTGCGATGCGAGCGCTATCAACGCGGCTCATTTGGCCGGCGCCGATGCCTACGGTTTGACCACCGCGGCAAAAAACAATAGCATTTGATTTAACGAACTTTGCGGCGCGCCAAGCAAATAATAAATCGTCCAATTGCTGTTGTGAGGGTTTTACTTGCGTAACGACGCGAAGGTCGGAAGCGGTGATGTTGTGGATGTCCGGTGTTTGAACCAGTAAGCCGCCACCCACCTTCTTCAAATCGTAATTATGATATCCGGCTTGGAGCGGTACTATCAGTAATCGGATATTGTTTTTTTGCGTAAAGATTTGTTGTGCCTCAGGCGATATCTCGGGTGCGATGACCACTTCGACAAATTGTTTCAGAATGGCTTCAGCAGCGGCAACATCGATCATTCTGTTAAATGCAATAATACCCCCAAAGGCGGATACCGGATCTGTGGCAAAAGCGAGCTGATAAGCGCGCAATACAGTCTCAGCAATCGCTATACCGCATGGATTGGCGTGTTTCACAATCACACACGCGGGTTTATCAAAAGTCTTGACGCATTCCCACGCCGCATCGGTATCAGCGATATTGTTATAGGATAATTCTTTCCCTTGCAATTGACAGTAATTCGCCAGACTGCCCGGGGTTGTAGTTTCGTCTCGGTAAAAAGCCGCCTTCTGATGAGGATTTTCACCATAACGCAAATGTTGAGCGATCTTGAAGTTTAAATTCAGAGAATCAGGAAAATCTTTGCGGTGATGGTTATCATCCAAAGCAGTAAGATAATTGCTGATAGCGCTATCGTATGACGCCGTATGTGTAAACGCTTTTTTTGCAAACATAAAACGCGCCGTCAGGCTGGTTGATCCGCGGTTGATTTCTAGTTCCTGGCATAATAAAGGATAGTCTTGAGGATCGGTCACGATGGTTACTTTTTGATAATTTTTAGCCGCAGCGCGAACCATGGTAGGGCCGCCAATATCGATATTTTCGATAGCCTCTTCCAGGGTGCAATCAGGTTTTGAAATTGCTTGCTTGAAGGGATAAAGATTAACAACAACCAGATCAATATTCGGAATTGATCTTGCGATCAGTGTCTCCTGATGCTCCGGAACATCATTCCGCGCTAAAATACCGGCGTGAATCTTTGGGTGCAAGGTTTTGACTCTACCATCCAGTATTTCGGGAAAATCAGTATATTGACCAACTTCAACCACAGGTAATCCAGCTTCTAGCAACAATTTTGCAGTGCCGCCGGTTGACAGCAGCGTAATCTGATATTTAATTAGCTGTTGCGCAAGAGGAATCAGTCCAGTCTTGTCTGAGACGCTTATAAGTGCATATTTTATAGTCATTTAATTTGATATTGTTTCATTTTCTGACGTAGCGTATTACGATTGATTCCTAGTAATTCGGCTGCTCGTGTTTGGTTTCCCTCTGTATGTTGCATCGCGATTTCAATTAATGGTTTTTCAACACTGTGAATGACCATGTTATAGAGATGCCCAGGTTTCTCACCATCCAAATCTTTGAGATAACTACCAATGGCTTTACGTATACAGGATGCAATTTCGTTTTCTTTGATTGCATTCATAAACTGATCACTCTCCCTCTTTGATGTATCTCAATCGGTGCCCGATCTCAGCTAATTTCGAGAAAAATGCGTTGGTTTCCGAAATTTGTTGGTTACTCGATTGCAATTGGTTCATCGATTGACGGAAGTTTGCAGAGCCCATCAATCCTTTGGTATACCACGATATATGCTTCCGGGCGATGCGAACCCCCGAATACTCACCGTAGAATTCATAAAGATCATATAAATGCTTAATCAGCACTTGGTGTATTTCGGCTACTTCAGGCGCCGGAAGCTTTTGCCCGGTGGAGAGGAAGTGGTCAATTTCACGGAAGATCCAAGGTCTGCCCTATGCGGCACGACCGATCATAATTGCGTCAGCCTTGGTATACGCCAGTATTTCTTGGGCTTTTTCGGGAGTGGTTATATCACCATTCGCGATAACCGGGATGTTGATGGCTGCTTTAACTGCTGCGATGGTGTCGTACTCGGCAGTGCCGGTATATGCGCATGCGCGAGTGCGGCCGTGAATTGCCAGTGCTTGCACACCGGAATTTTCTGCAATGCGTGCAACGGATAATGCATTTTTGTGTTGTTTATCCCAACCGGTGCGTATTTTAAGTGTTACCGGCACGTCAACGGCGTTCACAACAGAATCAAGAATACGTCCGACTAATTTTTCGTCTTGCAATAGGGCCGATCCTGCCATTACATTACAGATCTTTTTGGCGGGACAACCCATATTAATATCGATAATTTGCGCACCGTTGTCTACATTATATCGGGCTGCGGTCGCCAACATCTGTGGATCAGCACCCGCAATCTGAACAGAAATGGGCGAAACCTCGCCATCGTGATTCGCGCGCCGTTGTGTTTTTATCGAGCCCCAGAGTAAAGAGTTGCTGGATACCATCTCCGATACAGCCATACCAGCCCCCATTTTTTTGCATAGCTGCCTGAAAGGGCGATCAGTTACACCAGCCATTGGAGCAACAATCAGTTTGTTTTTCAATAAATGGGGGCCAATCTGCATAACGAAATATAAGTACGAATGATGGTAATGTTATGATCAGTAATTAGATTTCTATGAGAATAATTGGATTTGCTGATAGCGGTAGTTCGCTTCTGCTTTCCTGTTCACTAACGCTAAGACGGTAATAAGGAGCTTTGACATCAAATTAACCACGCACCCCAAATATCATTCGGCGCGCCACGAAATGCTTGAGCGAAGGAATGCAATCCAGGGTGCTGAGTCCTAATCCGCAAGCTTGCTGTAGCAGCCTGTTATTATTCGAGAAAATCTTTATTAGAGAATCTGTGAAAATGCGGCCACCGCTGCTATCGATTATTCTATTCTGACGAAATTTACTGAGCATACCAGCCGAACCGATGTCTTGCGATCGGCCCGGAGCACTAATGATTTCTCTTGCCAATTCATACGCATCGCGCAAACCAAGGTTAAATCCCTGCCCAGCGACGGGGTGCAAGGTTTGTGCCGCATTTCCGATCAATGCAACCCTTTGCGCAGTTGTAGTGGAAGCGTATTTAAGAGTTAACGGGAAAGCTGAACGTTTTCCTGCATGAATTAATTTTCCGAGTCTGTCACCAAAATGTTGGTGTAGGCGAACCAGAAAAGCAGGAGCATCCAGAGCCATAATCTCTTTAACGGCTTGCGGGGAAACGGTCCAAACTAACGCGAAATTTTCCCCATTGGGAAGCATTGCGACAGGGCCATCCGATGTGAAGCGTTCATAAGCAATGCCCGTTTGCTTTTGGGTGGCTTGGATATTCGCTACGACAGCCCATTGATGGTAATCATGAATTGTGTATGTGAACTCTGGAATTTGCTTAGCCAAATGACCGCCATCAGCGATAACAATAAGTTTTGCATTGATGGTTTTTTCTTCATTTCGATGGGTAAAAAAAACTTTACCTTGGTTTTTAGTTGTTTCAAGCTGATTAACGGTTGCACCGGTGAGATAAACAGAATTATTTTCCAGTAAAAGCTGATGCATCGCACAAAAGAGATCATGAAAATTCACAACAAAACCAAGTGCAGGTACATCGGCGTCGCCAGACGCTAATACTGTTTCGCCAAAAACGCCGCGATTGGAAATATGAATCGTTTTAATGGGTGTGATTTGAGAAAGGTAGCGCCATACTCCAAGCTTATCCAGTATCAGTTGAGTTCCATACGATAATGCCAGAGGCCTTGGGTCGTCGTCTTTCTCAGGAATATTGCGCGCTTCGAGTAGGATACTTGAAATATTTGTTTGCCGAAGAGCCAGCGACAAAGCCATACCTACCGGACCACCGCCAATAATAACGACATCGTAATGATCAGCGATCATAAATTCGCACTTTTGAAAAATTAACAGCGTATCAACAACAGATAACAAACTTCAGACGATGACATTCAAGGAGATCGATAAGGCAGCTTACCAACAAAAAGCCATATCAGCAAAGTAAGCCCGCCACTAAGTTACAAGGATATCATAGAGCATTTAATGTTGGAATCGGGGATGTTGGCATTGATAGGCGAATCACAAGACGGAAATGTCACTAAGATTGTATAATCCTGCGACTTATCCAAAGATTCCAGGCCATCAAACCTAGTGTTTAAATTGTATCGGTTAATCGATGGTATTGGGCATAAGTCGTATATTGTTTCAAAGAGCTAAAAGGATATTGGTATGTTGAGGTTGCTGAGTTACAAATTGCTGCGCTGTTTGGTCGTTATGACTCTCTTTGTTACAGAGAGTGCTTGGTCGCAAAGTCAGGATGCTGAATTGATTAATGCGGTCGATAAATCCAATTTTTCTCGTGTAAGAACAATATTAGAATCCCAAAGTGTTGATAAAGAAAAACTAAATCAAGCGCTTCAGATTGCTGTTAAGAGAGGGAATGCTGAAATTGTTGAGTATATCCTGCAGCGGGAAGTGGATATCGAGCAGCACAACGAGAATAGCTATACGGCTTTACTGCAAGCAGCGAGAGATGGCCGTGAACAAATTCTGCAACTATTGTTAGCCGCAGGGGCTGATGCACATGCCGTATCGGATGATGGCAGTACGGCTTTAATGCTGGCTGCAGAGAAAGACCGGAGAAAGGTGATTGATTTACTGCTGGCAGCAAAGGTTGATGTTAATGCCAGAAGAAATGATGGCATGACGGCGTTGTTACTGGCAGCGCAAGAAGGGCACAAACAAACCATACAAACATTGGTTAACGCTAACGCGAATGTCAATTATCAACTGGAAAACGGAGCTACAGCGTTAATGATGGCGGCACAACATGGCAATCTCGGCGCTACTTATGCACTCGTAGCGGCGAAGGCGGATTTGAATCTTAAGGCTAACAACGGTGTAACGGCATTGTTACTCGCCAGTCGATATGGGCATCGGGAGATATCGGAATTATTGAAAAAAGCAGGCGCAAGATAATCAATTTAATCAGTTCTTAAGATCAATTGGATTACGGGAATAGATAAATGGCACAATATTTGTCTGAAATCATAAAGGAAAGAATACCCATGAGATTTTCGTTTGTAATAGGGTTGGTGGTAGTAACTACATTAATTGCAGGCTGCGGCGAATCACAGAAGAGTGGCAAGCAGGATGCTAGCGAGACTTCGATGCCGCTCAGTGAAATTACCAAGCTTGGTGAAATTCCTTCATTCATGAGCGAAGGATTGTCGGAAGAAGAAAAATCAGAATTAAAGCAACAAATCATGCCGCATGGTATTGACGATGTCAGCGTGGCTGAAGAAAAATTCAAAGCGCTTACGGAAAATGCAAAAGCCGGAGATCCGGTTGCGCAGAATAATTTAGGTGTTATGTATTACACCGGAGAAGCAGTATCGAAAACCGCGAGCGGTCAGATCTTGAATAATGATCCGGAGCTTGCCGCAGGATGGTTTTACCGCGCCGCGGAGCAAGGTTATGCCGACGCTCAATTCAATTTAGGGTTGATGTATGTCAATGGGGAAGGTGTCCCGCAAGATCTTGAACAAGCAGTGGAATTATTTCGTAAAGCTGCCGAGCAAGGGCATGTCGATGCACAAAATAATTTGGGAGCCATGTACTTTATCGGGGAAGGTGTAGAGCGAAATATCAATAAAGCTATTGAATGGTTTGAAAAAGCAGCGGCCCAGGGTAACGAAGAAGCCCGAGCTAATTTGGAAGCAATAAAAGCAGCAGAGAAATAATTTCTCTTTTTATTCTATGAGAATCGAATGATATCAATCAACCTGGATCCCGATTTGGAAACGCTCAAGCGATAGTTACCTCATCGGAAAGATAAACATCCTGGATGGCATGGAGTAGTTTGACACCTTCAGCAAACGGTTTCTGAAACGCTTTTCGTCCGGAAATCAATCCCATGCCGCCAGCGCGTTTATTTATTACCGCTGTTCTGATAGCCTGATGTAAATCGTCGCTTCCCGACTCACCGCCGGAATTGATCATGCCGATTCTGCCCATGAAGCAATTGGCAACTTGGTAACGGACAAGATCAATGGGGTGCTCCGTCGTAAGATCGGTGTAGACTTTCGGGTGGGTTTTGCCGAATTTGAGCGCAGTATAACCGCCGTTGTTAGTTGCCATTTTTTGCTTAACGATATCGGCGCCGATGGTCACAGCCAGGTGATTTGCTTGTCCTGTCAAATCAGCGCTGACATGAAAATCTTTATCGGCAGTTTTAAATGCGGAATTACGGGTATAAGCCCATAGAATCGTGACCATTCCTAAGTTGTGGGCATGCTCAAATGCTTCTGAAACCTCTAGTATCTGGCGCCGTGATTCATCGGATCCGAAAAAAACCGTAGCGCCGACAGCGCAAGCGCCTATATCAAAAGCTTGATCGATGCTGGCGAAAAGCGTTTGGTCGAATTTATTCGGGTAAGTGAGCAATTCGTTATGGTTGATTTTTAGGATCATTGGGATTTTATGGGCGTATCGGCGCGCTATGATTCCCAATACACCCAGTGTCGATGCAACGCCATTGCAACCGCCCTCGATAGCGAGTTCGGCAATATTTTTGGGGTCAAAAAACATCGGATTGGGCGCGAAGGAAGCGCCAGCCGAATGTTCTACACCTTGATCGACAGGTAGCAAGGATAAGTAACCGGTGCCCGCCAGCCTGCCGTGATTATAAAGTGCCTGAAGATTACGCAATACGCCGGGTTTCCGATTGCTCAAGCTCATCACTCGGTCAACGAAATCCGCACCAGGTAGCGCCAAGTCATTTTTAGAGATGGTGTGACAAATATGATTCAGGAGTGTGTCACTTTCATTGCCAAGAATATCCGTAATGTTTGCCATTGCAACTCCTTCGTTGTGATAAACGCATGATAGTCGAGGATGAGAAGATATTACGCTAAGTCGCTTTGCAAGAAAATAAGAATTTACCTTGATTCGTCAAGTGCCGCTAAGAGAACTGAAATAACCTGAGGTCTTAATTACTATGTGTCGATTTTTTCTTTGAGAGAAATCTATCAATAGATTAAAAAATGATTCGAACAACCAGAAACCAAACAGTTCGCATTTGTAATCGGTGTTTGATTCTGATTCAAGCAGGGAAGAGGTGACAAGTTGTTTTGGCAATTAAATATTCTTGCCTTTGTAGTTGGCACTTTTCTGCTACAGCAACAGGCTGATTTGCCTGCCGTCGATAAAGCTGGGTGGTTGTTACCGGTACTATTGTTACCTCCATTGCTCTGGCGTTTACAGTCCCAAGTTGGCATTGCAGTTGGAAGGGTCTTGATCTGGATTCTCATCGGAATAGCCGGTTTTTTCTGGGCAGCCGCAGTTGCTCACTGGCGTTTATCCGATCAGTTGCCGGAAAGCTGGGAACGGCGTGATATCCAAGTGATTGGGGTAATCGCCAGTATTCCCAGCCCAAACGAGTTGGGTGTGCGCTTTTATTTTGATATTGAGGAAATTATTACAGAAGAGGCAGTCGTGCCTCAACGCGTGGCGCTAACTTGGTATAAGGAATCTTTACAAGCTAATCGACAAGCTGAACATCCAGTGCTTCAAGCCGGTGAAAGGTGGCAATTAACCGTACGGCTTAAGCGGCCCCATGGCAATGCTAATCCACATGGTTCGGATTACGAGGTATGGGCATTGGAACGAAACATCAGAGCCATGGGGTATGTTCGAAAATCCGAAGAGAACCACCGTCTGGACAAGCTGGTTTTCAAACCAAGCTATTTGATAGAAAGAATCCGCGAGACTATTCAGCAAAATCAGATCCATTATCTGGCTGACCGCCCCTATGCGGGGATCTTGAGTACATTGGCGACAGGCGACCAGTATCGGATTCCACGTGAACAATGGCAAGTGTTGATACGAACTGGTACGAGTCACTTAATGGCTATTTCCGGTTTACATATCACAATGGTTTCCAGTTTGATCTTTGGATTGGTTTATTGGTTATGGCGCTGGAATTCTTACCTGACGCTGAGAATTCCCGCTAGGCGAGCAGCGGTTCTAGCGGGGTTGATCGCCGCTTTCGGGTATGCGTTGATATCTGGTTTCGCGATTCCGGCACAGCGAGCATTTTGTATGCTGACGGTGATGGCCATCGCTATCTGGAGGGGGCGGCAAAATTCTGCAAGCGGGATTTTGGCGTGGGCGTTATTTTGGGTTGTATTACTGGATCCATGGGCGGCTATTTCTCCTGGGTTTTGGTTATCATTCGGTGCAGTTGCCATAATTATGCTGGTAACAGTCGGGCGACTCGGAAAATTTCATTGGTTAAGCGGGTGGTTACGGATACAGTGGGCGATTACGCTCGGTCTGATACCCATCCTTTTAGCACTGTTTCAACAAATATCGCTGGTGTCGCCCATTGCGAATGCGATTGCCATACCGCTAATCAGCCTGGTAGCTGTCCCGCTCACGTTAGTTACTGTTATCTTGCCATTCGAGTTTCTGTTGCATGTGGCTCATGATGCATTAGTTATTGTGATGAGTTTTCTCAACTTTCTCAGTGAACTCCCGCAGGCAATATGGTTACAACACTCCCCGCCATTTTGGACGATAGTCACTGGTTTTATCGGGGTTCTTTGGATATTGTTGCCAGGCAGTATTGGTGGTTTGGGATGGTTAAGAGGATTTCCTGCCCGTTGGTTAGGCTTCTTGGTCATGTTACCTATGTTCTTGGTGCAACTGCCGAAACCTAAAGCGGGCGAATTATGGCTCACGGTTCTCGATGTTGGGCAGGGATTGGCAGTTGTTGCGCGTACCGAACAACATGCTTTACTGTTCGATACTGGCCCGAAACTGGGAGAAACTGATAGCGGCCGACGTATTATTGTGCCTTTTTTGTACAGTGAAGGGATACGGCGATTGGATGTTTTAATGGTATCTCATGCTGATTCAGATCACAGCGGAGGTGCGTTGTCGGTATTGGCAGGAATACCTGTAGAAAAAGTGTATTCATCGCTAGATCCTGATCATCCGATCCGGCAATCCGCTTCCAGCAACTTGTTGTGCCATGTTCCCCAAACTTGGCAGTGGGATGGCGTGCAATTTGAAGTGTTGCATCCATTAAAAAAGGATTACCTAACGTTAAAAGGTAAAAATAATAAAAATAATTGTGTTTTAAAAATTACCACTGTACATGGCAGTGTGCTGCTGCCAGCGGATATTGAAAGCATAGATGAACAGGCGATTCTTGCAAGAAGTTCCGCTAATTTAGCAGCAACGGCATTAATTGCACCGCATCATGGCAGCATGACGTCATCGACCGGTGCGTTTGTTAAGAGTGTAAATCCTAGGGTGACAGTTTTCACGGTTGGTTATCTAAATCGCTACGACCATCCAAACGATGCAGTTATAGAACGCTATCAGCACTTAGGTAGCAAATTAATGAGAAGCGATCGAGATGGCGCTGTTATGTTACGTTTTGCAGATCAACAATTAGTGATTGATAGTTGGAGAAATTTATATCGGCGATATTGGCATCAGCGCTTTCCCGGATATGACAAACCTGATGTGCGAGAAAAACTATCGATGTTTTTAAGGAAGCGCTGATTAATTGACTGCACGAGCGAATCGCATCGTTGCACAGTACTCGTTCCTTCGTCTATCTTCGAATTAATTAGTGCTCTTCCTTAAATCTATATTAGATTGGCAAAGCAGCAGTATGTGTCTCAGGCATTTCAATGTCATTGAAAATGATGGAGAATGATGTTCCCACGCCTGGTTCGCTGGCAACTTTGATTTTCAATTTATTATTTTCAGCTGCAATTTTGACAATCGATAAGCCTATACCACTGGTTGCTTTATTATGCATGGCCGCGCGCGGGGAATAAAAATACTCATTGAATATATTGGGTAAGTCTTTGCTTTCGATACCGATGCCATGATCAGTGATGGTGATATTGGCGCTATGATTTGATTCGTCAATATTGGAAGTAATTTCAACGCTTGTATTTTCATGGGAATAGGTAATTGCATTGGAAATGATATTTTCCAGCAAAATGGCCAGTTGGTCCGGGATAACATTGCATATAAAATTATTGACCGATAGATTCAGCGTCACTTGTTTGGCATTGGCAACAGGTGTTAATTTCTCGATGCATTTTTGCAATACAGTTTGAATTTCAACCGGTTCAAAAACCGCAGTATCAAGACAAGTATCTTTCAATCGCTCTAAACGCAACAAATCGAGAATCAGGCCCGACATATTTTTTGCCCGGACATCCATCTGTTCAAGAGCGGTAGTAATCTCTGCGGACGTTTCACCCAAATAACCATCTTTGATCAAATTGATTTTGCTGCGAATCGCATCCAGCGGAGATTTTAATTGATGGGTGATCAACAATGCATATTGATCTTTTTCCACTTGCGCTTGATTGATTTGTTTGTATGCATCCAGGAGATGGCGCTCGTGAGCGCGTACAATCAATGACAATCTAGAGACGACATACCAAACGATAATGAACAGCGTATCGAGAAAAAACATCCA
The DNA here is from genome assembly GCA_002083395.1 of Proteobacteria bacterium SG_bin4. Taxonomy (GTDB): domain Bacteria; phylum Pseudomonadota; class Gammaproteobacteria; order Burkholderiales; family Nitrosomonadaceae; genus Nitrosomonas. The sequence goes on along the minus strand of LWDH01000057.1, from coordinate 33,589 downwards.
CAGCAGCGCACTTTCTGTTCGCTCGGGTTTGAAAGAGAGATGGCTGTTTATTAACGTAGAAAGAGGAGTTTGTGTAATAAAAAAATTATCAACGAGGATTACGATGGTGTCCATAAAACAGACGAGTATCGTTACATACAGACTTTCCCTGGTTGAGAAGAAAATACATGCCAGCGCGATATGTAGCACATAGAAAAACGAAATGGGTGTGGTAGTGCTTCCAATATAATGAACCACTACCGACAGGCAGAGCAGATCAACTATAATCTGAAGCCATAAATTGATTGAAGGCGAGTTGTATTTACTGGGGCGGCAATGATCTAAAGCGAACAAATAAAAAATATTAGCAATAATCAACACCACGATGATAGCGATGGGCCATTTTTTTTGTTCACTGATGCCAAACTGCGCCAGAGTATCGGACGCAGATAGCATCAAGATTTCAAAAAAGACAAGCGTAACAATCAAAACCCAGCGGAATGTAATAAACCAACGAATATTGCTGATTAAAACATCATCGCTAAGCTTGAGTTTGTCGCCTTTAATTTCTAATAGAATATTCTGATTACTTGGCTTATTCCAGGAAAACTCGGTAATTGCCATTAATTGTAAATCCGGTTAGACAGCATTTTCGGGCTGTTTTAAGCGATCATTGATTGTTACAAGTAAACTTATCGGCTCAACGGGTTTTTCCATAATACAAACCCATTCATGCGATCCATTTTCAAAATATGGCCTGATCATATCACCTAAAGATGTCAGGAAAATTGCTTGAATTTTTGGAAATCGCTTGTGGATTGCAGCATAAGTGGTCAAACCCGAATCCATTGACTCAACCATGACATCCAGGATGGCTAAATCGGGTCTTTTATTTTCATCTTCCAAGGAGTCGATAAACTCTTGCATGGATAGATAACTGTCAACATCGTAACCGTTTTTTGTTAATATTCGTTGAATCGATTCACGGATATCCGCATCATCATCAACATGTGCAATTCTCGGTGCCATAATTATAAATCTCCTTCGTTTTTGCTTTGCCCCGATTTGAGCGATCTCAAGAAACCCCTTATTAATCGGGGTTATTGTACCCAATCATATCGCAGCGTGTGTGAAAAATATGTGAAAAATCGATATCGGCGTTTGATCGGAAAAAAATAGTTGTTCGCAAGAATTCGAGTCATTGCTATTTGCAGTAAATCAAAGTAAACAGCGCACAATTAAAATTTATATCCACGGTGTAATGCTACGACACCTACTGTTAAGTTGAAAAATTCAACACGGTTAAAACCGGATTGTTGCATGAGATCTTGTAATTCGAGTTGAGCAGGGTGCATGCGGATGGATTCGGCCAGATAGCGATAGCTTTCAGCATCATTGGCGATAACTTTTCCCATCACTGGAAGTATTTTGAAAGAATATGCGTCATAGGCGGATTGCAATGGCTTCCATACTTTCGAGAATTCCAATACGATAACGGCACCACCCGGTTTGAGAACGCGTAACATTTCTTTCAACGCTACTTCCTTTCGTGTCATATTCCTAAGACCAAAAGCAACGCTGACACAGTTAAAATAATTATCTGGAAAGGGTAATTTTTCCGCATCGCATTGTGCGACAGGAGTCGGTCTGCCGCTGTCAATCATGCGGTCTCGGCCGATAGACAACATGGAATTGTTGATATCGGTTAACCAAACTTCCCCGGAATTTCCAACTTTCTGCAAAAATAATGAACTTAAATCACCTGTGCCGCCGGCAATATCCAGTACTTTATCGCCTTTTCTGACGCCACTTGCTTCAATTGCAAATCGTTTCCATAAGCGATGAAGTCCCATTGACATTAGGTCATTCATTAAATTATAGCGCTCGGCGACGGAATGAAATACTTCCGCGACTCTACCGGCCTTTTCTTCTTCAGCCACGGTGTTAAAACCAAAATGGGTCGTTTTGCTCATTATTAATTGAATTAAGATGTGAAGTGTTGTTGTTTATTTGAATGATTGATCGATTGATATGGTCGTTTACTCGGATTATTCACCATTTCCAGACTCACGACTTGCGCCTGCATCTTCTAAGCGCTGTAGATAGCGCTGCCACATTGTATCTTGATTTAATCCATAGCGATAAAGTAAATCCCAGGAATACAATCCGGTATTATGACCATCGGTAAAATCAAGCTGTATGGCATAATTGCCGGCGGGCACAATTTTTCTGATACCGATCATTTTTTTTCCGGTTTGAAGTACTTCCTGTCCCGGGCTATGGCCGCTTACTTCGGCAGAAGGCGAATGGACACGCAAGAATTCGCAGGAGTAATGAAAAGTTTTTCCATCGGAGAAAGCAATATCCAATATTCTTGATTTTTGATGCAGTTTTATTTCTATAGGGATAGGGGCGCTCTTTGTTAAACCTGCCATATTGAAGTCTTTAAGGATGATCTGATGACTAACGTTCTTTTTATTGTAACAAACTGAGTCAATAATAATTAATTAAAAATCGGAATTTCTTATGGCAGCAAGAATACTGATCGTAGAAGACGAAGTGGCTATTCTGGAATTAGTTGTTTTTAATCTGCAGCAAGCGGGTTTTGAAACAATTCGAGCAGAAAATGCCGAGCGAGCGATGATTGTAATTAATGATTCGCTTCCGGATTTGATTTTACTGGATTGGATGCTTCCTGGTATGAGCGGAATTGAATTCGCGCGGATGTTGCGGCGCAATGAGCGTACACGCTTGATTCCAATCATCATGTTGACAGCTCGTGTGCAAGAAGGAGACAAAGTTTCCGGATTGGAAATTGGTGCGGATGATTACATTACTAAGCCCTTTTCTCCGCGCGAATTGATTGCGCGAATTAATGCGGTGCTTCGCCGAATGGTTCCAGAAGCTTCTGAAGAAGTGATTGAAATCAAAGGACTTCGACTTGATCCGTCGAATCATCGGGTCACTGTAAATAGCCGCGAGATAGAATTGGGTCCGACTGAGTATCGTTTATTGCACTATCTAATGACACATACCGATCGTGTCTATTCTCGCAGTCAATTGTTGGATCGAGTGTGGGGTGATCACGTGTTTATTGAGGAACGAACGGTTGATGTGCATATTCGACGGTTACGTAAAGCACTTCAGTTCACAGGAATGGATAATTGGATACAGACTGTTAGAAGCGCTGGTTATCGATTCTCGATTGTACCCGACATATCGAGCAAGGATTCTGATGAGAGAAGCTAGCTACTGCGCTATAGACTTGTTAAATTTAATTTATAAAAAATTTGATAGGTTTCTTATCGAACCTGTCAATATCGCTATCTTGGAATAATTAAGTGTCAGATATTTGGCAACGCTCCTCAAATATTCTTTTTATGGTCTTTGTTACCGCGATCATTTGGATGATTTTTGGAGCAGTTAAAGCTTTAGCGTTTTCCAGTTTAATTCTATTATGGATGGTGCTTCACCATATCCGGCATCTTGTTATTTTGGAGCGATGGCTGCAACTATCTGATCATACGCCAGGCAGCATTCCTGCCGGCTCTGGCGCCTGGGATGATGTGTTCGCACATTTAGCTCGCTACGTTCGGCAGCATAGCCAAAGTCAGGAATTACTGAGTCATGCCTTGAAGCGTATGCAGAGCGTAACTTCTGCGATGCCGGATGGCATTGTGATTCTGGATGAAAACGATCGAATCGAATGGTGCAATCCGATCGCCGAGCAGCATTTGGGAATCGACTTGTCATTGGATGCGGGTCAACAGATTACCTATTTGGTGAGACAAATACCGTTTGTAGAATACTTAGCGGCACGTCAATATAGTAATCCATTGGTACTAAAACTGACACGCATGCAAAATTTGATTATTTCTTTGCAATTGGTGCCCTACGGTTTTAATCAAAAGCTATTGATTAGCAGGGATATTACGCGATTCGAGAAAATTGAAACCATGCGTCGTGATTTTATCGCCAATGTTTCACATGAGTTACGTACACCACTAACCGTCATTAGCGGTTTTCTTGAAACGCTGTCGTCTCATGAGAATATGGATCCGGCATTCAATCAACGTGCATTGGCATTAATGACGGAACAAACTGCGCGAATGCAGCATTTGATCGAGGATTTATTAATCCTGTCGCGGTTGGAAAATGAACAAAATAAAATTAAAGATAAAGCAGTGGATGTTGTTCGGTTGCTGCAAGGCATTTTGCAGGATGCTGAATCCATCAGCGCGGGTTGTCATCGTATCAAATTAAATATTGCTACTGAAGATCAATTGCTTGGGAGCGAAGAAGAACTGCGCAGTGCTTTTAGTAATTTAATTAGCAACGCGATTCGTTACACACCGAATGATGGCGAAATTAGCATTAATTGGGAAAAACGTGATGGTCAGGGGTTGTTTTTTGTGCAAGACAGCGGTATTGGCATCGAGCCAGAGCATATCCCGCGCTTGACAGAGCGTTTTTATCGAGTGGACAACAGCCGTTCGCGAGAAACCGGTGGTACTGGATTGGGACTCGCGATTGTAAAACATGTATTAAACCGACATGACGCTCATTTGGAGATTACTAGCCAAGTCGGCAAAGGAAGTCGTTTTGCGATCTTGTTTCCTGCAAAACGATTGATAGCTAATGATAATGATCCTACTTGATTTGTCGACAACTGATGGCCAAGAGAATTCTTATTTTATATTTATTGGCTCTATTGAATGGTTGCAGCCTATTGCGCCTAAGTTATAACAATGGGCCTCAGTTGACGTGGTGGTGGATAGATAGCTATGTTGGTTTCAACAGGGAGCACACAGTACTTGCAAAACAAGCAATTCATGAATGGTTTGATTGGCACCGCGATACACAATTGCTGCGTTATGCGGATTGGTTAGCCGTAGTTCGAGAACAGACTGATGGAATCGTCACTCCAGCCCAAGTTTGTCAATGGTCTGATGAATTTCAAAACATGATTGCTCCAGCTATTGACTACGCCGTCCAGCTCAGCGCGCCAATGGTTCTGGATTTTAATAAAGATCATTGGCGTCACATCGAGCGGCGTTTTGCCAAAAGTAACGATGAGTTGCGGAGCGACTTTCTGCAGCCTGATCTGAGTGATCGTCACAAAACATCGGTTAAGCGAACTGTTAAGCGCATCAAAAATCTCTACGGGGATATTTCCGAAGCTCAGCGTCAATTAATCGAGGCCAGTGTTGAAGCTTCACCATTCAAACCAGAACACTGGTTAGCTGAACGTCAGCGCCGGCAACAGGTAATCTTACAGATATTCGCTCAATTGGTTGAAGAGCGGATTTCAATTGAACACGCTACTATCGTTCTTCGCAACGCGGTAGAACATACTATTCGCTCGGACGATCCCGTTTACCGAGCTTATCAATTGGAAATGACTGCATTTACTTGTGATTTTGTTGCTCGAATGCACAATAGCACTGATCAGACTCAACGTCAGCACATGCATAAAAAGTTAAAAAACTGGGAAGATGATTTGCGCGTATTATTTCATGAGCGCCCTCGAAGGGTTGCGGTAGAAACGCAATGATTAAATATTATGTCTCTGCCTGATTGATGCACGATTGGTTAATCCAAACTAAAATCTCATGAGCTGAATGACTGTGGATTGAGAAATTCCTCCAGTAGAGATGACTGGAGGAATTTAAGCAACTGACTAAAATGAGCAATATTAGCAATAAATTGCTAATTCGGTGGAATCGACTACTTGCGAGTTGGCATGATTCATCGCAATCGCCAAATAACCCAGGTAAAGTAGTGTTCCAAATGCAACGTCGGAGATAAACCAGCCTTCAATTGAGCTTTGTGAATCGAAGAAGAATAATGCACCAATGAGGATTGCTGACATAATCAATGTTGAAATGACGAAAAACTGAGTTTTTTTCATGAACATCTCCTGAATGTTGTTTATAGTTTTTTTGTTTACGGCGGAGTTCACAAAATATTTATATTCTATTAACAAAAAATTCACAATTTTCTAGGAAGCATTATGAATCAACCATTAATAACTATCGAAAGAATTCATTTAGATACGCGATCATAAAAAATTGAAGATAACTTAGGACGATGTAATGACTCTTGCTATAGCATCGATCAATGATTTGCGTGGACCAGTTTTCTCTTTTAATTAACTCAGATCAGCAATGATCACTGTGAGTTACTAATTATCCTTCTTAAACGCAAAATAATAATTAAGTCAGATTTAATATTTCTTTTCCACGCCGTGTGGTATAGAATTTTGATAGAAAATATTACGCCAAAAATCCAGATATATTAAACAAATATATATAGTTTTAAGAATTTTTATAAAGCAGGGGTGGCAATTTAATTTGCTTTTATTTGTCTGATCTGTTCCTTACAGATCTTTAAAGGATGATAATTATATGATTTCTGATTTTCTCACATTGATCTCAGGTGTGATCGATATGCCATGGTGGGGATACGTGGTTGTAACACTTGTTTTTACTCATATCACAATTGCTTCTATCACGATTTATCTACATCGCCACTCAGCGCATCGTGCTTTGGAACTGCACCCGCTGCCAAGTCATTTTTTCCGTTTTTGGCTTTGGCTTACAACAGGGATGGTTACAAAAGAATGGACGGCGATACATCGCAAGCACCATGCGAAATGCGAAACAAACGATGATCCGCATAGCCCAATAATTTATGGTATTGGAAAGGTATTAGCCGAAGGCTCCGAGCTCTATCGCAAGGAAGCGAAGAATAATGAAACGCTCAAACGCTATGGATATGGAACGCCGGATGATTGGATAGAACGTAATGTTTATAGCAAGCATAGTGCCAAAGGTGTGGCGTTAATGTTGATTATTAACGTTATATTGTTCGGACCTATCGGTATTACGATTTGGGCGGTACAAATGTTATGGGCGCCGATTTTCGCGGCAGGTATCATTAATGGCGTCGGTCATTATTGGGGTTATCGCAACTTTCAAGCGGAAGACGCTAGTCGAAATATTGTGCCATGGGGAATTTTAATTGGTGGTGAAGAATTGCATAATAATCACCATGCCTACGCAACGTCTGCAAGGTTGTCTAATAAATGGTACGAATTCGATATCGGTTGGCTCTACATAAGAATTTTGGAAATAGCAGGTCTTGCAAAGGTCAAAAAAGTTGCACCTAAACTGCGCATCGATAACGCCAAAACAGAATGTGATTCGGATACCTTGCATGCAGTGATCTCTCATCGATATGAAGTTCTGGCGAAATATACCAAGTCACTTAAAGCTACTTTTTCACAGGAAATCGTTCACTTAAAAGAGGCAACTATTCAATATGGAATTGATAATTCCACTTTGAAACGTTGGATTTTGGCTGATTCTAGAACGCTGCAAGATCATGAACGTGAGAAGCTAAATCAAGTTCTGAGTAATACCAAGACCCTCGATAAAGTCTATACCATGCGCGAAGAACTGGCTGAGATTTGGCAACGTTCGTCGGCCTCAACTGAAGAACTGGTCAAAAAATTGGAAGACTGGTGCCGCCGTGCGGAAGAGAGTGGAATTGATGTTCTGCAAGCATTCTCTCAAAGGCTTCGTTGTTATGCCTAGTGCCAATTGATAAACAATAAACTGGCAGAAGCACTTCTGCCAGTCTAGCCGAGTTGCTCAGAAATTCAATATCTCTTCATAAACAAATGATCTAATGCATTTGCATTGATCACTGAACTTGATGGTGTGTGTGCTCCCGATCATTAATCGAGAATTATGCTGTAATTTTAAGGCCCAGATCCAGTTGTCCGGTTAAGAAATCGTTTTATCGGTGATAGATTTCCGCACAAAATTGCTTCGTAATTTCAGCTCCAAAGTTTTGTCTAAAATTAACGGAGAACCATTGCACAATCACAGTAAAGTTGATTCTCCATGGATGAAAAATTACATTACTGGGGAATTGATCGGTTAAAACTGATTTACCGGCGTTGGGCACCAGACCTGACAACGCCGCATTCCATTCCGATAGTTTTACTGCACGGTGCCGCCAGCAATTCCACACGTTGGTGGTATTTTATCGAACACAGCCGTTTGACCCGCAACCACTTGTTGTTTCGACCAGATTTGCGTGGACACGGCGACTCAATCTGGCGCGGTTATGCGAGGATGGAGCATTGGTGTCAGGATCTTGCTGCATTATTGGCACATGAGCGTCAATCCAAGGCAATTTTGGTCGGTCACTGCTTGGGGGCAAATCTCGCGCTGCATTTTGCGTCGCGCCATCCAGCATTATGTGCTGGCTTGATACTCATAGAGCCGATTGACCGTGGCTCAGTATTGGGAAAACTTGCATGGATAAAATCATGTTTGCCGCTTTTCCGAATTGCAGTGAGGATTACTCAATTACTGAATTGCTTTGGCTTATACCGGCGGCATCTGCAAACATTGGATCTGCGCGATTTGGACCGCCCTGTTCTGGAAGCAAGCGGTGTCGAGCGAGCACGTATCTTGGTTAAGCATGGTTCGCCTTGGCATGATTTGCAAATCATGCCGGTGGTACAGTACTTCGGTAATTTCATCGAATTGTTGCGACCGTTACCGGCGGCAAGTGTACATTGCCCTTGTCTTGTTATTCAGTCCAGTGGGCAGAAAGTGACCGATCCGCAGCGGACAAAAACCATATTGCGTGTGATTGAGCGTGTCGAATTTATCGAAGTGGAATCAGAGCATTGGATACCGACCACTCAACCGGAGAAATTGTGTTATCTGATCGATCACTGGATTCTGAGCGAAGAAAGTTAGATTAATGTAAATATTTGAATTATTAAATAAAAATAACTTTTGATTACCGAGGAGAGTAAATTGCACTTAACCGGTTATTTAGTGATACTATCGAAACGATAGATACAAACGGACAAACGCTATGGATGAAGAAATAAAAGTATTGCTGCGCAATATTGCGCATCATCTTAAATGGGTCATTGTTTTGCTGATAGGAATATTGGCGTTGCTGGTAACCGAAAGAGCTGGTGGTTTTTAGGAAAAGCTGCCGGTGCTGGAAAAATAACCAGCACATCTCAGCTATTGCCAACCGGTTACTTCATATCCCTTTTCTTGTAAACAACGCGATACAAAGTTGATATACGCTTGATTGGGTTTCGAAGTTCTTGAAGAAAATAATAAAGCTCTGAGGAGTCCTGCGGTGGCACCACTGGCTGCACCGATGAGCGAGCCTTGACCGGCTGCGCCGTAAATTGCTCCGCCTACAGCGCCGCTCGCCGCGCCAACGCCAGCGCCCATTGCTGTCCCGGTCGCAACATTGGCCAATTGCCCGGTACCTTCCTTGGCTCCCGCCGATTCTGCTAATTCTTTGCAAGCTTCGATATCGCTTTCAGCTGCTTGTTTACCGACTGATAAAAAATGTGAATTCGGGTATATGACCGGACCGGTTGTGGAGCAAGCGGATAAACTCATTATTATCAATATGGGCATCGATATTGTCAGTATTTTCATCGCTGTAATCCTTGGTTTCTTTGAATATGCAGATAATTTTAAGTCAGTATAGCTGGATTTATGAAAATCTATCAAAAAGAATCATGTCATCAAGTGCGATAAAGTAAATCATTTCAAAGCTGTTTGACTATCTGCATAATCGATACATCCTCGGCGCTAACCGTTATTTCAAATCCCAACCGTCGAACGAGTTCCAGCATGGCATGATTGGCTTCCAGCACTTCGCCTTCCATAACACTGATTCCTTTGGCACGGGCGGCATTGAACAAGCAGTTCATGAGCTTGTTGCCAATTCCTTTATTCTGCCACTCGTCAGCGACCACCAACGCAAATTCGCATGACTGACCATCGGCACTGGCAATATAGCGGCATACACCGAGTTCTTTTTCCTGGTTATCTTGTTGTAATACGGCGATCAGTGCCATTTCCCGGTCGTAATCGATTTGCGTGAAGCGTACCAGCATGGTCTGCGAGAGTTCTTGCAGTGTATCCATGAAACGGAAATATTTGGATTCCGCAGATAAACCGCGTACAAAATCCTGCTCTATCTCCGCGTCTTCCGGACGAATAGGACGGATTATCAGATCGGTGCCATCCGCTAATTGCCAGTGCGTAATCAGGTGGGTTGGATACGGATGGATCGCCATATGTGCATAGCGATCGGCAGACGGGGACAAATAATCGACGATGATGCGGGCATCGACTGCGCATGCGCCATATTCGTCGACAATTAGCGGATTGATATCCAGTTCCTTGATCCACGGTAATTCACACACCATTTCCGATACGCGCAGTAACATATTTTCCAGTGCCGCCATTTCGATGGGCGGCATCTGGCGGAAGTGGCCAAGCAATTTCGCGATGCGCGTGCGTTGTATCATGTCTTTCACCAGAAAACTGTTCAATGGCGGCAGGGCGACAGCGCGATCACCGAGAACTTCCACCAGCACGCCGCCGGCCCCGAACGTAATCACCGGACCGAAAACCGCATCGGCCGTAGCACCCACCATCAATTCCCGGCCATTGGGTTTAATCACCATCGGTTCAATGACAATTCCGTCAATGCGTGCATTAGGGTTGTGCTTCTGCACTGATTGAATGATTTCATGGTAAGACGACCGCACCGCTTGCGCATTACCGACATTGAGACAGATGCCGCCGGCATCGGATTTATGGGTAATATCGGGGGAATTGATTTTCATCACCACCGGAAAGCCCAATTCTTCAGCAATTAATAGGGCCTCGTTCGGTGATCGGGCTACCAGCGCTTTGGCAATCGGTATGCGAAATGCTGCCAAAATGGCTTTGGATTCGACTTCACTCAAGATTTTCCGATGGTCTGCCAATGCGCTTTCAATCAGCATGCGAGCACCTTCCTCGTCGGGTTCGCTATGATATGCAAGTGGTCCCGGTGTTTGCAGCAGCAATTGCTGGTTTTGATAGTAAGCAGAAATAAATGAGAATACTTCCACTGCGGGTTCAGGCGTACGGAAATTAGGTATTTTTGCTTGATCAAACGCTTGCCTGCTTTCGGCGACTTGCACTTCGCCCATCCAGCAAGCAATCAGCGGCTTGTTGAATTTCGCTGCGACATCGATAACTGTGTGAGCCACGGCAAGTGGCTGCGTCATTGCTTGGGGTGTCAGAATGACCAGCACACCGTCGACACCATCGTCTTGCATGCAGCAAGTAATCGCATGTTGATAACGTTCAGCGGTCGCATCGCCGATGATATCGAGCGGATTGGCGTGGGACCATGTATCTGGCAATTGGACGCTAAGTTGCTTGATCGTTACATCGGAAAGCGTTGCGATTGTTACGCCCAGATCGGTTGCCCGGTCCGCTGCCATAACGCCTGGTCCGCCGCCATTGGTTACAATTGCCAATCGATTACCGCTAGGATGGAGATGGGTCGAGAGCGCTTTGGCTGCGGAAAATAGTTGCACGATGGTTTCTACCCGCACGACTCCTGCGCGTTGCAGTGCCGCGTCAAACACATCGTCCGATCCGACCAATGCGCCGGTATGCGAGAATGCTGCGGCAGAACCGGTTGAGTGACGCCCTGCCTTGACGATAAAAATCGGCTTAATCCTGGCAGCGGCGCGCAAGGCGCTCATAAAACTACGGGCGCGCTGAATACCTTCGATATACAGCAGAATACTTTCGGTGTACCGGTCAGTCGCCAAATAATCGAGTATTTCGCCAAAATCCATAGCGGCAGCCGCGCCCATCGAAATGATGCAGGAGAAACCGACATCGTTCGGTTTTGCCCAATCCATAATCGCCGTGCAGAAAGCGCCCGATTGCGAAATCAATGCCAGATTTCCCGCTTGGACACTACCTTTGCTGAACGTGGCATTTAAACCGGATGCCGGACATAAAATGCCGAGGCAATTGGGGCCGATCAGTCGCATGCCGTACCGCCTTGCGTTTTCAATCACCGAGCGCTCCAAAGCAGCTCCCTGCGGCCCGGTTTCGCGGAATCCGGCAGACAATATCAAGGCAAAGCGCACACCGTGTTTGCCGCATGACTCAATAATATCGGGTACTAGAGCAGCGCGGGTGATGATGACTGCCAGATCCACCGGTTTATCAATTTGCTCGATACTGGCATAAGCCCGCTGGCCTTGAATCTCATCGTGATTGGGGTTTACTGCGTAGAGTTTGCCTTGAAAACCATTATCCAACATATTGCGGAACACCACGCCACCGACCGAATTTTCGCGATTGCTGGCGCCGATCACCGCAACCGACTGAGGATGAAACATAGCGTGGAGGTAGTGTTTGTTCACCGGACAGTCCTTATGAACTTTTACGTACTTATGAGGCTAGCATAAGAAAACCAACGAAACTATTTGTATCGGTAACGTTCAATCGGTGGCGATTGAACGGGTTGAAAGCGGCTAAAACCAGGAATTGTGATTGGATGTAGTAGAGTATAACTGTTAGAAATTAACAATTAACTCTGCTGCCGGTTAACAGACCGGGAAATCATAGGTTGCATGCAACCCTTTGTGAAAATAAATTTCCCGGTCAGAATTTACAACTTGTTATTTTGCTTTACTGGTCAGTGCGCTCAGGAAAGCTTTAACATCTTCGACAAATCCGGGACCGACTTCTCGACCCAGTTGATGTTCCGCCATCTCTTCAATGGCTTGTTCCAACGTGGCGACGGAACCGTCATGGAAATAAGGACCGGTTTTGGCGATGTTTCTCAGACTTGGTACTTTAAACACTTTTTTATCGGTTTCCAGACCGGTTACCTCGTATCTGCCGAGATCTTTGGTTTCATACGGTTCGACCAGTCCGATTTTTTTGTACGAATTTCCACCGATGGCTACACCGTTATGGCAATTGGCGCACCCCATGTGGATAAATTTTTGCAAGCCGCGTTTCTCGGCGTCATTCAAGGCTTTTTCGTCACCTTTGAGATAATCATCGAAGCGTGAAGGTGTTAATAACGTGCGCTCGAAAGCACCGATGGCTTTACCGATATTTTTGTATTGAATCGGGTCTTTTTCATCCTTGAAAGCCTCGGCGAACATGGTTTTGTATTCGTCGATTTTTTTCAGCTTGTTGACGACGGCTTCCTCGCTCGGCATACCCATTTCGATCGGATTCAGTATCGGACCAAGCGCTTGTTCTTCAACATCCTTGGCGCGGCCATCCCAGAATTGAGCGATATGCAACGCGGCGTTGAAAGTGGTTGGAGAATTCCTGCCGCCGCGTGTACCGTCATGACCGGGCGAGGTCGGTTGGCTATCGACGCCGAAATTGGTCAGCTGATGACAAGAATTGCAAGAAATCGTGTCATTGATCGAAAGCCGAGGATCGAGATACAGTTTTTTGCCAAGCGCTATCAAAGCAGCGTGTTTTTTCTCATCAATAATCGATGCCGGCAACGGCTCAAAGAAATGTTTCAGTGTGGCTTTATCCAGTTTGTGATGCCCGCCGTGCATCATCATTCCGCCCATACCATGATGATCACCGCCGTGCATGTCACCATGTTGATCACCTTTTTTAGTTGAATCGCTTTGATGATCGTGTCCACTTTGCGCGTAACTATAGGAACTTACAATTAATGCCAAAAATAAAATTGCTTTCATACAACCTCCAAGAATTTAACGTTAGCACATCTTGATCAATTTCATGAGAAGACTTATTGATTGAATTAAAAAAACAGAATGATGTAAGCCGGATTTATTTTCCCCATGTTTTATTGATCGGCTTTTAGTATACCCAGATTATCTTTGAGCTATGATTATTTCTGGTGTATGACAATGGAGAAGAAAGCGGTGTAACCTGTTGGTAGAGATCGCGGCAGATCGACCAATAAAAAGAGGAAAACACCGCATGACAGATAGTAATGTTTTTAAGCTGAATAAACCAGAACAAAATGATCCGCTGCAGGAAGTGTTACGAGAAGAAGCACATAAAATGCTAGCGGCGGCGATAGAAACGGAGGTGCGTTGTCGGACGGCTATCGTGAGTCTGAAGCAAGCTGGACGGAAGTATTGATGGATTTGAAGCAGCGTGGCCTTGAGGAAGCGCCCAAACTGGCAGTAGGTGACGGTGCTTTGGAATTCTGGAAAGCTGTTGCCAAATGCTGGCCGGACACCGATCAGCAGCGCTGCTGGGTACACAAAACCGCTAATAGTATTGGAGAAACTGCCGAAAGCCCTGCAACCCAAGGTCAAGGAGGCACTGCACAATATCTGGCAGGCAGAAACACGGGAAAAGGCTTATGAAGCTTTTGATCATTGTATAGAACGTTTTAGCCCGAAATATCCTAAAGCGATGGAATGCCTGGCAAAGGATAAAGATTCCATGCTGGCCTTCTATGATTATCCTGCAGAAAATTGGCAACACATTAGAACGACTAACCCAGTCGAATCAATCTTCGTAACGGCTCGGCTGAGAACAGCTAAAACCAAAAACTGTGGAAGCCGGACAACAACCTTGACGATGGCGTTCAAACTGACGGAAGTAGCGCAGAAGAAATGGTTCTGGCTGAGGGGCTATAAATTGTTAGCGGATGTCATTCAAGGCATAAAATTCGTTAACGGCGTTAAACAAAATGGAGATCAAAAACAGCAAGCCGCTTGATTCTCTATATACCAGACTTGGCTATAGCTCTTTTTCGGGGGGATTACCATATCTCCTTTACCACTTAATTATTTTCGGGCGATGAAGGTGAATGCTCCAGTGGTATTCCTTACACGAGTTGCTTCAGAGGCTTTATTCGAGAAAAAAGCGCCTAATTTCCACCAGCTTTTGTGCAAGATTTGTAAAGGCATTACTAATGATTTTGAAAGTAAAGGAGGTAACTTGGGAAATAATGCTATATTCGCTTGTGCCATCAATACCGTCCATTTATCGCTAGGGCAAACTTTTTCGATTTTAAAACCACCTTGTTGCAAGGAATTATAAGTTCCCAAGTGTGTGTGATGATAATAACTATCGCCATGAAATGGCTCGAGAAAAGCTACTGTTCCTATGAAGATGCCGTCAGGCTTTAATACTCTATAGGCTTCTTTCATTGAAACAAAAGGAAATCTTATATGTTCAAGAACAGCTATCGAAAGTATGAAATCAAAACTATCGTCCTTAAAAGGCAGAGCGTGCGCATCACCAAGTATGGAAGCTTCATTTGAATCATAATCCAAGCCTACATATTCAAATCCTGCATATTCGCAGACTTCTTTATGTAAGCCGGTTCCGCAACCAAGATCAAGCATTAAACTGGTTTTATCTTTTGCTTTTGGAAAATAACTTAGAGTTTCTCTTGTAAGGTGAAATGGAGCATCATGTTTAGAGAAATCTACTTCTGGATTACTTTTCTCGGGTAGTGTGGAAAAATCAAACCCTGATTCAGGTATCAACTGCGTTCCTAACGAAAAATCATATCGATATTTTTTTTCATGCTGCAACCTCAAATCAATAGCGCCCGATTTGTTGAATTCATACTTTGTTTGACAACTGCTACAGGTTACATTCTGAGGTGATTCTTGAAGAGATGTTCCACACTGTGGGCAAGCGATGATTTTCCAAACATTATTTGAGATTTTATTGCTCACGAATTTCTCCCTATAGAAGTTTCTTAATAAAAATAGATATTGGGAATACTGTAATATTGTAGAAGATCACTTTAACGAAACAACGTGAAAGAAATTAAGCTTTGCGATGTTATCAAGGTCAGGTGACTTGTTGATGCGATTGCGATAATGCACTTTACCGGCTTGTTGCCGCGTACGTAAATGCCTGATCACGGTACGCCGCGCCGTGGATCATCAAAGTGCGCAGATAGCCATCTCGCCTCATTTACTGGGTGCACCGGAGTCTACTGCAATTACAATACAAAGTTCTATCAGCAATCCATGTGTGTGGTTGATCAGAGCGGTGTGCTGGCCAACCAATAGCCGGCGGTTGTGATGCAGGTGCAATACCGCTTGTTGTTGTGCTGATTTAACCGAAACGAAGCGCATCCTCGGGCGTCGCATTGCTTCACAAACGGCTTCCGCATCAAGCATATCCGATTAGTTCGGCTTCAAACAAGGCTTGATGAAGCGTGCCGCCATCGGCCGCACCGTATGTCCCAGTTCGCTCAGCTTGCGCGTCCGGTGATGCATGCCGTTATAGGCTTCCATGCCAATCAGGCAAGGCTCTATCCTCGTAACTCACGACAATACCTTGCTTCGCTTTAATTGCTTGCGTTCTACTACCCGCCCTTCTGCATTAACAGCATGCACCTGGAAAACATTATTGCGCTTCTTTTTTATCTCGGTAGAGTAACAAGTTACCAGTTTTTCGCTGTTACTTCATAGCCTAGAAAAATAGCCGTGAAAGCTCAACGCCGGGATCTTCGGCTCGCATAAAAGCTTCGCCAACAAGAAACGCATTTACTCGATGAGCACGCATCAGCGCAACATCGGCAGGTGTATGAATACCGCTTTCAGTGACAACAATTCTATCGGATGGGATTCTGCTTAATAATCCCAACGTGGTGTCAAGAGTTGTTTCAAATGTCCTTAAATTCCGGTTATTAATTCCAATCAGCGGAGTTGATAGCTGAAGCGCCATTTCAAGTTCGGCGGCATCATGAACTTCAACCAGAACCGCCATACCCAATGACTGGGCTAATTGCTCAAGCCTTAACATGCGAGCGATCGGAGCAGTTTTTGAATTAGCTGAGGCGCAGTCGTTTTCAGTCTCGAGCAAGAAAGCGCTGACAATCAGTAAAATACAATCTGCATTCATCGCACGCGCTTCGGCGATTTGATAATCTTCAAGAATAAAATCTTTACGCAACACCGGCAGAGAACAAGCTGCGCGCGCTGCTTGCAGATATTCAGGATCCCCCATGAAGAACTGCTTATCCGTCAGCACGGACAGGCATGCCGCGCCATGCTGGGCATAAGTTCGAGCGATCTCATCGGGTATGAATTCGAATGCTTGCGCACCGCCGGATGCTGATCCGCGTAAAACACCTTTGCTAGGGCTGGCCTGCTTAATTTCCGCGATTACCGCTGATTGCCCCGCTTTAATTTTGTTTTGGATCGCGCCAATAAAATCTCGTGGCGGCGGTGTGGATTGAGCTTCCTTGAGTAGCGCCGTATAGGGTTTTAGCGCCTCGGCAGCAGCAATTTCTTGCTTTTTAACGGTCAATATTTTTTTTAAGATATCGGACATAATATTTTACGCAGGATCCCGGTGGGTAAATTCAACGAGATCGTGAAGTTTCTTCAGCGCAGCGCCACTTTCGATTGCCCGCAGCGCGGCTGTTATCCCTGATTCGAGCGAATCGGTAATCCCAGCGGTATAAATTGCCGCGCCAGCGTTCATCAACACAATATCCCGCGCAGGTCCGGCAGTGTTTTCCAATACCGAAAGCAGCATTCTTTTGGCCTGTTCATTGTCCGTGACGCGAATCGCGTTAATTGCAGCGGTTTTGAGATTAAAATCTTCCGGCCGGACCGAGAACACAGTAATCCGATTATTTTTCATCTCCCCGATTCTGGTTTCGCCAGTAATCGTGATTTCATCCAGTCCATCCTTACCATGGACAATCAGTACGTGTTCGCTTCCCAAACGCTGCAGAACTTGCGCCAAAGGCTCGACTAGTTCATCGGAAAACACACCTAGGACTTGTCTTTTCGCATTAGCCGGATTGGTTAGCGGTCCAAGAATATTGAATAACGTTTTGATGCCCAATTCGCGGCGGACTGGTGCAGCATGTTTCATCGCAGCATGATAATTGGGGGCAAACATAAATCCTACACCGATTTCACGGATGCTTTCCGCAACTTGCAACGGCGTCTGATTAAGATTAACACCCAATGCTTCCAAAACGTCTGCGCTGCCGGATTTGCTGGAGACCGACCGACCGCCATGTTTCGCGACACGAGCGCCGGCGGCGGCGGCGACAAATGCCGAGGCTGTTGAGATATTGAAAGTATGCGCGGAATCACCACCAGTGCCGCAGGTATCAACCAGATATGCGCTGTTCTGAACATCGACTTTGGCCGCAAATTCCCGCATCACTTGGGCTGCAGCCGCAATTTCACCAACAGTTTCTTTTTTTACGCGCAGGCCGGTGATAATGGCCGCGATTAAAACAGGAGAAACCTCACCTTGCATGATTTGGCGCATCAAGGAAGTCATGTCATCGTGCATGATTTCCTGGTGCTCAATCAGTCGCTGAAGCGCTTCTTGTGGATTCATTCGAATGCCTTATGAAATTACGGTATTGACAGCACTAGGCGCGTTTAAGAAAATTTTCGAGCATTTGATGCCCGTGCTCGCTCAGGATTGATTCCGGGTGGAACTGGATACCTTCGATGGCGAGGGTTTTATGGCGAACGCCCATGATTTCATCATCTTCGGTCCAAGCAGTAACTTCAAGGCAATCGGGTAATGTCGATCGTTCAATCACGAGCGAGTGATAGCGAGTGGCAATAAACGGGTTCGGCAGGTTGCGGAAAATTCCAACATTTTTGTGAAAAATCGGGGATGTCTTGCCGTGCATTAATTGTTTCGCATGAACAATGTGTCCGCCGAATGCTTGTCCGATGCTTTGATGTCCCAGACACACTCCTAGGACAGGGATATCTTCGCTGAATTTTTTGATAACAGATAATGAAATTCCAGCTTCATTCGGTGTGCAAGGCCCTGGGGAGATTACTATCCGGTCAGGCTTTAATTTCAAGATGGTATCCAGTGTAATTTCATCATTTCTATAGACCACGACGTCTTCACCCAGCTCCGAAAGATACTGCACCAGGTTGTAGGTAAAAGAATCGTAGTTATCGATCATTAACAGCATTTTGAGCCGGCGTATAATATAAATAATTTATCGATTATACCAAATGACGAAATAAGATTATCTCGCTGATTTTACCAGCATGAAAGCCAGCAATGATGATTGGAAGGTTTTTACAAGCGTGTTTATTGGGCGGAGAAAGCGGCATTCGAACCCGTGTCTATATTTGATATATCAACCATTTAACATTTCCCCTTGCTGTTTTTGTGTCATTTTAGAGCGTTTGAGAGAATTTCTAAAATTCTATGAAACCAGTTTAAACTCATTTGGTTAAAGCGGCAAGGCGAGTTAAAACTTGGGATTAAGCTACTATGCTTTGACAACTATCTGCTTTAGCCATTGTTCAAGGTTGATTCTGTCAAATGTTCCTGCTTCAAGCATTTGCATCATAGCGGCGTAAATAGTCATTGGTTTCGCATTGATTCGGTAACCGTTAATACGAAGGAAAACATCGGCTGCTGCGAAAGCGACTCGTTTGTTACCGTCAATAAATGGGTGATTGATAGCCAAACTTTCCATTAGTGCGGCCGCTTCTGAGATTATGTCGGTATAGTAGCCTGACTGAAGGCGAAGCAGAGCAGACTCAAGCGCGCCATGATCGCGGATACCGTGTGAGCCGCCGTAACGTTTTATCAATATTGAGTGGATTGCCAGTACATCGGAAACGGTTACATAATCCTTCACGGTTACTTGGCTAATTCACGGTAAAGCTGATCAAATTCCTTCAGACTTTCAGAAAAAGCATCCAGGGTATGATAGCGAGGCAATCCTTTTTCTTTACGTTCAATATATTCACGTAGTGCTTCATCAAATACAGCCTGTATTGATCGCCCTTCGGATTCTGCAATTTTTCGAAGTGCATTGAGTACTTCAGGGGGCGCTTGAGAAATAAAGTTTTCACGAACAGTAGGAGTCATAAGATTCACCCTCTTCTGATGTTTTTGATTCTTTTATGATACGCTAAAGATTGTATTGTCATTAATGTATTTGTAGCCCCCGTGTTACTTGAACGGGGGAGAATCTAAAAAGTGTATTTGTCTTTACATTCTGGTTTTTTCTATTTATAAGCTACTCAATTAATTACGAATTAGAATTTCTTCGTTAAGTTATGTGATTTTTTTGTCACATATATTACGTTAGCAATTACAGGTATGACTGACCAAGAAAATAAAATTAGTAAGATCCGGTCGCTTCTCGATTTGCTTGAGGCAGAGATAAGTGAGGAAGACAACTTCTCCTTTTCTCACAATTTCGACGCACTCGAAATTCCATCGATTATTGCGAGCATTGTGGACTACTTGCAACCGCAACTACTTCCATATGAGGCCGCTATCTACTGGAATCTCTTCCGTAAAAGCATTCTTGCAAGTGGTAATCAATACGCGCGCGTAAGCGTTCGCGGCATGCAGAAAGGTGTTATCACATCGAGCAGTGGCCAAACATCATCACTCAGCTATAGCTCGGTCCAAGATGCGCTTTCGGGTCTTGAAAAGAAAGGTGTCATTGCTAAAGCGGGCGATACAACCAGAGAAGGAACGCCTTACAGGGTTTATATTCCTGAAGAAATTGCCATTTGTCAGCAATTGAAAGCAACTATAGCCGCGCAGCAAACAGAAGTGAAGCCGGTAGATGCTCGCCGCGAACTCGATTTTTATAACGTCCCTGAAAATCGCCTTAAGGTTTTCGAGCGAGATAACTATAAGTGCCATTACTGCCAGAAACAGTTAACCCGATTCACAGCAACTCTTGATCACATTCAGCCTGTTTCGCGTGGAGGTGATAACTCTTATGAAAATCTGATAACGGCTTGCCTTCACTGCAATTCTCGTCGTGGTAATCGAGCTGTAATGGAAATGTATCAGATCAATGATGCGAGCAGCTAACTATTCGCTGCAGATGTATATACATGAGATATCAAACTGAAATTCTAAAAATCCAATTAAGAGATTTATCCGTTTTGGCGAGCCATGAAAGGCAGGAACTAGGCTTTGATTTATTTCTGTGGAATCCACCGCCCATGACCTTGATAATCATCCCCCAATCCTTAGCCCCATTTGCTGCGCAACCCACATGTAGCGCTCGCCTCTGGATAGCATCAGAGAGGCAAAGGTATGATGCGTCCGGTAAGGATTGTAGTATTTGATGCTTGCTTTTTTCAGTGCCGGAATCCAGATTTTCTTGCGGATCGGTCGATCGTTTCGCCAGGGTTGATTAACTCGCTAAAAATATGCGGGCGCATGCGGCGGCAATTTTCTGTGCCATACGCTTTAGTGAGATTATCGGCAAAAATAACTTGTGGCAATTTTGTGTCATTTTTGTGCCACAACCGAGGCCTTTGGAGACCTGCCGAGACTAATCGGTCATTTTTTGAAACACAACTAACACCCCGTTTCTTATGGATCTTAGTTGGTCTGGAGTGGTCTGGGTGAGACTACGAATTGGCGGAGAAAGCGGGATTCGAACCCGCGGTACGGTTTGAGCCGTACACACGCTTTCCAGGCGTGCACCTTCAACCACTCGGTCATTTCTCCAGGCTGTCATGCAATTGGGGGCCAAGAATAAACCAGATATCATTTTCGGGCAAATTTGTTTTTGCAGCGGGCAGCGCTCGTTATTGTTCTTCGAGAAATTTCCAGGATGAGAAAGTCGCGCCTTGGCCGATGGTGGTGCCGTCCGGCTTTAGTATCGTCCAAATGGTTGCTTGTTCGACCAGAAAACGTTTGCCGCTGCTGGAAATCCGGATGCCGCGATAATCCGGGATATAGCCCTGAGTTTTTGCTTGTTCCAGCATGCGGGCGCGTTCTTCGCGGTTAGGCGGCTCGGCGGTGAGTCGTGACGGTGTTTGCGTGAATTGCTGCCAATTCATTTCCCATAGCGCCAGCGCTGTCTGATTGCCGTAATTCAGCACCGGGTCCGCTTCGGTGCCATGCGATGCGACGACAAACGGGCAGTGGAACAGCCGTTGTGCTTGCTCCAGCGGTGTGCCGCTGCGGTCGATGAGCTCATGCCGGAGCCAATGAGCGTAGCTGTCAAGCAGGTATTGGCACCATTGCACGACCGGGGGATCATTCCAATCATTTTTCATGGCCGCTTAAACTATGACTGGTTTCGGGAGAATGCGGTGAATGGCGCGATGATAGCCGTGCGATACATGATTTTCTAATTGCTTTTTCTGAGAATGGTGTTGTGAGCGGCCGGTAAAGTCCTAGGGTAGTCTTTGCTAAAGTGCAAGCCGCGGCTTTCATGACGCAGCATCGCGCAACGCACGATCAGATCGGCGCTGTCGACCAAATTGCGCAACTCGAGCAAATCGCTGGTAACACGGAAATTCGTATAATATTCATTGATTTCTTCGCGTAGTAACTCGATTCTGCGTTGCGCGCGCTGCAGCCGTTTCGTGGTGCGCACGATGCCGACATAATTCCACATGAAACGGCGCAATTCATCCCAGTTGTGCGCAATGACAATTTCCTCGTCCGCATCGGTGACCCGGCTTTCATCCCAATCGGGGAGCGGCGGCAATCCATTCGCGGGTTGACTGATTATGTCCTTACTTGCAGCTTGGGCCAGAACTACGCATTCGAGCAATGAATTGCTGGCCAGGCGATTTGCGCCATGCAAGCCGGTATGCGCGGTTTCGCCGATGGCGTAGAGATTGCTCAAATCGGTCCGGCCTTGCCGGTCGGTTACAACGCCGCCGCAGGTGTAGTGTGCAGCGGGAACAACCGGTATCGGCTCTTGGGTGATGTCGATACCCAACTCCAGACAACGGGCATAAATCGTCGGAAAATGTTCTTTCAGAAAATCCGCCGGTTTATGCGAAATGTCCAGATACACGCAATCCAAACCGCGTTTCTTCATTTCAAAGTCGATCGCGCGTGCGACGATGTCTCGCGGCGCGAGCTCTGCGCGCTCATCATGGCGGGGCATAAAACGATCGCCATTGGGCAGTTTCAATAATCCGCCTTCTCCGCGGACAGCTTCACTGATTAAAAAAGACTTGGCATGCGGATGGTAAAGGCAAGTCGGATGGAATTGAATGAATTCCATATTGGCGATTCTGCAGCCGGCCCGCCAACCCATTGCAATGCCGTCACCAGTGGCGGTATCCGGGTTAGTGGTGTAGAGATAAACTTTATTCGCGCCGCCGGTCGCCAATACCGTGTTTTGGGCAGTAAAGGTGCGCACTTTATCTTTGTTCTTGTCGAGCACATAAGCGCCGAAACAGCGTTTCTGTTCAGCGTTCTTATAATCCGGCAATTTATCGCTGGTGATCAGGTCGATCGCGATATGATGTTCCAGAATACAGATGTTCGGATGCATCCGGATCCGCTCGATCAATGCTTGCTGCACGGCCTTACCGGTGGCATCGCCGCTATGGATGATTCGCCGGGTGCTGTGACCGCCTTCCTGGGTGAGATGTAAGCCGGTCCCGTTGCTTGGATCGGCAGTAAAAACAACGCCCTCATCGATCAGCCAATGGATTGCAGCCGCTGCATGTTCGGCAACAAACCGGGTGATGGCTTCATCGCATAAACCGGCCCCGGCAATCAAGGTGTCGTGCACATGCTGAGCGGGGGAGTCCTCATGGGATAGCGCGGCTGCAATGCCGCCTTGCGCCCAGGAACTAGCGCCGGAATCGGCTGTTTGCTTGGTGACGATGCAGATTTTTTGCTGTTTCGCCAGATGCAAGGCCAGGGAGAAACCAGCCAGCCCGCTGCCGATAATGAGCGTATCGAAATAGTTGTTAGACATTCAACCGATTAATTTCTAAGTAATAAAGTCACTGCTATCCGCGCCGGACGATTAAAATCCCAGATTGCCAAAACTCCAGGCAAGCGGCTGTGACCGGTAAGTCAAAGAAGCTGTTCTGGAATAGCAAGCGCCGTGATGATTGCAGCTAGAATTCAGCAAATCTGATTGCTGTGCCGCCAGCGAAGCATCGTAACGCAATCGTAACACGTAAACCCGCTGGCATGGGGAATAAGACCGGTTCAGAATGGATGCGGGATATCTTGAAGCCGCATTGGATCTGTTCTAATAGCCTGTCTCACGCATCCCGGTTAATCGCACTTTATATGCTGGAAGTAAGATCTTAAACAATGATATGGATTAATTCGCCATCTATGACGATATATTGTATATTAATAGCATTAAATCGACACAATTGGCGAATATGATTGTAAACAATGAAACTTCCGATGAAGCTATCTTGAATGAGCTGGGCAAACGATTGGCGCAGCGGCGCATCGCGCGTCAATTGTCTCAGGCGGCGCTGGCGGCGGAAGCCGGGGTGGCGAAGCGCACAGTGGAAAGGATTGAAGCCGGTGAATCGGTGCAATTGGTCACATTGATGCGTTTGTGCCGTGTATTGGATTTGTTGGATGGATTGGATCAATGGTTGCCGGAAAGCATTCCCAGTCCGATGGCGTTATTAAAAGAGAAGCGGGCAGGAAAAGGGAAGCAACGGACAAGCGCCCGTCGTACGGCAGTGGTCAAGAGAATCCCTGAGAAACCCTGGACTTGGGGCGATTCATCGTCCTGACAGGGCATTCGAGATCATGAGCACGGTTGCTGAAGTCAAATTATGGGGACGCACCATCGGTGCCGTGGCAATGGCGGATAGCGGTACGGTGGCGAATTTTGAATACGACAGCCAATTTATTCGTAGCGGCATCGAAATTGCACCGCTCACGATGCCGCTGGCGAATACGGTTTATCGCTTTCCGGCGCTGGGATGGGATACCTTTCGCGGTTTGCCCGGCTTGTTGGCCGATTCATTGCCGGATAAGTTTGGCAATGCCTTGATCGATGCCTGGCTTGCTACCCAAGGTCGTTTGCCGGATTCGTTCAATGCGGTCGAACGGTTGTGCTACACCGGTAGCCGAGGCATGGGTGCGCTCGAGTTTGCGCCGGTGATAGGCCCGAAAGCACGCACATCGCAAAAAATCCAAGTCGCGAAATTGATCGAGCTGGCCTCGGAAGTGCTGACGCACCGTGAGCAACTGACGGAAGCGTTTGGCGACGATGCGCAGAAAGCCCATGCGCTCAAACAAATCCTGCAGATCGGCACCTCCGCAGGCGGTGCGCGTGCCAAAGCGGTGATTGCCTGGAATCCTGCGACGAATGAAGTACGTTCGGGGCAGGTGAAAGCGCCGGAAGGGTTCGGTTACTGGTTGCTTAAATTCGATGGCGTCAGCGGTAATAAAGACAAGGAACTGGAAGATCCCAAAGGCTACGGCGCGATTGAATATGCCTATTATCTGATGGCGCGCGATGCCGGTATTCATATGAGCGAATGCCGCTTGCTGGAAGAAAAGGGACGCAAGCACTTCATGACTAAACGCTTCGATCGTCTCGATAATGGCGAAAAATTACACATGCAATCGTTGGGCGCACTGGCGCATTTCGATTTCAACCTGGCGGGTGCATACAGCTACGAACAAGCCTTGCAGGTTCTCAAGCGGCTACATTTGCCCATGCGTGATGTGGAGCAACAATTCCGGCGCATGGTGTTTAACGTCGTTGCCCGCAATCAGGACGATCATGTCAAAAACATCGCGTTTCTGATGGATAAACAAGGTACTTGGAGATTGGCGCCCGCATTTGACGTCACGTATAGCTATCAACCCGCCGGACGCTGGACCTCTACCCACCAAATGACGCTGAACGGTAAGCGGGATGGATTCGAGCTGGCCGATTTTATCGCAGTCGAGAAAATAGCCGGTTTGAAACGCGGACAGGCCAAGGCGATCCTGCATGACGTGCAGCAAGTGGTAGCGCGCTGGAGAGATTATGCCGATGCAACGGGGGTGAGCCAAGATCATCGCGATAAGATCCGGAATGCATTGCGGCTTCAACCGTTCGTTGGAAGCGCGGTCAAATGAAAGCAGGAAGTAAGATACAAATTCAAGCTTTCAGCGTCACCCAGCACACCTCGCATTCCCCCGCTTCCGCTGCTACAAACGCCGATTCTCCGGTGATCGTGACGGAGATGTCCATCGTGCGCTGCGATAATGTTGCCAGCGTCTGAATGTGCGGCCATTCAAACCGGAAGACAGCGGCGGTCAGCGGAGCGAATTTTGCTTGTTCTTGTATCCACCAGACATTCGATTTGGAATTGAAGCTGTAAACTTTGACCGTTTGTGCGATGCGGGTGGCTTTTTTGACGCGGTCCGGGTCGGGTTCGCCGACGTCGATCCATACGTCGATCCGACCATCCGCAGTATGCGCCCATAGATCGGGTTCTTCCACGGTGCTCAAGCCTTTGGTAAACAGCAGCGATTCCTGGGCGTTGATGCAAAATGCGAGCATGCGCGCCATCATGCGCTCGAGCGTTTCGGACGGATGCTGGGCTACGGTCAGGCTCAGCGTATCGTAATAATTGCGATTGAGATCGGTCAACGCGATCTTGAATTTATAAATGGTCGGTTTTAAGGCCACAGGTTCACCGGAGCGTGATTATTTCAGCTACTTATCGTTGCGGATCATTCAATCCCCTGCGATCGCAAATAATCCTCATAATTGCCCTTGAAGTCCTTGATGCCGTCCGGCGTCATTTCGAGAATACGCGTAGCCAGCGAGGAGACGAATTCGCGGTCGTGGGAGATGAAAATCAGCGTGCCGGTATATCGTTCCAATGCGCTGTTCAGCGATTCAATCGATTCCATGTCCAAATGGTTGGTCGGTTCGTCCATCAGCAGCACATTCGGTCTTTGCAAAATCAGCTTGCCGAACAGCATGCGGCCTTGTTCGCCGCCAGAAATTACGCGCGTGGATTTTTTTACGTCGTCACCGGAGAACAACAGCCGCCCCAGCGTGCCGCGAATGGTTTGGTCGTCGTCGCTGCCTTTCCGCCATTGATCCATCCATTCGGTCAATGACAAGTCTTCTGCGAAATCCGCCGCATGGTCTTGCGGGAAATAACCGGGGTTTGCTTTATCAGTCCATTTGATCTCGCCGGAATCCGGTGCTAAGTCACCGGCCAGGCAACGCAGCAGCGTGGTCTTGCCGATGCCGTTCGGGCCGATGATGGCGACTTTCTCGCCCGCTTCGATGTTCAGATTGAAATCCTTGAACAGCGGCTTATCCATGCCGGGGAAAGCCTTACTAATGGCCAGGATGGAAACCGCCAGGCGATGCAATTTTTCCTTCTCGTGAAATTCAAAACGGATAAACGGATACTGGCGGCTGGACGGTTTAACGTCTTCCAGCTTGATTTTCTCGATCTGCCGCGCGCGGCTGGTTGCCTGCCGGGCTTTCGACGCATTGGCGGAAAAACGGCTGACAAACGATTGCAAATCGGCAATCTGCGCTTTCTTCTTGGCGTTATCGGCCAGCATGCGTTCGCGCACCTGGGTCGATGCGGTCATGTAATCGTCGTAATTGCCCGGATAAATGCGCAACTCACCGTAATCCAGATCGGCCATGTGCGTGCACACGCTGTTCAAAAAATGCCGGTCGTGGGAAATGATGATAATGGTGTTCTTGCTGTCGTTGATGACATCTTCCAGCCAGCGAATGGTATTGATATCGAGGTTATTGGTTGGCTCGTCGAGCAGCAGAATGTCCGGATTGGAAAACAACGCCTGCGCCAATAACACGCGCAACTTGTAACCCGGCGCGATGGCGCTCATCAATCCCTGATGCTGGTCAGAAGGGATACCGACACCGAGCAGCAACTCCCCGGCGCGCGCCTCCGCCGAATAACCGTCCAGCTCGGCAAACTCGGATTCCAGTCCGGCGGCGTGCATATAATCGTCTTCGGTGGCATCCGCATTGGCATAAATGGCGTCGCGCTCCTGCTTGATACGCCATAGCTCCGCGTGCCCCATCATCACCGTGTCGATCACCAGATACTCTTCAAACGCGAATTGATCCTGCCGCAACTTGCCCACCCGCTCGCCGCTGTCGACTGAGACATTCCCAGCCGTCGGCTCCAAATCTCCGCCGAGAATCTTCATGAACGTCGACTTGCCGCAACCGTTCGCGCCGATCAGGCCATAGCGATTACCCCCGCCGAATTTAACGGAAACATTCTCAAACAGCGGCTTGGCGCCGAATTGCATGGTGATATTGGCGGTTGTGATCAAAACGAGTACCTGTGGATGATGGTTACAAGAAAGGGGCGCACATTCTAAACGTTTTTCAATGGAATTGCTGGGTTATGGTGGGTGTTGATATCAATTGCATGCAACTGGGATTGAAGGGTATGCTTTGCAAGTTTGGAATTTTTGAGTATGGATTTAAGGAAATTCAGAGTCAGTGCCATTTCGAACAAAGCGAGAAATCTATTGCGCTGATAGTTAGGATTTCTCACTTTGTTTGGAATGATATTGTTGTGCAATTATCTTGTTGGTTACAAAGTGGATAAATTTAGGAATAACATGTTGAAATAAAAAGAGAGAAGAAATGATAGCAAGAATAATCAAAATGGGGATTACGTCCGTATTCATGGTTGCAGCATCAACTGCGAGCGCAGCATGGGTAATCAAAGATTTAGGAACTTTCGGTGGTGAATTGAGCGACGCGTGGGCAATAAATAACTTCGGTCAGATTGTTGGAATTGTAGGTTGCTGCGGTGGAATTGTTGGTCATTCTTACGTTACTGGAATTGACGGTATCGGTTCAACAAACATCGGAAGCTATGGAACGTGGGCAAGGGGAATTAACGATTCTGGCCAAGTGGTAGGTTCAAATGGTGGTCGTCCCTTTATCACTGGCCCTAACGGCAACGGCCTAACGTATATAGGCACCTCTTCGGGTGACGCAAATGATATTAACAATATCGGTCAAGTTGTCGGTAATTCGCCGGAAGTAAGTACAGGGAACAGCCGTGCGTTTATTACCGGCCCCAATGGGACAGGTATTACAGACTTGGGGACATTAAGCGGCAACACTAGTGTTGCCAGTGGAATTAATAATTTTGGACAAGTTACTGGGCATTATAACTCTATTGATGGTTCATATCATGGTTTCATTACAGATAATGATGGGGTAGGGATAAGAGACCTGGGTGACCTTGGTGGCGATCAGAGTGTTGGTGTGGAAATAAATAATCTGGGGCAAGTCGTTGGGTGGTCAACTACAGAAATAGGCGGACTACGTCATGCATTTATCACTGGCCCAAACGGGGTCGGAATGGTTGATCTCGGTACAATGGGAGGAGAAATGAGTAGCTCGCTAAGCATTAATAGTTTGGGAGAAGTTGTTGGTTATGCCGGATTTAGACCTGAATGCCTCTGCTTCCCGGATGCATTTCTATACAGCCACGGAATAATGGTTAATTTGACCAGGTTAGATGAAATTCAAAATGCTGGATGGACACGAATAGTTGCCACTGATATTAATGATCATGGCCAAATTTCTGGATATGGCTATTTTAACGGTACGTATCGTGCCTTTTTATTGACAGTTCCAGAAGATGAAGAATTTTTCAATACCTACGTGACGGTGCCAGTGCCAATACCCGAACCGTCTATCTACGCAATGCTGCTGACCGGGCTGGGGTTGATTGGGTTTATGGGACGCAAGCAAGCGGATAAATAAAACCACGAAGGCAGATAAGGTGCCAGGTCTTGCATTACGCATGAGACAGAATCAGCGCGGCAAATTAGATTGTAATCAATGAGGCCGGACTCCATTGATTATCTTATGTGGGTGAATCCATCCAAGGGTTAATGATTGTAACGCTGCAGCTGGTGAAGTCTTTAACCCAGCCGAAAGCATTCCGCCGAATGAGCGTGATAACAGAACCAGGTACCAGGTCTTGAATTAACACATTTTGCCAAGAAATACTGAAGTCGCAGCGGCAAGCAGCAACAAATCATTCGCGATGTAATCGAAGAAAAACTCTCCGTTTTTCCTGAGTGCACAGGTGTCAAGAAACTGACCAATCATCAATTCCAATATCGCCTTCGCATCGGGAATCATAGAGTTTTCTTTGATTTCGATGGAGAAATTCATATCGTCAGCATTGAAGAGGTGAGAAAACGCGATGAAACCACTTACTAATTATCAAACAATCAATGATTCGAAAGGCCGTCCGGCTTTTGTTGTAATCCCTTACGCAGATTTTGTTCATTCCCAAGCCTATGTGCCCAAAGATGGCGTGCCGCATGCGGTGGTCAGTAAAGCGATTGATGGCATGAGCATGCTCGCCGCTTGGCGCGATATTTGATGCTGACACAAGAAGAAATGGTGCAGCGCATGGGCATCACGCAAGCCGGTTATGCCCAGATCGAAGCCGCCAAACGCCCGCGCAAGGCAACACTGGAAAAAGCCGCTGCTGCCATGGGCATTACACTGGAGCAGTTGGCGTATTGAAGCGGTAACAGTACGGCGAGTTGACTACCATTGAAATCCCGGTACAAGCAAGGTACCAGGTCTTGAATTAACACATATCACCGCCAAGGGCAAAGATGGACCAGCAAAACGTTGTTCGTCATGATGCAATTTCGTGTAACGCGGCTCGGTGCATTGCGCTACGCTTAATGCTACCCTACCAGTCTGAATTTTAACTTTTTACCAAATACGCTGGATGCCATAGTGATCAAACAGATGCTCGTTACTGATGAGCGGTATGTTCAAGGCTTGTGCTTGTGCAATCAACATGCGATCGAACGGATCGCGGTGCGGGCCGGGTAAGCTGCCGGCACGTAAGGCGTGATCGGCAGTGATGTCGAGCGGTGTAAATCCCTGGTTGATTACGCATGCATGAAAATTTGCTGCCACGGCTTGAGCACCCGGTAATTTACCGATACGCACTTTGGTGGCAATTTCCCAAGCGGATGCCGCACTGATCAGGATGCGGTGCTCATCCGTTTCAATCCAGCGGCGGGCAACGAGTGATAAATGTTCGTCGCCATCCAGCCACCACAGCAAGGTATGCGTATCCATCAAAGCTTTCAATTACTGCTCCCAAGCCGCCAATTCTTCGTCCGGTAATGGTTCAAAAAAAGCCTCAGTGACCGTGGCTTTGCCGCGCATGGCCCCGAATTGCCGCTTGTGCGGCACTGAATCCACAGGGACCAATTTAACGACGGGATTTTTCCCTTTGGCGATCACGACTTCTTCACCCGCGCAAGCTTGCTCGATGAGCTGAGAAAGATGGGTTTTGGCGTTGTAGATGGTGTAAGTTTTCATCGATTGGCTCCAGGTTGACCAAGGATAGTTAGTCAGGAATTATACTTTTTGCCGTTCATCGCAACAAGAACAAAAAGGGTCGCGAACTAGGTACCAGGTCTTGAATTAACACATACCACCAAGATCAAGAAAAGATGAAACAGCAAAACGTTATTAATCAATGGGATCTCCCATTGATTATCTTACGTGGGTGAATCCATCCAAGGGTTAATGATTGCAACGCCGCAGCCAGTGAAGTCTTTAATATTTCGTGTGGCAATTGCTGCTTGTTTGCTGCTGGCGATGGCGGCGATCATCAGATCCACGGCATCGGTATTGATTCCACTGCTTTCGCATGCTGCGGCAATTTCACCGTAGCGATAGGCCGCTTCTTCATCAAAGGGAAAAATTCTACCGCTGAAAGCTTCCGCGATAAAATTCAAGAAATTGACGGTTAATTGAGTACGTCGTTTACCCTCCGGCAATCGTGCCAACCCTCGCTGAATTTCTGCAATGGTAATTGCGGTGATCGCAAGATGAATCGGTTTTTGCGCCTTGATCCATCGTTTAACATTCGCGTCGGGTTGTTCGCGCATCAATTCCGAAATGACATTGGTATCCAGAACAATCATGCATCAAAATCAATGGTCTGACGCTTTGTGCCGCGTGCTGGCAGGTTAAGCTCCACGCCGTGTTCTGCGCCAAAGTACTTTTCCGCGATTTGCGCAATGTCGGCGGACTTGAATTCGTTGGCAAGCGATGCCTTTTGCAGAATATGGCGCACGTAGGCTTCCAGGGAAACGCCCGCCTGAGCTGCATGCATGCGCAGCAATTCTTTGGTTTTGTCGGGTAAATCCCGGATCGTGATACTGGCCATGTTTTCTGTTGAGGAATGTGCAAAAGATGCAATCAATGATGGCAAACTCAGACGATAAAATCAAGCAAGCAAGACAGATAAGGATGACATCAGGTATCGCAACATCGTTTACAATAAGCCATGCTGCGGCTTAGTGCACTATCGTTTTGTTTATCGCGACGATCATCCAATCACAAATAATGAAAAACACCCATCAATGAAACTCCGCCAGCCGCATAGATGAGCGGGCTATCCCAGGTGTGGGGAGAAAATGCCTCGGCTAGCGTAATCAGGATCGGCATGACCAGCAGCGCGGCCACTAGCTGAGTAGCACTGAAATAATGCTGAAACGCCAGTATTGCAATCACCGTTGTCACAAAAACGCATGCGCTGCCGAGATAGCTTCGCACATACCGTTGCTGGGTAAAAAGTGCATAAGTGCTATATTTTTTCTTGCCAAATCGTATGCCGACGGGTTCCGCAAGCCCATCGCCGATGCCGTTGGCAATGATGATGATCATCACGAGCGGAAGCATCTCACGGCTTTCGAAATAAATCAGCAATGGAATCAACACCAGGTAACTGGCAATAAACTGGGTGTATAACCAGATCAAGGTGAATGGCCGGTCTTCCGGCCGATCAAACGAGCTGAACATGACCGAAAGCACCCGGAAGTTATTTCGCATGGGTTTGATGAAGCATGTCAGAAAAACAAACGCGCCGATTAAATCGATGAGAAATGTTGCCGGGCTGTACGGGTATTCGATGATCAATGACAGCAACGAAGGCAGTAAAAAGAATGCGAAATGGTTAACTTTGCGCGTGTAGTTAACTTTAACATTGCGATGAATGACCAGTAATCCGCACGCATAGTGAATCAAAAACAATAACGCGTAGAAAATGGCGTGATGCACCCAGAATTCAAAGGGAATCGGCATGTGCGAATGGACTATGGCTTCATCAGCTTAATCGCGATAACGTTTTTCAGTACCGCATTGTAGCTGAATATCGGAGCTTGACCGGTTAGATAAACGTATCGAGAACACCAGGAGCAGGTCGCAAGCAAATTATGAATTTTAAATTCGTAGCGCCACCCAACGCAGCAATTCGCTTGCGCAGACAATGAATCAGCGTTTCCTCAGGTGCGGGGAACAATTCCCGCTTTCCTGCACGCCGGTCTCGATAAAATCGCATCCAAATACCGCGCCACCTCGTGATAGGGCGAAAAATCAAATTCTCCGCCCAACGCATAGGACAAAACGCCCGTCAGATTGATATCTGCGACGGTAAATTTGCCGGCCACCAGGAAATCTTTACCGGCGAGATGGTTGTTCAATGCTTCAAGGGGTTTCATCAATTTCTTTTCAGCCGCCTGAACGATGTCCGGATTTTTGACTTTTGCATCGAAAACCTTGCGATGCAGAATCAGATCCACGCAGGCAGTTTCCATTTGAGTGACCGCAAAAAGGCTCCATTTGTAGATCTGCGCTTCGTCTTCCAGACGATCTGCCCACAGCTTCCCCGCGCCGTATTTTCTCGACAGATAAAAATTGATCGCCACCGCTTCGGTCAGCACCAGATCGCCATCGACCAGGGTAGGAACCTGCGCCAGCGGGTTCAACTTTAAATATTCGGGCGCATTTTTCTCTTTCTCGAAAGGGTTGATCCGGACATGCTGGAAATCCAGGCCAAGCTCCGCCAGCGTGAACAATACATATTTCGCCCGTGACCATTCAATGCCATATAAAATCATCATGTTTTCTCCTTGGAGCTTCCCTAATGCTAGTAGAGACCTTTGCACGGTAAGAATGGTTCCAGACA
>LWDH01000056.1 GCA_002083395.1 Proteobacteria bacterium SG_bin4 | reverse complement strand
CTGCGCTGCAACTTTGAGGGGAGACCTCAGGGTCAGACTCGTTTGGTTTCTCTGTTTTGTTTAAATTCATCTGATTTCCTATCAAGTGTCTCGCGGCAATTATCGTGATTATTTTGGCGACGATTATGGCTTTCCGGTTTAAAAATTACAATCGTGGCTTGCGTCGAGGATGTTATAAATCGATACCTGGCTGCGCCTGAATACCGGCGCGGTAGGCATGCTTGACGTCGGTCATTTCGGTGACGGTGTCGGCGGCATCGCACAGCATTTCGGGTGCGCCACGGCCGGTGATGACGGCATGCTGCATGGGTGGACGGTTTTTCAGATCTTCCAGCACTTGTTGCAGATCCAGCCAGCCGAATTTGAGCGGGTAAGTCAATTCATCGAGCACGATCAAGTCAAATGACGGATCGCGTAACAGGGTTTGCGCTACTTCCCAGCCACGGCGCGCGGTTTCGGTATCGCGCTCGAGATTTTGCGTATCCCAAGTGAATCCCTCTCCCAGGACATGCCAAACCACGTTTTCCTGTTTGCGGAAAAACGCTTCTTCACCGGTATCTGAACGGCCTTTGATGAACTGCGCGACACCCACGCGCATACCATAGCCCAATGCGCGCGCCATCATGCCGAATGCCGAACTGGATTTACCTTTACCGTTACCGGTGAGCACCAGCAGCAGTCCCTGCTTGCGATCGGCGCGTGCGATGGCGGCATCGATGACCTCTTTTTTGCGTTGCATGCGCACGCGATAACGTTCTGCGCGTTCGGAATCAGTCATTGGTTTAACCGGTTGTGGTATTGCGCGAATTAAGCTGATGAACTACTGTGAATAATACGTGTATTCCAATGGCTATTGCAGAATAGAAAACAAAAGTTTCGAGATACAACGGGAAATATTTCAGTAATTGCTCGCCGAATTCCGCAAAACTGGTTTCTGCGATACGTCCGGAGAAGAAATAAAATCCGCCAGAAGAAAATAATTCACATAGCACTAACCCGGCAGATCCACTGGCTAATAGAGGTTTTACCGTATTCCAGGAAAATTCGTAACGGCGAGCGTACCAGCGTCCGGCCAACCATAATGAAGCATAGGCCGGCAGCATGAATAGATAGGCGGGTGTCATGCAATAATCACTGACTCCGCCCCAGGTCGTGGCAGAAATATCTAAGCCCCAGCCTAACGCAAAGAACGCCGGTAATGTCCAAGCAGATCGTAAATAGATTCCGGCTAAGAAGAAAATCGCCCAAGATGCATCGGCTAGGTTATGAATGGTGGCGAAATGATGACTGCGTGTTGCTATCATCAGCGCGGCGAGTAACAGTCCGATAGCGATCTGGTTGCGAGTGGATAATGTCAGCATAGGTATTTCTCCTTCTAGGGTTGATAACGAACCATGGCAAAAAAGCTTCGCCCGGGCTGATTATAAAACGATGCGGTTTCGTAGTGTTCGTCGGATACGTTGTCGATGCGGCCTTGCAAGCGCCATTTCGGTGCGAACAGATATTCTGCGCGTAGATCCAATTTGGCGTAAGCACTCAGTTTGCGGGTGTTGGCCAAATCGTCGTAGCGTTCGCCTTCCACCAGCAACATGCTGCCGATGGCATATTTACCGAATTCTCGGTTCAGATCCAATCTGAACGATTGCTCTGCACGCCTCGGCAAAATATTGCCACGGTCGAATCCCGATCCACGATTGATCGGTTCCATCAGCGTCAGATTGGTATTGATTTGCCATTCCTTAATTTGGGTCGACAAAATGCCTTCGATGCCCCGGATGCGCGCTTTATCGATATTGTTCGGTGCAAAAATTCTCGCATCGTACGTGATCAAATTGTCGATATAGGTCTCGTATGCATTGATCGACCAGTTTCCCCAGTGAGCATGTCCGCGCGTACCAAACTCATAACTAAGGGAATCTTCTGGTTTGAGATGGGGGTTACCGAATAAGGGAAAATACAGCTCGTTGAATGTGGGTGCTTTGAAGGCAGTGCCGAAGTTGGCGATCAACAAGAACTTATCCGATAACGGATAACTCCATCCGGCATTGCCGGTGACACGGCTGCCGAATTGCTGGTTGTCATCATGCCGGATCGAAAATTGCAGGTTGTGTGAAGCGATATTGGCTTGATGCTGCGCGAATACCCCCCAATTGTTACGTGACGTTATCGTGTAAGCTTCGGTGCTTTTGATTTGGTCGCGCTGATAATCCATGCCGATCGTAAGCTGTTGGTCTTTGGCGACGGTGAAAGTATTCAATACCGACACGTTATCACGGGTGGTGTTAAATCGGGTTTGGAAAGCGTTGCCAAGGAAATTGTCACTATCTTCCCGGCTGCTGCCTGCAATCAGATTGAAGTTCCAGAATTCGGTCGGCGCATAGCGGATGACGCCGCCGATTACCTGCTGCATCAGCACGGCTTTATTGACGAAACTGCCATCATAGTGTGTTTTTCCGGCGGATTGCATGAAGTTGGTTTCGATTTCCAGTCCGTTCTGAAAACGATAACCGCCGCGCATGCTACCGGCAACGTTGCGATATCCGTCGCGATCGAACAGCGTAGGATCGGATGAATCGACAAAACATCCGGCGTTGCCGGAACCGTTACAAGCGTTGAAGCCTTGGGTGCCAATGCCACTCGCAGTCAGATTGAGCCAGCCTTGCGCGCCATTATACGACATGCCGGTTGCTCCCTCGAACGTACCGAAGCTGCCGCCGCCGAAGTTTAAATGCTGCCGGAAGCCGCTGCCGGTGCCTTTGCGAGTGATGATATGAATCACGCCGCCGATCGCTTCTGAGCCGTATAGACTGGAACGCGGTCCGCGCACGATTTCGATACGATCGATTTGATCGATGGGAATATTTTCAAATGCCGTAGTGCCGGAAGTAGCCGAACCGACTTTGATGTTGTCGACCATTACCAAGACATGATCGGATTCGGTGCCGCGCATAAATACAAACGACGATTTACCCATGCCGCCGTTATTAGAAATGCTGATCCCGGCAACACCGCGCAGTAGGTCTTGCACTGAACGCGCTTGTTGCTGTTCGATGTCTTTGCGCGTAATGACTGTCACTGAAGCCAGAGCACTGTCTGCAGTCTGCGCTGTCCGTGTCGCGGTAACGATGACCGGTTTTTCCTGATGTTCGATATTAGCGGCGGAACTATGGCAGATGGTGCTTAACCATAAAGTGGATATTGCCGCCAAACGGCTTTTCTGCATGATCTGATTCCTTCGCGCACACCCGCGCGTTGATGAATTCTGAAATTGGAATGCAGAAGGAAACCGGCATGGGACAAATGGACGGTTCAAGAACAAGAACCGCTCAACTGCCGTATATTGCCCTCCGCAATACCGCTGTATGTTACTTCGGGCCGGTCTCCGGACTGATGAGCGGAATTGTTTCCCTATCTGCGCCTTCCCG
Source organism: Proteobacteria bacterium SG_bin4 (assembly GCA_002083395.1). GTDB lineage: Bacteria > Pseudomonadota > Gammaproteobacteria > Burkholderiales > Nitrosomonadaceae > Nitrosomonas. The sequence goes on along the minus strand of LWDH01000056.1, from coordinate 62,120 downwards.
TGTCAGACACAGTGGCATCTTGCAGATATGCGAGGTGGCTTGAGTAGCGTTTTACGGTGTTTTGAAAAAACTTGTAACAAGCAAACCTCTGCTCATTTACCGTTGCGGGGGCAGTGCTGGCTTTGTCCGGTCATCTAATCGGTACGCACCAGCTTCCCGTTTAACCTTCAATAAAAAATACCGAAGGCACCTGAGGTAAGTGTGGCGAAGGCTACAGAAATGAGAGTGGAGTGTCAAGTTGGGAATAACCCAATCGGTGCTGTGCTTGCCGCTGAGTATGGAAGAATTGTTTTCTGACTCATTTGCAATATTATTTGTGGCGCCTATCTATTTCAGTTAGAATCCGCCTTTCTTAGGCGCGTAGCTCAGTTGGTTAGAGCATCACCTTGACATGGTGGGGGTCGTTGGTTCGAATCCAATCGCGCCTACCACCTGGATACTCGGTTACTTCCTTTTTTGCTGCCTTGTGGCAGTATCTGTTAGCTGGAATGATTGCTTGATCATGCTTTGGCAATCGTCTTTTCATGACGGATGGCGATATTGAGCCCCAGTAGTTATTAATCTCCAAATAAAATTAAAGTTGTTGATTTATAAATTACATTCCCAAGAGCCTTGTATTGTTGTAGGATTCGTTATGAAACTTACTGGTTTGCTGAGACTCAATGGCATCATGGTAATTTTAGTCAATAGGCACTAGCCGGGATTGTTGGTGTGAACCAACCCGTTATTAAAAATTTCTAAAGCTACATTGAAAATCTATCACTGTGCTTTAATGGAGGAAAAAATGCATTCTTTGAAGTTTCTGTCCTTTTTGATTGCAATGATGTTATTCAATTTTTCATGGGCGGAAGAAATCGGGAGTGTTTCAACCAAGTTTAAAATGCTCGGCGCCAACGATAAAATCGTGATCGAAGCCTTCGATGATCCGCAGATACCCGGTGCAACCTGTTATCTCAGCCGGGCGAAAACTGGCGGAATTAGCGGAACCGTGGGAGTGGCCGAAGATACATCAGATGCATCCATCGCATGCCGCCAGATTGGCCCGATCTCTCTGCCGGAAAAAGTAAAAAATGGCGACGAGGATGGTAAGGAAGTATTTAAGAAAAACACATCGTTGTTATTCAAAACGCTGCAAGTAGTCCGGTTTTACGATCCAAAGCGTAATGTATTGGTTTATTTGACATATAGCGACAGGATTATTGAAGGGTCGCCCAAAAACAGTATTTCCATTATTCCGGTTACGCCTTGGCATTAATTTTCCGGTATTGATGGCGTTAAATAATTTTTCTGAACGATGGTAATAAAGAATTCCTACTATTATAATTAGCGGTTATTTCTTACCATTAGTTCTCGATAGTTAACATTAACATTCATGCAGTTATTTGCTTTCGGTATTAATCACAACACTGCACCGCTAGATGTGCGCGAGCAGGTAACATTTCCCGAAAATACGATGGAGCATGCGTTGCGCGATCTCGTCGGACGCAATCCGATCAAAGAAGCCGCGATCGTCTCCACCTGTAACCGCACGGAAGTTTATTGTTGCACCGATAAACCGGAGGAAGCGGTTGTTTGGCTGGCCGACTTTCATCATTTGCCGACACGCGATCTGGATCCTTACTTGTACAAGTTGCCGCGGGAACAGGCTGTTAAGCACGCCTTCCGCGTAGCCAGCGGCTTGGATTCCATGGTGTTGGGCGAGCCGCAAATACTCGGGCAGTTGAAAAGCGCGGTGAAATCCGCAGAGCATGCCGGCACATTGGGTTTGTTGCTGCACAAGCTATTTCAGCGCACCTTTTATGTCGCCAAGGAAGTGCGGACTTCTACCGAGATTGGCGCCAATTCGGTGTCAATGGCTGCGGCGGCAGCGCGCCTGGCGGAGCGGATCTTCGGCGAGATCAATGAGCAACGTGTGTTATTTATCGGTGCGGGTGAAATGATCGAGTTATGCGCTAATCATTTCGCCGCGAGGAGTCCTAGAAAAATAACCGTAGCCAACCGTACTAAGGAGCGTGCCGACGCATTGGCCAGCCGTTTTAATGCGCAAGCTATTACGCTCAGTGATTTACCGGAGCAATTGGCGCTCCATGATATTGTCGTAACCTGTACGGCAAGCCCATTACCGATTCTGGGTAAAGGCATGGTCGAGCGCGCCATTAAAATCCGTAAGCATCGACCGATTTTCATTGTGGATCTCGCAGTGCCGCGTGATGTGGAAACCGAAGTAGCCGAGCTAGACGACGTGTTTCTATATTATGTGGACGATTTGGCCGAGATCGTCAAAGAAGGATTGGATTCGCGCCAGAATGCCGTTGCTCAAGCGGAAACGATCATTGATTCGAATGTGGTCGATTTCATGCGTTGGTTCGCTACCCGCGAAGTTGTGCCGACGATTCGCGCGCTGCGTGATCAGGGTGAGCGATATCGCCGTCATGAACTGGCTCGCGCCAAAAGATTGCTTGAAAAGGGGGAGGATCCCGATAAGGTTATCGAAGCTTTAAGTAACAGTCTCACCAATAAATTCCTGCACATGCCTTCCAGTGTGCTGAATCACGCCACGACAGATGAACGAGAGGAATTAGTCGGTTTGATCAACCGGCTATACCAACTGCATCGCCCGCAATGAACAAAAACATCACGGACCGGCTCACTCGTTTGAGTGTGCGCTTGGACGAATTAAACCAGGTATTGAGTAGCGAGTCTGCGACTGCGGATCTGGACAATTATCGCAAATTGACCCGCGAACATTCAGAAATCGTTCCAATCGTGGAGTTGTATCGCGAGTATCAACAATGCGAGCAGGACATACAAACTGCGCGGGAAATGCATGCCGATCTTGAAATGCGGGCATTTGCCGAAACCGAAATCCAAGCCGGGAAAGAGAAACTCGCTAAACTGGAAGCTGAAATTCAAAAACAGCTACTGCCGAAAGATCCCAACGATGAACGTAATATTTTTCTGGAAATCCGCGCTGGAACCGGCGGCGATGAATCGGCTTTGTTTGCCGGTAACTTGTTTCGGATGTACTCACGCTATGCGGAGAGAAGAGGCTGGCAAGTGGAAATTATCTCGCAAAGTTTGTCGGATATCGGTGGTTATAAGGAAATTATCGCCAAAATCATTGGTCATGGCGCGTATTCCCGATTGAAATTTGAATCCGGCGGTCATCGCGTGCAACGGGTTCCTGTGACCGAAACGCAAGGGCGTGTGCATACCTCAACCTGTACCGTGGCAGTGATGCCGGAAGCCGATGAAGTCAGCGAAGTGGTGTTGAATCCCGCCGAATTACGCATCGATACCTTCCGTGCTTCGGGTGCGGGTGGCCAGCACATCAATAAAACCGACTCTGCCGTGCGCGTAACGCATTTGCCGACTGGTATTGTGGTGGAGTGCCAGGATGGCCGTTCGCAACACAAAAACAAAGCGCAAGCGTTGAGCGTGCTGGCTGCGCGAATTCACGACAAGCAAATGCGCGAACAGCATGCGGAACAGGCGGCGACGCGAAAGTCGCTGGTGGGAACCGGCGAACGGTCGGAGCGGATTCGCACCTACAATTTTCCGCAAGGCCGGATTACCGATCATCGCATCAATCTGACGCTTTATAAAATGGATCAGATCATGGATGGCGATATCGATGAACTATGCTCAGCCTTAGTGGCAGAACATCAAGCGGAATTACTGGCGGCGTCGGTGCAAGAGTAATTGCCGCCTGATAGCCGATTCGATTCATCCTTCGATGCAACCCGAAACCATTGCGCAAGCATTAGCCATCGCCTGCCGGTCGGTTGACCCGGTGGATGCGCGGCTATTGCTGGAATATGTGCTGCATACCAAGCACGCCTTTTTGCTGACACACCCGGAACATCGGCTGACCGAACAACAATCGGCAACATTCTCGCAATTGATTCAAGAACGTGCCAAGGGACTGCCGGTGGCCTACTTGACCGGCGAAAGGCCGTTTTATGATTTGACTTTTCAAGTCACGAACGCGGTTCTCATTCCACGGCCTGAAACCGAGTTACTGGTCGAGTGGGCGCTGCAGCTGATTCCTGCGGACCGATCGAAGCGAATTCTGGACCTGGGAACCGGTAGCGGCGCGATCGCAATCACCATTGCCAAGCATCGGCCCCAAGCGCATGTCACTGCGGTTGATTTATCACCGGATGCCCTTGCCGTCGCGCGACGAAACGCCGAAGCGCTGGGAATAACTCATCTGAAGCTGATCGCCGGAAATTGGTTTGATGAACTTTCCGCAGAAAAATTTGATCTGATTGTTTCAAATCCGCCTTATGTCGCTGAACACGATCCGCACTTGCAACAAGGTGATTTGCGGTTTGAACCGGAAGTGGCATTATCGGCTGGCGGTGATGGCTTGGCTTGTATTGATCATATCATTGCAGCCGCGCCCGGCCATCTGGCTGCCAATGGATGGTTGCTGCTGGAACACGGATATGATCAAGCGGAAGCGTGCAGAGGATTGCTCCAGCAAGCGGGTTTTAATAATATTTGTTCCAAGCCGGACTTGGCTGGCATAATGCGCGTCAGCGGCGGTCAGTTGAATTTTTCAGTGTGACCTATATGTAGCATTATCAATGCAACAACGAATGGCGCTTGGGAAATTCTGAACTTGGTATCTGTAAAAATTTTTTGGAACGATCTATTGGAGAGATTAACACTATGAATGTTGAAGATTTAATCGAACAACAAGTAACCACACATCCGGTTGTGCTGTATATGAAAGGCACGCCGGACCAACCGCAATGTGGTTTTTCCGCAAACGCAGTGAATATTCTGAAGGCGTGCGGTATTGATAATATTTTTGCAGTCAATGTGTTGGAAGACCCTGAAATCCGCCAGGGGATCAAAGACTATTCGAACTGGCCGACGATCCCGCAGTTATACGTCAATGGCGAGTTCATCGGCGGCTCGGATATCGTTACCGAAATGTATCAAAGCGGTGAATTGCAAAAACTATTTGATAATCAAGAATAATCCAACCATCGACACCGATCCGGTATATTCAGCAAATAAACCGGATCGAAGAGCCTCCTAATTTATCGCAGTAGCAATCACCCAATAGCGGGCAAATTTCCCCGCAGCAATAAATAATAACGCCCACAGCCAATTGGCGCGTAACCACCCAGCCGCCACGCATAAGATATCGCCGATCAGCGGCGCCCACGATAGCAGCAGAATGGGGGTGCCATGTTGCCGCACCCACTCCAACCCGTGTGTTTTGCCACCCAATTTTTTATGTAGCGCACTTTCATCCGGTAACAGACGGCCAATGAGATACGAACTCATCCCGCCCAACGTATTGCCGATGGTTGCCAGAGTCAGCGCCGGCCAATGCAAATCGGGATAGGCCAGCAAAACACCCACCAGCACCGCCTCCGATCCCCCGGGTAGCAATGTCGCGGCTAAAAAGCTGCTGGTGAATAATGCCAAAAGGCTTGATTGTTCGTCCATGAGGTCTTGCGGGTAGTGAGTTGTTCAAAGTCTTAGTTTAACCCGAATCAGGAGAGGCAGTCTGCGAGTCCGGTGATTAAACACAAGCGTTTTTGAACAGAAGGCGAGGCTAAGTTAGCGAAGCTATCATTCGTGCCGTTCGTTTTTCGGCCAAGTCCCACAGAAACCGCGCGTAAATAGAAGTTGCAATTAATGCTTGCAATTTGCAAGTTGACTAACTACACTATGAATACTTGCAAATTGCAAGTAAATAAATCGAGTAATTATTAAAAGGAGAAGCATCATGCCATTGTGGAAAATTTATCACCCTGCGGGATCATTGACTGCCGACGACAAAAAGAAATTATCGGAAAAGATTACCGGTGTTTATGCGAGCATCCCTTTGCCAAAATTTTATGTAGTGGTCATTTTTGAGGAAATTGCAAATGATTCCTGCTTTGTCGGCGGAGAGTCACACAACAAATTTATCCGCTTCAAAGTTGATCAGATTGCGCGGACTCTTCCGGGGCCGGTCATTCGCGAATGGTGGGTTAGAACGCTGGATGCAGTCATAGCGCCTTATGTCAGGGACAAGGGCTATGACTGGGAGATTTCGATTGACGAAACCCCTTTTGATCTATGGTCGCTGCAAGGAGAGATTCCCCCTCCGTTTGAATCCGTGGCCGAAAAACGGTGGGTCAAAGACAACAGAGCAAGTTCTTATTCCTACGCGGAAAAGCTGCCAGCAAATCTCGTTCTCGCTCCGGGAATCATGGATCGTTAATTTTGATTTGACCGATCTCAATTGAGGTCGGTTTTTTTTCTGATCCGGCCAGATCTTATTTTGCGAGGCGTATTGAAAACTACGAGCGCATTTATTTGGTTGCTGCACTCAGTAAAAACACAATAACCGGATCAGGAAATTCTTGAATTCATGGAGGATAGAATGACTTATCAAACGATTAATCCAGCGACGGGCAAGCTGATTGCAACTTATGCAAACATCGCAGATCAGGACTTGAACCTGGCGCTTGATCAAGCCCACTTGGCTTTTAAATCAACTTGGCGCGAATGCTCGATCGCCGATCGTGCCAATATAATCTCAACTGCAGCAAATCTGTTGCGCAAAAAGAGCAAGGAATATGCAAGTTATTTGACATTGGAAATGGGAAAACTTACTAATGAAGCACAGGCAGAAGTCAATCTCTCTGCGGATATACTGGATTACTATGCTCGAAACGCCGGTCATTATCTACAACCGCGCAAACTTCCAGAGTCTCCGGGGGCGGAGCTGCATCTGGAACCGATTGGCATTCTGCTCGGGATTACTCCCTGGAACTTTCCTTATTATCAAATAGCCCGGATAGCAGGACCACAGTTGATGGTAGGCAATGTGCTTTTGTTAAAGCATGCGGAAAATGTACCTCAATCCGCCTTGGCATTTGCCCGGCTTATTGAGGAAGCGGGTGCGCCGCCTGGGGTGTATACCAATCTCTTTGCGAGTGTCGAACAGATTGGAGGCGTTATAGAAGACCCGCGCGTGCGTGGCGTAACGCTCACAGGCAGTGAACGCGCGGGTGCGGTAGTTGCTGAGCGGGCAGGGCGCAATCTGAAAAAATCCGTATTGGAAATGGGCGGCAGCGATCCGCTGATCGTGCTTGAAGATGCACCATTAGAAGCGACGCTGGATAGCGCCTTATTCGGAAGAATGTTTGCTACCGGCCAATGCTGCGTGGGCACAAAGCGCATCATAGTCATTGGAAAACAGCGTGGAAAAGAATTTCTTGATGGATTCGTGCAACGGATGGCGGCTCTCAAAGCTGGAGATCCCCAGGATCCCGGCACCACGTTAGGGCCGCTATCATCGGAAAAAACACTGAACCTGCTACTCGACCAGATAGCACTGGCGAAGCGGCATGGCGGTAAAATCGTGGCGGGTGGTAAAAGGATTGACCGGCCCGGTTTTTATTTAGAACCGACGGTGCTTACCGGTATCGAGCAGGACAATCCTATTTATATACAGGAATTATTCGGTCCGGTCGTATCGTTTTATTGCATCAATAATGAAGAAGAAGCCATTCAATTGGCGAATGCCACACCCTTCGGTTTAGGGGCCTCAGTTTTTACCGCCGATGTAGCGCATGGTCGAAAGCTGGCAGAGAAAATCGAGAGTGGTATGGTTTTTGTCAACCAGCCCGTATGGACAGCACCTGAACTACCGTTCGGTGGCATCAAAAATTCAGGTTATGGACGCGAGTTATCAGAGCTGGGATTTGGAGAATTCGTCAACCAAAAATTGATTCACGCAGCGCCTTCGGGTTCTCCAGCTTGGGGAGCGGTTAGCTTTGGTTGAATGACATCACGATCCGTCGCGCCACGGCGACGGATGATCATCTTGATATTGTTTGCCTTAAGATAGCGGCTATTGCATCGGCTCAGAGATCCCCGTGATGATTTCCTTTTTGAATAAAAATAACGGGTGAATAACGCCGTAAGGTATATGCACAGGTAAAAGGGTGGTAGTTTATCTGGATATTCTGCGAGATAATGAAGCCCTAATATTTGCCCGCATTAAAGAAAATTTTTGTAACTTTGCAGCCTACCTCGCTAAGCTAAGAATCCATGGTTATCCCCTTTAATCCAAATGATCGAGCTAAAAGCACAGCTACATTGCAAGTGGAAATGGTGCGCCGTGCCTCTGATGGTGAGATTATTGAGGTTAGGAACTGGATAGCGACTCAAACTGAAAAACAAATTCATTCTCTCCGCCTTAAAATTCGGCGAGAAAATAGTGAAAATTTTTCGTGTTTTTATTGTGGACATGATGTTTTACTACGTAAACACAAACGCGGCGGTCATTATTTTGCTCACAAAGAAAAGACTGCTGCCGAAAAAGCTGACTGCATCTATCAGCAAAATCGAATGATATCTTCCGAAGAGCGCGATCGGATTCGCTATCATGGTCAACGTGAAGGCATGCGACATATCAAGACTAAAGAGCTTACAGTTAGAGTCTTACGATCTGATCCTAGGTTTTCAGAACCAGAGATAGAGAAAAGATGGACTAGTTTTTCTGATGGTTGGAGAAAGCCTGATGTCGCTTCAAAATGGAATGCGCAACAGATAGTCTTTGAAGTGCAGGTATCCAATACGTATCCGCAAGTGGTTGCAGAAAGAACTGACTTTTACCGAAAACAAGGAGCCTTGCTAATATGGATCTACGATCGCCTGAAGGAAAAAGATTGGCGTACGCTGCATGCCGATAACTTTTGCTCAAATGGTCAACATTTGTTTTTGGTTGATGAAGAATGTGTAATCCTTTCAGAAACATAAGGTTGCGGCTATTTCAGGATTTATACACAGCGACCGGAAGTTGAGCCGTTTAAGTGTAAAACTGATGGAAAATGGCGGCTTAAAATTGTTCAAAAGGAATACTTTGAGCTGGTTCCATTCTCTTCGCTATCGTTAAATGTTGATTCTCAAACTGCAACTTATATTGATATTGAGAAAGAGCAATTTATCACCAATCACAAGGCTTTATGTGCTGAAGTCCAAGCTGGATACTTAGATGATGCTCATGATTTATTGGAAAAATCCATTCAGGAATTCTTTGATGATAAGCGACCGATTGATAAAGAAAACTTAAAAGGGTGGGCAGCTCTTATTTGTGGTATTGAAAGTAAAAAACTGGAGCAACCAATAGGGACAAAATATACAAATGTGATTGAAGTGCTCAACTTGATACATGATCATTACCCAAATTTCTTTCCTCACTTGGTTCAGATATTGGATCGACTGAAGATTGATCCACATTCGCAGAGAAGTGGGAAATGGAAAAAGCGAGTCAGTGATTTTTATGAAGGAAAGTATAATGGAGACCCAATCCTCCAACCACATGCAAAATCCAAGAGATTATTAGAGTATATTTACTTCTGACGGTGTGTTTTATGTTTGCTCGATAAGTTGAAGCAAAGAATTTTCAGCCGTTTTGCGCCCCACTCCAATAAACTGTCGAATATAAATCACTTCTTTATCCGCTTCCCGCAGCGCCAAATACAATTTCTGATAAAGCCCTTGGTCGCCGATTTGGATTTTTTTGAGATTCAAGTCTTTGTTTTTGAGGTCGGCAAGCCATTCCGGCAGGACGCACACGCCGCGGTTGAGGGCGGTCATTTGCAGCATGATTTCGAGTGATTCTATGGGTTTCAGTTGCGCTGGTTCGAGGTGCGCGGGGGTGAGGAAATGCGTGAGGATATCGAGCCGTTCCAGCGGCACCGGAAAGGTCAGCAGCGTTTCCTTGCTCAAAAGCTCCGGCGTGATTTGCGGTAAATCCGCCAGGGGATGATCGGGCGCTACCAATAGAACTAACTGATACTCCGCGAGGATTTCGTACGCGATGTTGTCTTTTCGCACCAAGTCGGGTGTGATCAACACGTCGATGTGGTGATTCAGCAAGCCTTCCAGACCGGAAAATTGAAATTTCTGCACGATGTCGACGTCGATGCCGGGCATTTGCCGCATGTACTGGCCGATCATGCCGGTGAGCCATTCAAAGCAGGGGTAGCATTCCACGCCGATACGCAAAATGCCTTGCCGGCCTTCGCGGTAGGCTTCAAGGGTTTTTTCGGTTTGTGACAAGACCGGCAGCACCTGATTGGCGGTTTCCAATAGCAGCAACCCCGCCTGAGTCAGGCGTAAATTCCGGCCTTCGCGCTCCCACAACTTGACGCCGAGTTTTTTTTCCAGATAACTAATTTGGTGCGATAACGCCGGTTGGCTCAGGCACAACGCATTGGCGGCTTCTGTCAAGGTACCATTGGCATGCAGCGCTTGGATGATTTTGAGATGGCTGTGTTCGATCATGTATGAGAAAAACTCATTAAAAAGTTAAATCTTATCATTATTTTTTATTAATTGCCCTTCGTACAATAGCGCCACTTTCAATAGATTCGAAGGGTGATGAAATAATGGTAACGACACATAATCTTGGATTTCCGCGTATTGGCAGGGGTCGGGAACTAAAATTCGCGTTGGAAAAATACTGGAAAGGCGAGCAAACCGAGCTCGCATTATTGGAAACGGCGGATACGCTGCAGAAGCAGCATTGGCAGAATCAATCGCAACTGGATTGGATCCCGGCCGGGGATTTTTCATTATACGATCACGTGCTGGATACCAGCTTCATGCTCGGTAACATCCCCGAACGGGTCAGCACCTTGGCGGGCAGCGAGTTGGACAGTTATTTCCGCGTCGCCAGGGGCCGTTCGCCTGCCGACAAATCGGCTTGCGGTTGCGTTCACGCCGGTGAAATGACGAAATGGTTCGATACCAATTATCATTACATCGTGCCGGAGTTTGCCAGCGATACGCGCTTTTCTTTGAATGCCAGCCGCTTGCTCGACCAGATCCGGCAGGCGCAGCGCATTCATCCTCAGGTCAGGCCGGTGATTCTGGGGCCGGTCAGCTATTTGTGGTTGGGTAAATCCAGAGATGGCAGCGAAAAACTCGAGTTGCTCGGCGCGTTGCTGGCGGTTTATGCGCAATTGTTGAACGAACTCAAGAACGCCGGTATCGACTGGGTGCAAATCGACGAGCCGGTGTTGGTTATGGAGTTATCGGAATCATGGAAACATGCGTTGCGGCAAACGTATTATCAACTGCAAACGACGCCGGTGAAACTGTTGCTGGCGACCTATTTCGGGCAACTGCAAGACAATTTGCAACTGGCGTGTGAACTACCGGTTGCAGGCTTGCATCTGGATGCCGTCAGCGCGCCGGATGAAATCGCCAAAGTGATCGATTGGTTGCCGGTTCATAAAATTCTGTCGCTGGGTGTTGTGAATGGCCGCAATATCTGGAGAACCGATATGACCGCGACGCTCGATTGGCTCGAACCGGTGCATGCCCGGTTGCAAGACCGGTTGTGGCTGGCGCCGTCGTGTTCGTTGTTGCACGTGCCGGTCGATGCCGCAAGCGAGACCAAGCTGGATCGTGAGATTCATTCGTGGCTGGCGTTTGCAGTGCAAAAACTGGATGAAGTGGTGGTATTGGCAACAGCGCTCAATCATGGCCGGGAAAGCGTTTCAGACATGTTGCGGGACAATCAGACTGCAATTTCCAGCCGTAAGTTATCCAATCGCGTGCATCAACCGCGGGTCAAGGCGCGTTTGCAGCAAATCACCAATGCGCTGGGTAATCGCCGTTCGCCGTATGCGCAACGTGCCATCGTGCAGCACAATCGATTCCGCTTGCCGCTGTTTCCGACCACGACCATCGGCTCGTTTCCGCAGACGCAGCAAATCCGGCAAACACGCCGGGATTATCGCGCCGGTCAGTTGACGGATGGGGATTACCGCCAAGCCATGCAACAGGAGATCGAACGCTGTGTGCGCGAGCAGGAAACGTTGGGATTGGATGTGCTGGTGCACGGCGAGCCTGAACGCAATGATATGGTGGAATATTTCGGCGAGCATCTGGACGGTTTCGCGTTTACCCAGTTCGGCTGGGTGCAATCGTACGGTTCGCGTTGCGTCAAACCGCCGGTTATTTTTGGCGATGTGTCGCATGGCCAGCCGATTACCACCGAATGGATTCAATACGCGCAATCCTTAACCAGTAAGCCGATGAAAGGCATGCTGACAGGCCCGGTGACGATGCTGAACTGGTCGTTTGTGCGCGACGATCAGCCGCGGTCGGAGACCTGCTTGCAATTGGCATTGGCGATACGCGATGAAGTACTGGCGCTGGAACAAGCCGGTATCCGCATGATTCAAATCGACGAAGCAGCGTTGCGGGAGGGCCTGCCGCTGCGGAAATCGCAGTGGAATAATTATCTGGATTGGGCGATTCGGGCGTTTCGCATCGCTGCCAACGGCGTTGCCGACCAAACCCAAATTCACACGCATATGTGTTATTCTGAATTTAATGACATCATTGAAGCGATTGCACGCATGGACGCGGATGTCATTACCATTGAAACTTCCCGTTCAGCGATGGAATTGCTCGATGCTTTCGACCGCTTCCAATATCCGAACGAAATCGGGCCGGGCGTGTACGATATTCATTCGCCCAATATCCCATCGGTCGATTCGATCGTGCAGTTACTGAAAAAGGCTGCGCAGCGGATTCCATCCGAACGGCTCTGGGTGAACCCGGATTGCGGACTGAAAACCCGGACCTGGGAAGAAGTGAAACCGGCGCTCAGCAACATGATCACCGCCAGCCGGCAGCTTGCCAATCAATTGAGCCGCGCGGCTGCCAGCTAAATTTGACTTGCCGGTGTTATTTAGCGATGATATGCAACACTTTATCCATCACGGTTTAAAAGGAGTAAACATGACAACCAATACCCTGCTCAAACAAAAAATCAGCGCCATCATCAACGAAAAACATTTACTCAAACATCCTTTTTATATGGCTTGGACCGAAGGCAAACTGACCAAGGAACAATTGCGTCACTATGCCGAACAGTATTTTTACAATGTGCTGGCTGAACCGACTTATTTAAGCGCGGTGCATTTCAACACCCCACATATTCACTCTGAAACCAACAGCGGTGACATCAGCGTGCGCCAGGAAGTATTACGCAATCTGATCGATGAAGAGCATGGCGAGAAAAATCACCCGGCGTTATGGAAGAATTTTGCGTTTGCACTGGGTGCGAACGATAAAATCCTGGCCAATACAGCGGCATTGCCGTCCACCGAGAATCTGGTCAATACATTCCGCGATATTTGCCTGAATCGCCCGTTTTATGCCGGATTGGCCGCATTGCACGCGTTTGAATCGCAAGTGCCCGATATCGCTGCCGTGAAAATCGATGGACTGGCAAAATTCTATGGCATGACGAATGCGGATGATTACGAGTTTTTCTCGGTTCACCAAAAAGCCGATATTTATCACTCGCAAGCCGAATGGGCAATCATAGAACGCTTTGCCGATACCCCGGAAAAACAAGCCGAAGTGCTGGCCGCAACCCAAGAAGCTTGCGATGCGCTGTGGGGCTTTCTCGACGGTATCCATGAAACCTATTGCAGCAATCTGATTTGCGAAGAAAAAACTGCTGCAACGATTCACTAAACAAGCAATACTTCCGCAATTTTAATAAGCCCTGCATCGTTGATGCCGGGCTTACTGCGTCAGCAATCCTTTCTAATCAATTCTACGTTCTTTGAACGCGGTTTCAATCGCATCAATCATCATTGCCGCGACATCGAATCCGGTTTGCCGGGTGATTTCCTGCATGCCGGTTGGGCTGGTGACATTGATTTCTGTCAGATAATCGCCAATCACATCAAGGCCGACCAGCATCAAGCCGCGCCGGGCGAGTTCCGGACCGAGCGATCCGGCAATTTCCCGGTCTCGCTGCGATAGTGGCTGTGCCACGCCGGTACCGCCGGCGGCCAGATTGCCACGCGTTTCACCCGGTTTGGGGATGCGCGCCAGGGCATAAGGAACTGCCTCACCAGCAATCAGCAGTATGCGTTTGTCCCCTTGCGTAATTTCTGGAATGAAGCGCTGCGCCATGATGGTGCGGGTGCCATAGTGCGTTAATGTTTCGATGATGACACTGAGATTATGGTCGGTGCTATGCACCCGGAATACGCTGGCGCCGCCCATGCCGTCGAGCGGTTTTAGAATAATATCCTGATGTTCGTTAAGAAATTCCCGGATTAGCTGCGGCTGGCTGGTGACGAGGGTCGGCGCGGTGAATTGCGCAAACTGCGCGATGGCCAGTTTTTCATTATGATCACGGATGGCTTTTGGGCTATTGATAACGTACGCTCCCTGACTTTCCGCTAGTTCCAGTAAGTAGGTGCTGTATACATATTCCAGATCGAAAGGCGGGTCTTTGCGCATCAACACCGCATCAAAAGCACGCAAGGGGATTGGCGTCAAATCACCGGTGTGATACCAATGACCATTGGCTTGAGGTGTGTCGGATAACGTTAATGCTCGTGAGAAACCGGTTACGGTATTATTGATCAACGCGATATCGTGCTGGTAAATTACATCAATCGAATATCCCCTGGCAATTGCTTCGCAGATCATTGCATAACTGGAATCCTTGGCGGTTTTGATCGAATCCAGTTGATCAATGATGAAGGCGAGTTTCATGCCGGCACGGGTGCAGGTTGTTGGGGATGCCTGTCCGGATCGGTTTGTTCCAGTTCAAGAGCAGCGGCTAGTAGCGCGAGACGCGCGACCACACCGTAGGCATAAAAGCGATTCGGGATGATATTGGGCTGTGCGGCATCGGCTTCCAGGCAAGAAGTTTCAAACGCCAGCGGTACAAAATGCATACCCGGCGCATTCAAGTTTTCATCGATGCCACGACCGGTATGCACCCGGTAAAAGCCGCCGACGACATAACGGTCTATCATGTAGACGACGGGTTCCGCCACTGCCTGGTTAATCGTTTCAAAGGTATAGACACCTTCTTGCACCAGTACATGCGACACTTGCAAGCCTTCTTTGACGACAGCCATCTTGTTGCGCTGTTTGCGATTGAGGCTATAGATATCTTCGCCGCTTTTAACCGTCATGATGCCCATGCCATACGTGCCGGAATCTGCTTTGACGATCACGAATGGATCTTCTTTGACACCGTAGTGTTGATATTTTTTGCGGATGACGGACAAAATCCGGTCAATCGCTGCGGCTACGCATTCCACCCCTTGTTTTTCCATGAAATTGATTTCTCCGCATGAGGTGAAACGCGGGTTGATTAGCCACGGATCAATACCGATTAAATCGGCAAACTCCTGGGCTATTCGATCGTATGCGGCGAAATGATTGGATTTTTTGCGCGTTGACCAGCCGGCATGCAACGGCGGAATGACGGTTTGTTGCAATCCTTGCAGGGTGTCGGGAATGCCGTTTGATAAATCATTGTTGAGCAACACGGCGCAAGGATCAAAGTTCTCAGTTCCCAACTTATGGTCTTTGCGGACAATCGGTTCCAGCGTAATTGATTGACCATCCGGCAAATCGAAGGCGGTGGCCTTTGTCACTTCGGGGAGCAGCGTACCGATACGCACGTTTAATCCAGCGCGTTGCATGATGTTTTGCAGCGTAGCGACATTCTGCAAATAAAAAATATTGCGCGTATGGTTTTCCGGGATCAATAAAATGCTGTGCGTTTCCGGGCAGATTTTTTCAATCGCGCTCATCATGGCTTGCACGCAGAGCGGGAAGAACTCCGGATTGAGATTGTTAAACCCGCCGGGAAATAAATTGGTGTCAACAGGTGCGAGCTTAAATCCGCTATTGCGCAAATCAACCGAGCAATAAAAAGGAATGGCATGTTCACGCCATTTCTTGCGCAGCCAGTGTTCTATCGTTGGCATGGCTTTGATAATGCGATTTTCTAATTCCAGGATGGGTCCGCGCAGTGCGGTTGAAAGATGGGGTACCGGCATTGTGATCAGGATGATTAATAGGCCTTCATTATAGCATCTTGTTTTGTGTCGATTGTGGCCCGCCCGATCCTGCAGTATCTTAACGCCTTTATTCTTATTAACTGTTTTCATCATGTTCGATCCATTGCAACCCGTTCTGATTTTGCTGGCCGTCGCCGTATTGGCAGTGGTGGTGTTTCGTCTATTGCGCCTGCCGCCGATGCTGGGTTACTTGCTGGCCGGCGTTTTGATCGGTCCGCATGCGTTAGGATGGATCGCAGATAACGACGAAACCCGGCATTTGGCTGAGTTTGGCGTGGTTTTTTTGATGTTCAGCATCGGTTTGGAATTCAGCTTGCCTAAGCTTATCGCGATGAAGCGCATCGTGTTCGGTTTCGGTACCGCGCAAGTCACTGTGACGATTGCGGTGGTGATTGCCATTGCGTGGATATTCCATTTGGATTGGCGTATTGGGCTGATACTCGGCGGCGCTTTGGCGATGTCGTCCACTGCGATTGTGAGCAAGATGCTGTCGGAACGGGCCGAACTTAATTCGCTGCATGGTAAGCAAGTGATCGGCGTTCTGCTGCTGCAGGATCTAGCGGTAATCCCGTTGCTGATTATCGTCCCCGCCCTTGCCATTCAGGCCAATACGGAAGCGGATGATTTCACCGCTATGTTGATGCTGGCGATGTTGAAAGTAATCATTGTCTTAATGTTTGTTTTTTTTATTGGCCAGAAGTTGATGCGCCGGTGGTTTCACCTGGTGGCCCGGCAAAAGTCTTCGGAATTGTTTGTGCTCAATGTGTTGCTGATCACACTAGGGCTGGCGTGGATCACGCAAATGGCGGGTTTGTCGCTTGCGTTGGGAGCATTTTTAGCCGGTATGCTGATTTCCGAAACCGAGTATCGCTATCAAGTGGAAGACGATATCAAACCTTTCCGGGATGTGTTGCTGGGGTTGTTTTTTGTCACCATCGGCATGTTGCTGGATTTGCAAGTCGTCCTGGAGAATTTTGTTTGGGTGTTTGTCATCTTGCTGGCATTGACGGTTCTAAAAATCGCGATTGTTGCCGGTTTGTCGCGCTTGTTTGGGGCCAGCGCCAGTGTTGCGCTCAGAACCGGGCTTAATTTAGCGCAAGCGGGCGAATTTGGTTTTGTGTTATTAGCGCAGGCGAATGAAATCGCATTGATTGAAAATTCGGTGCTGCAGCCGGTGCTGGCTGCAATGGTTATTTCGATGTTCTTGGCGCCATTTTTCATCGAATATAGCGATGCGATGATTCAACGGTTTTATAGTTCCGATTGGATGCATCGCGCGATGCAGATTACTTCGATCGCCGCGCAAACCATGGCGGCGCAAAGTCACGTAATTATTTGCGGCTACGGACGCAGCGGTCAAAGCATCTCCCGCATTTTGGAACAGGAAAGCATCCCTTTTATTGCACTGGATCTCGATCCGTATCGCATTCAGGAAGCGACCCGCGCCGGTGAGTCGGTGGTGTATGGCGATGCAGCGAGGCGCGAAGTATTGATCGCGGCAGGCCTCATGCGTGCGAAAGTGCTTGTCGTGAGTTATTCCGATACCGTATCCACGTTGAAAATTCTGAAGCATGTGCACGAATTGCGTCCGGATCTGGCGGTTGTCGTCAGAGTCCAGGATGACACCAATATCGATCTATTGAAAGAAGCAGGCGCAACCGAAGTTGTTGCCGAGATCATGGAAGGCAGTTTGATGCTGGCTTCGCACGCGCTGATGTTTGTTGATGTATCCTCCGTGCGCATCTTGCGCCGGATACGGGAAATCCGGGAACAACGCTACAGCCTGCTGCGCGGATTTTATTATGGTTCGGATGAAATGGAAGACAGCAACGAAAAAAATTCTCCGCGGTTGTTAACCATTACGATACCGCCGGATGCCGCAGCCATCAACAAGACTTTAAAGGATATCGATCTTGCCGTGGAAGTGACTGCGGTGCGGAGACGCAATATCCGTGGACTGCTGCCGACGGATGAAACGCGGCTGGAGTCTGGCGACGTGATTGTGCTGAGAGGAACGCAAGAAAATCTAGCGGCTGCGGAAATTAAATTATTGCAAGGTTAGACAATATTTTAAGCAGGGAGGATGAAATTTAAAATAGCAAATCCCTATTGGCATTGTGGCTTTTTATGAAAAGATTTCAGTCATTTACAGCATTTAAGAATGGACAGTACAGTGAAGAAAGTGTATATTCGCGGTTCCGCCCTTTGCTCTTTTTGAAGGGCAGGTGTTGGGCAGTCGATGATTGCATCAACAAAAAATGGCGCAAAAATAAAGCGCAAAGTTCATCTTATATGGAGGGAGATATGATTAAAGCTGTTCAAGCAATGGTTGGTTTAGGATTGCTCTGTTTCGGTGCGACACAAGCTGTAATGGCTGCAACGGACATTTCTAAATTACCGCGTGTAAAACAAGAATTGGTAGCTCCGCCGAATGTACCGGCACACGAGCAAGTTTCCAAAGGGGCTAAAATTGTTGAAATTACAATGGAAACCCAAGAGAAACTGATCGAAGTTGCTCCAGGTGCAAAAGTTTGGGCACTGACTTTTAATGGTAGCGTTCCAGGTCCGCTAATCGTTGTTCACGAAGGCGATTATGTTGAACTGACCTTGAGAAATCCAAAATCAAGCACATTAGCGCATAACATAGACTTCCATGCTGCTACCGGCGCATTGGGTGGCGCAGGTTTAACGCTGGTTCAACCAGGTGAAGAAGTTGTATTGCGTTGGAAAGCAATTAAACCAGGTGTATTCATTTATCACTGCGCTCCTGGTGGAACCATGATTCCATTCCACGTTATTTCTGGTATGAGTGGCGCGATCATGGTATTGCCTAAAGACGGTCTGAAAGACCACAAAGGTAAGCCATATCGTTATGACCGTGCATACTACATCGGTGAACAAGATTTCTATTTGCCAAAAGACAGCAGCGGCAAATTCAAAGAATACGGCTCACCAGCTGAAGGCATGGCTGATATGCTGGAAGTTGCTAAAGGACTTATTCCAACCCACGTAGTGTTCAACGGTGCAGTTGGTGCTATCACTGGCGACAACGCACTGAAAGCTAAAGTAGGCGAAAAAGTTCTGTTTATCCACTCTCAAGCTAACCGTCCATCTTATCCGCACTTGATCGGTGGACACGGTGATCTGTACTGGGTAGGCGGTTCATTCAGCGATGTACCTCTGACCAGCCAAGAAACCTGGTTTGTACCAGCAGGTGCCGCAGTTGCTGCAGCCTATGAATTCCATCAACCTGGTTTGCATGTATACCTCAGTCATAACCTGATTGAAGCGGTATTACTGGGTGCTGCTGCTCATATGACCGTTGAGGGCACATGGAATGATGAAATCATGACTCAAGTTAAAAAACCAGCCAGCTATGATGCAAAAGCTGCAATGGACCACTAAGATTTGATTTAGTGTAACTGACAGTCATTATCAGAGGCCTCAACCAATCCAGGTTGAGGCCTTTTGTTTTTCAGCATTTAAATTTTCGAATCCTATCATGTCGATTAAATCGCATATCCGGACAATTCCGCATTATCCGCATCACGGCATTATGTTCCGTGATATTACAACCTTATTGAAAGATCCGGTCGGGTTACGCACGACGATCCAGGAGATTGCGCATCATTATGAAGCAGCAGCGATTGATAAGGTCGCCGGTATCGAGTCGCGCGGTTTTATCATTGGCGCGCCGGTTGCCTATCAACTCGGCAAGGGATTTATACCGATTCGAAAGCGAAACAAGCTACCTGCAGAAACAGTCGGCAGAGATTATCAATTGGAATATGGCAGCGACCGGATCGAAATTCATGTGGATGCCATTCAACCGGGAGATCGGGTGTTGTTGGTCGATGACTTGATTGCCACAGGCGGGACCGCGGAAGCGGCTGCCGGACTGATTACGGATATGGGCGGCATCGTGGTTGAATGCTGCTTTGTAATCGACTTGCCGGATGTCGGCGGGCGGGTGCGGCTAGAGAATCTCGGACATAAAGTGTTCGCGCTGTGTGAATTTGCCGGCGGTTAATTTCCGCTCAAGCTTGTCGCAATGCGGTCAGTAGTTTTTCGTGAATCCCGCCAAACCCGCCGTTGCTCATGATCAAGATATGATCGCCCGAGCGTGCAATGATTGCGATAGCTTGAATAAGTTGATTCAAATCGTCGCTGCAATGCGCTTTATTATTCAATGCAGCCATCGCGTTTGCCGCCCATTGCGAATCCCTTGTGAAGCAAAAAACTTGGTCGGCGGTTTGCAGACTGGCGGCGAGTTGATGCTTCCAAACTCCCATTTTCATAGTATTTGAACGTGGCTCCAAGACCGCGATGATTCTTGCCTGATCGACGTGTGCTCGCAGGCCATCCAAAGTCGTTTGAATGGCAGTCGGGTGATGGGCGAAATCATCATAAATGGTAATGCCGTTAACCCTACCGCGCACTTCCATTCGGCGCTTCACGTTTCTGAATTGTGCTAACGCTTCGAGCCCGATATTCACCGATACCCCCGCATGCCGGGCAGCGATCAACGCTGCAAGCGCATTCATCCGATTGTGTTCGCCCAGCAAATCCCATTGCAAGGAGCCTTGATAAGTGGCGCCCAGATAAACCTCGGTGTTTTTTTCGTGCAATCGCGTATGCCAGCCGAGTTCAGTACCGAAGTACTCAACCGGCGTCCAGCAGCCTTGTTCCAAGACATCTTGCAGATTGCTGTCTGTGCCGTTGGCGGCAATCAGGCCGTTATTGGGAATAATCCTCACCAGATGATGAAACTGCCTTTTGATGGATTCGATATCCGGGAAAATGTCGGCATGATCGAATTCAAGATTGTTTAAAATGGCTGTTCTTGGGTGATAGTGAACAAATTTTGAACGTTTATCAAAGAATGCCGTGTCATATTCGTCGGCTTCGATGACAAAGAACGGTGAAACTTCCGTAGCACATAATTCGGTCCGAGATGAGGGGGGCGACAGGTTTCCGATGCGTGCCGATATGCCGAAATTTTCGGGGATACCGCCAATCAGAAATCCAGGGTTTAAACCGGCATAGTGCAAGATCCAGGCCAGCATGGAGCTGGTTGTGGTTTTGCCATGCGTACCGGCAACCGCGAGGACCCAGCGTTTTCTGAGAATATTGTCTGACAGCCATTGTGGACCCGAAACATAGGGTAAGTTGCGGTTGAGAATTGCTTCCATTAATGGGTTGCCGCGCGTGATCACATTACCGATCACAAATAGGTCCGGCTGGATGTTAATTTGCTCGGGCGAATAGCCAGCGATCAATTGAATACCCTGTGATTCAAGCTGCGTGCTCATCGGCGGATAAACATTTTGATCGCAACCGGTAACAGTGTGCCCGGATTCGCGCGCGATGGCGGCAATACCGCCCATGAAAGTGCCACAGATTCCAAGAATATGAATGTGCATGCTCAGTTTTTTCGTCAGAATAATTGCATGAAGCGGAAAATACGATTATGAATGTTAACCGTCCGGAATTATAGTTTATCCGTGTCATGCCCGGAGAATGTTTGAGGAGTATGGATGTGGATCGATCAGGCAGGTAAATGTTATGGCGCTATTTTTCTGTAACTTATTGGTGAAATTATGCAATTAGCCGATCACCCCTATCGTGGACGATTTGCGCCGTCACCGACCGGGCCGCTACATTTCGGTTCTCTGGTTGCTGCGGTAGGCAGTTATCTCGACGCAAAATCTCAAAATGGGAAATGGCTGGTCAGGATCGAAGATGTCGATTGGCAGCGGACGGTGCCGGGCGCGGCGAGCGAAATTTTAACTGCGCTGGAAGGTTTTGGATTTGAATGGGATGAAGAAGTGGCTTATCAGAGTCGGCGCACGGATGTCTATTCGAATGCAATGAATATTCTGGAGCAGCGTGATCTTGTCTATCCTTGCGCATGTTCAAGAAAGGAAATTGCAGATTCCAGCATCCGCGGTTTAAGCGGTCTGATTTATCCGGGAACATGCCGACACAATCCACCGTACGGAAAAAAATCTTACGCCATGCGGATACGAGTGACCGATGCAATAATTTCGTTTTCCGACCGAATCAAAGGCCGGTATTCGCAAAAATTGAGCAGTGACATTGGCGATTTCGTATTGCGCCGGGCGGATGGAATCTTTGCTTATCAATTAGCTGTGGTGGTAGACGACGCGATGCAGCATATTACCCATGTCGTGCGCGGCGCCGATCTTCTCGATTCAACGCCGCGCCAAATTTTCCTGCAGCAAGTGTTGGACTATCCAACGCCGGCGTATATGCATTTGCCGGTAGTAACAAATCTGCACGGTGAGAAACTCAGCAAGCAAACCAACGCGAGGCCGGTTGATGTCGCGGATGCATTACCGCTATTGGCCAAAGCCTCACATTTTCTGGGGCAGCAGCCGCCACCGGAACTGTTGCAGGGAGATGTTACTTCTTTTTGGCAATGGGCCATACAGAACTGGCAAGTAGCTTCTGTACCGGGCTGATAATGGATGCGCTAGCAGTCTTTTAAAGGATTTCTAAGGAAACACTGATTAATTGCTTGCACAAGCGATTTGCTGCGTTGGGTGGTGCTCAAAAACTCGCCTATCAGATTGATATATCTCGTTTCTTGCGCTCCATCCGCCTTGCATCTCATCTTGCTCAAGCGAATTAATCAGCGTTTCCCTAAGCCGCTGGTTTGAGATTTATGCTAGTCTGTATCGCTGGAATTGACTTTGCAGCTTGTTGAATGAGGAATGACTGTGGCTTTCTTGCCGTTTAATATCGCAAAAAATAAGCAATTAAAGGTGGTCATCGCCGGAGGCGGTTATGCCGGGCTGGCGGCTTTAACGAATCTTTTGCAGTTTGCCCCGGATACGGAAATCACGATCATTGATCCGCGACCACATCACATCAAAATAACGCATTTGCACGAAACGTTCCGGTATCCCTTATCGGACTTGCTGGTTCCTTTTGAAACCATAGAAGAACGCTACGGTTGCAGGCATATTCAAGCTTCGTTGCAGATTGATCCGGAAGCTTTGCAGAGCTATCAAGAGAAAAAGCAGTTGGTGATCAACGATGAGACGGTTGAATTTGATTATCTGATCATCGCTGCGGGTTGTGAAAGTAAAACCGCTGATTCGGAAAAAGCTTCAAATGTGCTGACTTTGAGCGATTTTATGGGAGCCAGCGGCGCCGATTTGTTATCAGCCAGGTTGAATGATCATGATTTGCCGGCACCATCGATTACCGTTATTGGCGGGGGCGCAACCGGCATTCAGTTTCTTTTTGAGATCAGGCAATACCTGCTTCGCGTCAATAGAAAAGTCAAATTAACCTTAGTTCATTCAGGGAAGCACGTGCTGGAGCAATTTCCCGGCGGTTTTGGTACTTACGTCGAGTCGCGCATGGACGATATGGACATCGACTTCTATCCGAACACTTATTTCTGTGAACAGCAGGCAGATCAAGTTTTATTGACCGATAAAGAAACAAAAACGCAAAGAGTGCTATCATCCAATTTGGCAATTTTGTTTTTGGGCAAGAAGCAACAGAATACCTTCTCTGCCAATGCGTTTGGGCAGATTCTTGTTGACCAGGAGCCATTGCACAATATTTTTATAGCTGGAGATTGTTCGCAGTTTCAATCGTTGGGCTCGAATACTCTGACCGCACAATCGGCGGTTCGGAAAGGTAAACTGGTAGCGCGTAACATTCTAAGGCACGCCGGCTTTCCGGGACTTCTTGAACCCTATCTTCATCACGAGTTAGGGTATGTCGTGAGTCTGGGGGCTGCGGATGCAGTCGGGTGGCTGGTTGCGGAAAGCAACATCATCACCGGCATCCCGGCCTTAACCATTAAAGAGCTAGTAGAAGCGCAATATGACTTATTATTGGCAGGAATCGATACGTACGTCGTTTAGATTATCCTGCGGGAGACATAATATGCTTGGTTTGTTCAAAGATAATCCGGTAGTTGGCAAAGCCAGTACAATTATCAAGAGTCCGCCCGATAAACTTTTCGATTTTATCGGAAATAATCTGCTCACCAACTATCCCCGGTGGTCGCCGGAAGTTAAGGAATTGGAAAAAATCACCGACGGCCCTGTCAAATTGGGAACGGTATGCCGACAAGTGCGGATCGATCAGGGGAACCGCTCGGAGTCGACATTTAAAGTCAAAGTGTTCGATAACGGATCACGCATTTGTTTTGAGGGTGTTTCCAATCCCTACCGGTGCGATTATTTGATTGAACCGGTCAATTCATTGGATAGCCGCATTACGTTCATTTTTGAGTTGCTCAGTCTGGATTTACATGTAAGACCTTTTGAGAAACTGGTGCGCATTGCGGTGCAAGATGGTACTGAAAGAACCGTTATGAATATTAAAAAATTAATCGAAGCAGAGCAGGCCAGTTCAAATTAATCAGTCATGATTGTGCCTTAGTAAACGAATTGTTGGTTAACCTGGAGAAAAATCATGGATTTTATCGTTGAAAAAGACCCTGGATTAATTCCGCAAGTATTGTCCAAGATTCTTGACTCATGTGTGAATGGGGTAACGTTGGCCGATCCGGATCAAGAGGACATGCCCTTGGTGTATGTCAACAAAGCCTTCGAGCAAATCACCGGTTATACGCTGGAAGAAACGGTTGGAAAGAACTGCCGCTTCTTACAAGGCAATGAACACGATCAAGCGGCCGTTCAGCAATTGCGCGACGCGATAAAAAATAAAAAACCCGTGGAAGTCGTATTGCGCAACTACCGTAAAAACGGAGAGCTATTTTATAACCATCTGTTGGTATCTCCGCTCTTCGATTCACACGGCAATCTGCTTTATTTTCTTGGCGTGCAGTTCGACATCACACCGCGGATACGTGCCGAAGAAGAGATCAAATCACTCAAAGAGCAGTTGGCCGCACTTAAGAAATAAACTTTCCGATACATGGCTGCCGAAGGCTGCGGGTTGAGGCCGGCAACGTTACCGTTCGGCTTGGTCTATGCTTATTCGACCGGTTGGAGCGATGCCCGCGCCATCGTAAAAAATTGCTGCGGCCAATTAAATGGTTTGTAATGCGTAGGGGGTGTTATGGTCTTTTTGAACATGTATAGATAAAATCGATGCGCCTCTTTGCAACAGCGCATCCAACTATGCTAGTGTACCCGATGAGTCCGCTGCTGGAAAAATGAAAGGGTGATTAAAATAAACATTGGCGATAGATATTTTTATTTGGCGCAAATTGACTACCATTTTTGTAGATCATCATAATTTATTACTGGCAGCACATTTTCCCCAAAGTTTTGCAGTCGTGGCTCATTGGATGTTTTTAAGCTCAAGAAGTAGTTAAGTACAGTAGCACGCATTTCCTCATTTGGAACGACAACCATATTTACATCTTTTCGGTGAAATTTATAATAAGCAAACTGATTGTCAGGAGATAGTATTGCGGCACCCGATATCTCAGCCAATTTGGATGGCACAAGCCGCCATTCTCGCTCTTTATAGTAAAGATCGATTTCGCTTGTTTCATCACGAGCTGGTCCGAGATCTCCCATCTCTTTGTCGAAAGAGAAAGCAAATATAAAAGATGCGATCTGGTCTTTGAGTTGCTCGTTAGTTACCACGATATTGCCTTCGTGGTCAAAAAGTGCAAAGTCAGGATTATTTCTGAGGCATTCGTCTAGCCTATTCATAAATTTGTACTGTTCGCATAAGTTGAAGTAAAGCCCTCCGCGGCTTTCAACAATACTTTCAGTTCCAGTTTGGCCGGGCATGTAGTCAAGAAAGTAGCGTGCAGGATTGCCACCAGCATTTTTGACATAAGACTTTTTAAACCCAATGCCAAATTTTCCATATATCGAAGTATGTTCGTTGCACTCCCGAAGAGGGATGTCAGTAAAACAGATAATTTGATTAAAAACACTGGAACCTTCTGAAAATTTGATTTGTACTCTACTTGTGCGGAGCCCGTTTTCGATGATTGCCTTGAAAATATTGAATTGTCGATTTGGACTGTCTTTGTCGTTTCGAGCGAGGAAGTGAATAAGATTTTCAGAAATTGCAGACATAAAAACCTCTATGTTAGAACGATAGTTGTAAAATGATCTTTGAAATTTCCATTGAATACTCAATAAACAATCTCAACATTCTTGAGCTGGAAATGCGAATCTAAAGATTCCAGCAAATCATCGTGCAAATACACCCGCCAATCGTTTCCCAATTCCAATTCACTGCTGGCCGATTCATTGCGGTACAGGAGTGTGACCGGACAGTAGTTCGCATAATGTTTTTGCGCTTGCAGGGAGAAAGGCGTTAGCAGCATTTTCAAGCTCGAAATCAAATCGTTTGTTGTGGCATCGCAGCGGATTAACAATCGTTTGGCGAAGCGTGTGCGGATTCCGGCGAGGTCGTACAGTTGTTCGGCGGTGATGCGCAGTTCGCTGTCTTCTTCGCCATTGTAGGCACGGTTGCTGACCTTCGCTTCGACGATCAGCAATTGATCTTCCTTGAGCCAGGCGCGGTTGGCGTCGAACAGTTCGCTGAAAACCACTACTTCGAGTCGCGCTTTGCCGTCATCGAGGTTGATGACGCCCATGCGGCCGCGGCGCGTCATTTGCACGCGCAGTGAGTGAATGATGCCGGCCAGCAATTGCGGTTCGCGGTTGGGGGTCAGACGGTCAAGGCGGGTGCGGATGAATTGTTTGAGTTCCGGTGCATAGGTGTCAAACGGATGGCCGCTGAAGTAATAACCCAAGCTGATTTTTTCCTGGTGCAGTTGTTCCCGTTCGCTCCAGGGTTCGGTTGGTATCAATTGGGTCTGCAAATGCGACTGGCTGTCGAAATCTCCGAACAAATTGGCTTGGTTGCTGGCCTGGCTCTGCTGCTCTGCGGCTTCGATTGCCACCCCGACGGATGCCATCAGGCTAGCGCGATTGGGATTGAGCGTATCGAACGCGCCGACGCGAATCAGCGATTCCATGACCCGGCGGTTGGCGATACGACGGTCGACGCGGTTACAGAAATCAAATAAATCGGTGAAAACTCCATCTTGCTCGCGCGCCGCGGTAATCGCATTGATCGCCGATTCGCCGGTGCCTTTGACGGCGCCAAGGCCGAATCGGATGGTTTGGCTGTCGACCGGAATAAAGCGGTAAACGGACTGATTGATATCCGGCGGCAGGATTTTTAAACCATTGGCGATACTGTCTTCAACGAAGATTTGCACTTTGTCGGTGTCGTCCATATCGGCGGACAAACACGCCGCCATGAATGCTGCCGGATAATGTGCTTTCAGATAGGCGGTCTGGAAAGCGATCAGCGCGTAGGCAGCGGCGTGCGATTTGTTGAAGCCGTAGCCAGCGAATTTTTCCATCAATCCGAATAGCTCGGTGGCTTTATCTTCGCTTAAACTGTTGGCGACCGCGCCATTGACGAAAATATCCCGCTGTTGCGCCATTTCCTCGACTTTTTTCTTACCCATCGCGCGGCGCAGCAAGTCGGCGCTGCCCAAGCTATAGCCGCCAATGACCTGCGCGATTTGCATCACTTGTTCCTGATAAATCATGATGCCGTAAGTCGGACCGAGAATCGGTTCGAGGCGTGGGTCGAGATATTCGATTTGTTTTCTGCCGTGCTTGCGGTCGATGAATTCCGGGATCAGATCCATCGGGCCGGGTCGGTACAACGCGACCAACGCGATGATGTCCTCAAAGCGGTCCGGTTTGGCTTTTTGCAGCAGGTCGATCATGCCGCGCGATTCAAACTGGAAGATCCCGACGGCATTACCTTTACGCATCAATGCATAAGTTGCTTCGTCGTCGAGCGGCAAAGATTCCAAAGCGAATGGAGGCGCTGACGGATCATCGTTCGGGTGCAACTGCCGGATATAACTAACGGCGCGATCCAGGATTGTCAGTGTGCGCAGCCCGAGAAAGTCGAATTTCACCAGTCCGATTTTTTCGACATCGTCTTTATCCAACTGGCTGACCACCGAATCGGCCGATTCGGTGCAGTAAATCGGACAGAAATCCGTGATTTCGCTCGAGGCGATCAAGACGCCACCAGCATGCATACCGATGTTGCGCGTTAGGCCTTCTAGGCTTTCCGCCAGCTCCAGCAGATTGCGCACGTCTTCCTCGGCTTCCGCGCGCAAATTGAGCTGTGGTTCGAGCTGGCGCGCTTTTTTCAGCGTCATGCCGATTTCGAACGGCACCAGTTTGGCGAGTTGATCGACAAAGTTATACGGCAAATCCATGACCCGGCCGATATCGCGGATCACTGCTTTTGCCGCCATTGAGCCGAAGGTGGCGATTTGCGATACCTTGCCGGTGCCATAACGCTGTTTGACGTAGTCTATGACCAATTCGCGCCGGTCTTGGCAGAAGTCAATATCGAAATCCGGCATCGAAATCCGCTCCGGATTCAAGAAACGTTCGAATAGTAAATCGTAGCGCAGCGGATCGAGGTCGGTGATGCCCAGCGAGTAGGCGACCAGCGAGCCGGCGCCGGAACCACGCCCGGGGCCGACCGGCACGTTGTTTTGCTTGGCCCAGTTGATAAAGTCGGCGACGATCAGAAAATACCCGGCAAACCCCATCTGAATGATGGTGTTGACTTCAAATTCAAGGCGCGCCAAGTATTGAGGCAGTTTGCCGGTGCGTGTTGGATCATCCGGAAACAGTTGTCGCATGCGTTTCCGTAAACCAGCGGATGCTTGGTCCCGCAGGTATTGATCGAGGCTTTCGTTGTTGGGCGTTGGAAACAACGGCAAGCGATTGATGCCGAGTTCCAAAACCAGATTGCAACGCTTGGCGATTTCCACGGTGTTGGTCAGCGCGCTGGGTATGTCGGCGAACAATTGCACCATTTCATCCTGGGTTTTGAAATACTGTTGTTCGGTGTAATGCTTCGGACGGCGTTTATCATCCAGGGTATATCCTTCAGCGATACAGACGCGCGCTTCGTGCGCACGGTAATCGTCACCATTGAGAAATTGCACGGGATGCGTGGCGACTACCGGGAGATCGAATGTTTGTGCCAGCCTCAGCGTTTGCTGCACGAGCATGGCTTCGTGCGCATGACCGTCACGCTGAATTTCAAGATAAAACCGATCGGGAAACAACTCCGCCCATTTGCGAGCCTGCGCGGTGGCTTGCTCCGCGTTGTTTTGCAGGATGGCGTGACCGATGTCGCCAAAGCGTCCACCCGATAGCGCAATGAGTCCCACCGTGCCAAATTCGTCGGGGTGCAGCCATGTTTCCTTGATTTCAGCTCGGCCATGGTATTGATTCTCGCGATAAGCGCGCGATAGCAACCGCGACAGGAGTAAATAACCGGCGTGCGATTGACAAAGCAAAAGCAGCCGGACCGGTTTGTTGCGGTCGGTTTCGTTGGTGATCCAGACATCGCAGCCAAGAACCGGTTTAATGCCATTCTTGATAGCGTTTTGATAAAATTTGACCAGCCCGAACAGATTGGCTAAATCGGTTAGTGCTAATGCCGGCATATTATCCGACACTGCTTTCGCCACCGCATCGGGAATGCGGATCGTACTATCCAGAATGGAGAATTCGCTGTGCAGCCGCAAATGAATAAAAGCAGGGGTGGTTGGCATGGTGTTACAATCCGGATCAACTGACGCTGTCATTGACTAATCGAACGTTATTTTACCTTATGGGCACCTCTAAAAATCCACATTTTGTCACAGCACTTTGTTACTTACAAAAAATGTTTCCTTATATATCAATCATATGCGGCGTCAACATTTTTTGCTCGCGCCTCGTTTTGTTTAAAACTTTGAATTTTTAGAGGCACCCTTATGTTGAAATCACCAGAACTATTACTTCCCGCCGGGACTTTGGAAAAAATGCGCGTCGCCTATGCTTTTGGCGCCGATGCGGTGTATGCTGGCCAGCCGCGCTATTCACTGCGAGCGCGCAATAATGAATTTGCCTTGGAGCAGATTAAAACCGGCATTACCGAAGCGCATGCAGCCGGGAAAAAGTTTTTTGTCGCCAGCAATATCATGCCGCATAACGCCAAAGTCAAGACATACATGGATGATATGGCGCCGGTTATCGCGATGAAACCGGATGCTCTGATCATGGCGGATCCGGGATTGATCATGATGGTGCGGGAAAAATGGCCGGAAGTGCCGGTTCATTTGTCAGTGCAAGCTAACACCGTGAATTATATGGGCGTTAAGTTCTGGCAGAAAATCGGCTTGACGCGAGTGATTTTGTCGCGCGAGTTGTCGCTGGACGAGGTGGCGCAGATTCGCGATCTTTGCCCGGATATGGAAATCGAAGTGTTTGTACACGGCGCACTGTGTATTGCCTATTCCGGACGTTGCTTGTTATCGGGTTATTTCAATCATCGCGATCCGAATCAAGGTACGTGCACTAATTCCTGCCGCTGGGATTACAAAGTGAAAGCAGCGGAGGAAAATCCGAGCGGCGACATTCAAGAGATCGGGAAAATCGACTTCGATTTCGGCCAGGTGATGCAGCAGTCGGAACAATCCGCCTTGTCCGGCGGTTGCGGACCGATCGAGCGGCATCCGGCAGCCGATCAAGTATATCTGATCGAGGAAAAGGAACGGCCTGGCCAACTGATGCCGATCATGGAAGACGAGCATGGCACGTACATCATGAATTCCAAGGATTTACGCGCAGTCGAGCATGTCGAGCGGCTGGTCAGGATCGGGGTGGATTCACTGAAGATCGAAGGGCGCACCAAGTCTCTGTATTATGTCGCGCGCACCGCGCAAGTCTATCGCAAAGCAATCGACGACGCAGTTGCCAATAAACCGTTTGATCCGGCGTTATTGGGTGAGCTGGAGGGCCTGGCTAATCGCGGTTATACCAGCGGTTTTTATCAACGTCACAGCACGCAAGAAACGCAAAACTATTTGCGCGGACATTCCGAATCCAACCGTAGCCAGTATGTTGGCGATGTAACCGGCTTCGATGCAGTCAGCGGTCTAGCGGAAATATTGGTAAAAAACCGCTTTCAGGTGGGGGATCGTTTGGAAATCATTCATCCGTCCGGCAATCAAGTGGTTGAGTTAGCACAGATGCTCGATACTGCTGGACGGCCGGTACAGGTTGCACCCGGGAGCGGCCACCGGGTCAAGATACCGCTCGGCAGAAATATGGAGAATGCCTTCGTCGCACGGTTTTTTTAGCATTGATGCTGAAAAAAACTCAGAATTTTTTGTGGCAGCCAATTCAGCGTCCCAGGGAACGGTCCTTGCATGAAGCCGGCGTGGCCGCCTTCTTCCGGGAATTCCAATAGAACCTCAGCGGATACTTCATACGGATTCGGCAGCACGGATGCTGGCATGAACGGATCGTTACGAGCGTTAATCACCAACGTCGGTACTTTGATATGCGGCAGCCACTGTTTGCTGCTCGATTGCCGCCAATAATCATCGGTATCGCGGAAGCCATGCAAAGGGGCGGTCACGATATTGTCGAAATCGTATATTGACGTGCATTTCCTCAATGCCTCGGCGTCAAACAAGCCGGGGAACTGTTGCAATTTCTCGAATGCTTTGTCTTTAAGCGAGTTCAGGAAATGGCGCGTGTAAACCAAGTTGAATCCCTGATCCAATGCCGATCCGGCAGCCGCTAAATCAAGCGGTACCGACACAGCCGCAACGCCGTTGACCAAAGCTTTCGCACTTTCACCTTGTTCGCCCAGCCATTTTAGTAACGCATTACCGCCGAGCGATACACCGATGACGTAGACCGGTTGCA
This sequence comes from Proteobacteria bacterium SG_bin4, assembly GCA_002083395.1. Taxonomy (GTDB): domain Bacteria; phylum Pseudomonadota; class Gammaproteobacteria; order Burkholderiales; family Nitrosomonadaceae; genus Nitrosomonas. The sequence goes on along the minus strand of LWDH01000056.1, from coordinate 30,487 downwards.
ATGCCTCCGGTTGCTGCGTTTGACGGATTATGCGCCGCAGCATCCAGTCGATTTCCTGGGAATCGCCGGCGTGATAGGCGCGCGGCAAGCGATTGGGTGAGCCGGAACAACCGCGGAAATGGATCACTGCGCTGCGCCAACGATATTGGGTCAGATTGTTGATGGCGCTGAGAATGTAGTGACTCGAAGAATCGCCCTCCAGGCCGTGGAAAAAAATGACCAGTGGCGCTGCGTTGGAACCATCGACCCAGTCGATGTCAATAAAATCGCCATCGTCGAGTTCCCAGCGTTCACGCCGGTACTGGTAAAGCGGGGAGGGTTTATTAAAGTAAGGATAGAGTGTTTGTGGGTTTCCACCCGGAAGCCACGAGGGCGCTGTATAGGGTTGTGTGTATAAAGGAATAGCGATTTCAGGCATAGATACTTCGTGCAAGTTGGAGGAAAACAAAATTTTCGCAACTATACCTAAATTGTTGCAGATACAAAAATGGTCGTGGCCAGTTTTGACTGGCCACGGGGTGGAAATCTCGTATTTATCGAGAAAAACGCGAATGTTTTTTGAAATCTTACTCGATTATTTTTTATTCTCCCATTGCAATCAAATTTCTTTCGTTCATGCCCGGACTATGATCTCTCTCGACTCGATTGCCAGCGATGTTCCCGCGATTTATGGCTTTCTTTTTTCCCAGAAGAACAACCGAAGCGGGTTGTTTTAAATCATTATTTGCAACATTGAAAATGGAAGTTGCGCCAACCAATTCACTGGCTTGTCTTTCCAGAGAAGCGGCAGCGGCAGCGGCTTGCTCAACGAGAGCGGCATTTTGTTGAGTAACTTCATCCATTTGCGAAATGGCTTGATGCATTTGGTCGATGCCAGTACTTTGTTCTTTGGATGCTGTGGTGATCTCAGACATTATTTCGGTGACGTGTTGAATGGCACCGACAATTTCATCCATGGTTTTTCCGGCCCGGTCGACCAAGTCGGTACCTTCCGTGACTTTATTAACTGAGTCATCGATCAGCATTTTAATTTCCTTCGCTGCGGTAGCGCTACGTTGTGCAAGATTACGAACCTCAGTAGCTACGACTGCAAAGCCGCGTCCTTGCTCCCCGGCCCGTGCGGCTTCAACCGCGGCGTTCAGTGCCAGGATATTGGTTTGGAAAGCAATACCATCAATCACGGAGATAATATCAGCGATTTTGCTGGAGCTTTCGCTAATCATTGACATGGTGGTGACAACTTCTTTCATCATACTTCCCCCCTTGGCGGTTATATCGCTGGCAGTTTTGGCAAGTTGATTGGCGCTAATGGAATTGTCGGTATTCTGACGAACCGTAGTAGTTAATTCTTCCATGCTGGCTGCCGTTTCTTCCAAAGAAGAAGCTTGTTCTTCGGTGCGCTGCGATAAATCCAGATTGCCTGCGGCTATTTCCTGGGTTGCCTGACGGACAGATTCGGCGCTTTGTTTCACATCCAGGACGGTTGCACGTAAATTAACACTCATCTGCAATAGCGCCCTTGATAATTCACCAAATTCATCGGTGCGTTTTATTGTGAATTTATGAGTAAGATCACCGGCGGCCATCGTATTGGCAACGGTAATAGCCTGTTTTAGAGGTGACACGGTGTTCTTTATCAGATCGAAAGCGAAGTAGAACATCAAACATAACCCAGCCAGAGTGATGCCAGCAATCGAATTGCTGAGGGTTGAGATTGAAGATTGTGTAAGCCCCCACCAACCCAATCCACCAACCGTCATCAAAAATAGCGCAGCGATTGCCATAAAGAGGCAGATGCGCTTACCGACGGTCATTTTAAATAACCTTGATAGCTTGCCGATCCAGTCGGTGCGTATGACTTGGCCCTTTTCAATTTTTAAATGCTTAGCTTTGCCTTCGAGAATTTGCCGGTAAACCGGTATAGCTTGATTGATTGCTTCCTGGGATGCCTTGGTGCGAACGGAAAGATAACCGGTTACTGCGCCGTTCTTTATAATGGGAGTTGCATTGGCGGTAATCCAATAGTAATCGCCATTTTTGCGCCGGTTCTTGACGAGGCCTGTCCATGGCTGTCCTTGTTTAAGTGTATTCCATAAGTCTTCGAAGGCTTCAGGCGGCACGTCGGGATGACGCACGATATTGTGCGCTTTACCGATCAATTCTTCTTCAGGAAAACCGCTGACTTCTATAAATGTCGGATTGACATACGTAATTCTTCCTTTGGTGTCGGTGGTGGAAACGATCAGCGTGTCATCGTTAATGGGATATTCAATGTTTGTAACTGGAAGATTGAGTCTCATGATTAACCTCTTGTAATAATATTTTGAATCTAACTAACATTGAGGTTAACGGTTTTAAAGTCAAAAATATTTTGTCAGTTGTTTCCCTTTATATTTAAGATATCAAGAAGTTATTGTAGGAATACTCTTATAATTCAACTTCAGTATTTGTGATTGAGTTTATAACCATGAACGAAAGCTAGACGCATGTTGATCGAATAGTACGATCAATGCGATGTTTTCTAGCGACGCAACCTCAACTTTGTGCAGAATGTTGTTAGTGTAAGAATTACCCGGAAACTTGCCTTATTTTCGTGTGATCGTTAGAAAACTATTTGAATTACTATTAACTTGAAATATTCTCTTTGTGATTGTGTAGAGTGAAAACATATGTGTTTCGTATCAGAATCCAACGCAGTCATTAGAAGGAATTTTTTCTTGAGTTGTGGGATTGATTAATAAGAAGAATCAAAGAATAAATGGAATCAATCAGAAAAATCCTATATTTTTTAATTTGTCAGGCAGATACTATTATGCTCCATGTATCCATGGCATTTGTGATTTGCCCAGTTGCTTAGAATCTTTTAGCGATAAATCTAAGCTTTTCTTTTGAGCAGAGTCAACGATCATGAATTTACGAAATGAATCCGCACGGATGAATACTTTTATTCCTTTTAGCGGTTTAGCTTCTGCAAGTTTATCTATATCCGAAGCTGAGACTGACAAACCGGATTCTGGAAGGAATTTTTCGAGAACTCAGTTCATTTCCAGCCTTTTTGTTAAGGAGAATGGCTCATCAAAGCTCATCGATTCGGAATATCAGTATCGATTACAAATTTTGGAATGCCTGTACAAGATTTCAAGCGATATGCTGGTGATTAACTCGACTGATGATTTATGTCACCAGTTAATTGCTCATGTGTCTCTGTTATGGCAGCCAGAACAGGGAGTCTTTCCTTATTTGGAAATGGGTGATCGATGTTTCATGCAAGATGAGACTATGGGGTTATTAGGTAATAAACTATCTGCTCCAATTAAACTGAGCGGCGAGATCGTTGGCCAATTCGGGATTTATTATAAGCACATAGAATATCCAAGCATGGCGAGTTTTAAAGTTTTTGCTTTTCTTAGCAGTATTGCTGAGGATATCGGAGCTTGGTTACAGAGGAAGAGACTCCGTGACATGGAAATTGCCTACTTGAATGATGTCAGAATGGCGGAGCGAGCAATCAATGAGCACGCAATTATTGCGGTTACAGACTTGTGTGGAAAAATTCAATATGTCAATCAGAAGTTTTGTGCGGTCTCGAAATATTCAGCCGAAGAATTAGTCGGGCAGGATCATCGGATCATTAATTCAGGCTATCACGCCCGGGATTTTTTTCGTAGCTTGTGGTCCACAATTTCCAAAGGCAAAATCTGGAAAGGTGAAATCAGGAATCGAGCGAAAGATGGTAGTTTTTACTGGGTTGATACGACTATCATTCCTTTTCTTGATACGAACGGTTCTCCTTTTCAATATGTTGCAATACGTACCGAAGTGACGGCACACAAAAAATTGGAAGCAAAAATGGAAGAACAGGTTACGGAATTGGCTCGTTCCAATGATGAGCTTGAACAATTCGCCTATGTCGTTACCCATGATTTGCAGGAACCATTGCGCGCCATCACCAGTTTTGTGCAGTTGTTGAAAAAATATTGTAACGAGCGATTGGATGAACGAGCCAACGATTTGATATCTCATGCGGTAGCCGGAGCAAATCGTATGCAGATGCTGATAGACGATTTGTTAACCTATGCACAAGTAAATGCCAGTCAAGCGATGACTGATATTGACTGTAATCAATTGCTAAGTAATTTGTTGATTGATCTTTCGATTAGTATCGATGAGTGTGAAGCTGTCGTCACCTATGATAAGCTTCCCGTGGTTAAAGGGATTCCTTTTCAATTTACGCAATTATTTACTAACTTGATCAATAACGCACTCAAGTTTAAAAGAGCGTATCCGCCTAAGGTACATATCGGTTTCAAGGAAAACCCGGATGAATGGGTTTTCTCGATAACCGACAACGGTATCGGCATAGAGGAACAGCATTTAGATCGAATTTTCAGAGTGTTCCAGCGGCTACACAGTCGCAAGGATTATTCGGGTACCGGCATTGGTTTGGCGATTTGTAAAAAAGTAGTTGAATATCATGGCGGCAGGATATGGGTAGAGTCTCGGCCCAGTATCGGCCCAGTATCGGGTCGTCATTTTTTTTCTCAGTCCCGAAACGATGATTAATCAGTGATGAGTGATCAAAAAATGAACCGTTCCAGCGTGATTCTAATGGTTGATGATAATCCTACAGATGCTATGCTGGTTAAAGAAGCTTTCGCATGCTCTGATGAAAATACCGAAGTTTTCGTCGCAGAGGATGGTGTTTTTGCACTGGAGTTTTTAAGAAAGCAAGGTCCATATCTTCAAGTTCCCCGTCCCGATATCATTTTGCTGGATCTCAATATGCCCAGGAAAAACGGTATCGAATTTCTAGCGGAGATGAAGGCGGATTTAGACTTAAGAATCATCCCGGTCATTATTTATACTGCCTCCGCTACAGATCAGGATATTAAATCTGCTTTTCAGAATTACGCGAATGGTTATATCAGGAAATCGGCTAATTTCGATGAATGTATTGGAATTGCCAAATCAATCAGTGACTTCTGGTTCTCAACATCAATTCTTTGTAAACCATAATCGGGTATGACCGGCTCCGAAATTCATATCTTATTGATAGAAGACAATGAAACCGATGCAATTCTTGTGCAAAGCGATTTGCAACAGGCAATGGGCGATCAGGTTTCCGTTGTTCACGCCGAACGGCTCAGTTCTGCATTACAGCTTATTCAGGAACAATCATTTGATTTGATTTTATCCGACCTCACTTTGCCGGACAGTGATGGCGTAGAAACCATTAATCATTTACGCAAACACGCAGCCAGCATTCCCATTGCGGTATTGTCATTTCGCGACGACGAAAAACTTGCGATCAAATCGATCAAAGCGGGCGCGCAAGACTATCTCGTCAAAGGTAGCTTGACTGAAGGCGTTCTTGCGCGAGTGATCCGCTACTCGATTGAACGCAAGCGTATCGAAGAAGGTATCCGGAAAGCCCAGCAGCGGTTTCAGACTATCTTCGAGAAAGCTCCGCTTGGCATTACTTTGATTAATTTGCAAAGCGGTAGCTATTATGATGTCAATCCGAGGTATGCAACCATTACTGGCAGAAGCGTGGAAGAGCTTCTTGAAGGCAATCAGTCTGACATTTTGTACCCCGAGGATGTGCTGTCTTATCATAAAGATATTGAACTTTTCATCAAACAGCGGTCACAGGATTGTAAAATTGAGAAAAGGATCTTACGTCCGGATAAGGCTATTATCTGGATCGAAATGTCGATTGTTCCTTTTGAAATCCTAGCTGACAATGAAATATCTTACTTATGTATGATAGAAGATATTACAGAACGCAAGCGTATGATCGAGAATTTGCGGCATTTGACAGCGCATTTGCAGGATGTCAGGGAAGAAGAGAGAACTCGGATTGGCCGCGAAATTCATGATGTGCTGGGAGGAACGTTGACTGTTCTGAAAATGGATTTAGATTGGCTTTCTAAGAAAATCACTGCAGAACCCATGCACGAGCGGATTGAGTCACTCTATCAATTAACCGGGGAAGCGATTGAAACTGCGCGACGGGTATCGGTGAATTTGCGGCCCAATGTACTTGATAATTTGGGGTTGCACGGTGCGATTGAATGGCTGATTAGAGAGTTTGAGCAACGCACTAATATCAAATGTAACTTGGAATCCATGGTTGAAAATTTATCATGCGGCAATAAAAGTTACGAGACCAGTATTTTCAGGATTATTCAAGAGATATTTATAAACATTACGCGACATGCGCAAGCCAGCAGAGTCGATATTGAGCTGGCTGAAGAAAGTGGTGAAGCGGTGATAACGGTGAAGGATAATGGTGTTGGGATTAAGGAATTTCAAATACTGAATCCTGAATCCTTTGGAATCATAGGGATGAATGAAAGAGCACAGCAGCTTGGTGGGAAAATAGAAATTATGGGAATGCCGTCGGAAGGAAGTATCGTAACATTAAGATTGCCGCTTGCAGTGATGGCAACCAGTGACGGAGAAAGCAAAAATGATTAATGTTCTGATTGCTGATGACCATGCATTGTTTCGAGATGGACTGAAAAGAATTTTCAGTGAAACGGATGATATCGAAGTGATCGCTGAAGCTATTGATGGTAAAGATATCATCAAGAAAGCGCGTGAGTTTAAATGGGACGTAGCGTTACTGGATATCAATTTGCCCGATATGAATGGCCTGGATATCCTGAAGCGCATAATCTCGACGAACGCTTCATCCTGTGTGCTGGTTCTGAGCATGTACCCGGAAGAAGAATATGCCATACGGGCTATTCGTTCCGGCGCGTCCGGTTATTTAACGAAAGACAGTCCGACCGATCAACTGATTAACGTGATTAGAAGGCTTTCGAAAGGTGGAAAGTACGTCAATCCGGAGCTGGCGGAAAAATTGTTGTTCAATCCGTCCATGGATACTACGGAATTGCTCCATACGACCTTCTCTGATCGCGAATTTCATGTGTTCAAACTGATCGTTGCTGGTGAGTCTTTAACATCGATTGCCAGCAAACTGTCGTTAAGTGTAAAGACGGTCAGTACATACCGGTCTCGCATCTTGGAAAAAATGAATATGAAGAATAATGCGCAATTGGTCCGGTATGCGATTCAACACAAGCTGGTGGAATAAGCGAAGAGCCCTGTTGCTATGTCTTTCCAGAGAAGTACTTCAATATCAGTCTTCTGAGTATCATTAATTTTCCATGAAAGAAATGTTCGGCCCCCGGTATCACAACAACGGGTTGTGATGCTGGCTCCGCCCAGGCGAATACTTCCTCCGGCAATACGATGTCATCTTTATCGCCCTGAATAATTAAAGCACATTGAGTAGTCTCAGGGACTGCAGGTGCATTGAGTTTTGTGACCGAAGGTGCGATCAGAATGAGATAGGCTGGCGCCAGTTCTTTTGCAGCTAATAATTGTACGGCGCCCCCAAAAGAAAATCCTGCCAAAAGCAGCGGCAAATCCGTAAACTGATTACTGAATTGATCCCGGACTGCTTGCGCCACTGCGATGACGTCTTCTGTTTCACCGGCGCCATGCCTGAAAGCGCCTTCGCTTTGGCCTACGCCGCGGAAATTGAACTTCACAGTAATAAAATCAAGTTCCAGTAAAGTTGAGAATACGGTTTGCACAACTTTGTTGTCCATCGTTCCGCCATGAAGCGGGTGCGGGTGTGCAATAACGCCAATTCCTCTCGGATTCGAGGAAGGTTTGCCCAGTTCGGTTTCCAGTTTTCCGGTGGGGCCGCTGATAAAAAATTTATGACGGGCGATTGACAAGTGGTTTACCCGGATTGATTGTGGCAACAGGTTAAGATCAAATCTTAAGCCGTTCGACAATCTTGCCTTTGATCAGATGTTCATCAATGATTTCATCGATATCGTCTTTATCGATGTAGGTATACCAAATTTCCTCCGGATAGATGACGATAACCGGACCTTCATCACAGCGATCCAGACAACCTGCATTATTAACACGAATCTTTCTTTTGCCATCGAGTTTTAACGATTTAATGCGCTGCTTGGCATAATCGCGCAACTCTTGAGCGCAAAAATTATTACAGCACTTTGCACCGCCCTGGCGTTGATTGGTGCAAAAAAAAACGTGATATTGGTAATAGCTCATGGATATGCTGGTAATGGAAAAAACAGGGCTAGTTTAACTCAATTTGGATGGATCCTGAACAGGCAGGGTGTTCTATCATAGCGGCAGGTTTGTTATTGATCGCAAACAACATTGTCTATCGTGTGAATCGATTTGCTGATTTGACAAACCTGCTGAATTCCAGTACTTTCGATGCGGGATTCATAGCGGGTATCCATTAATTCAATTCGCGCGAACGTGGGTGATGCCGTTCTTCAGCGAGCCGACTGTACATATATCCATTAATGTGCGGAAATTTATTGCATTCTGTGAAGTAGCGACAGCATAACCATTGCGAGGTAGAAATTGCTGAACCGAAATGCGGTCGCATATGCCACTGGAATTGGAGTAATCACGGAAGACCATGAAGAAGATTGCAATCTTACAATCGAACTATATCCCTTGGAAGGGCTATTTTGACATCATTGCGGCAGTCGATGAATTTATTATTTATGACGACGTGCAATTCACAAAAAACGACTGGCGTAACCGAAATAAGATTAAAGCGAGCGGGCAGGTGCAGTGGTTAACTATTCCGGTGCGTCATAGTATCTCTGACAGAATTTGCGATGTGAAAGTATCTTTTAGTGATTGGAATACTAAGCATTGGAAAACATTGCAAATGAATTATAGTCGAGCAGCGGCTTTCCGGGACACGGTGGAGTTTGTTGGAGGGTTGTACCAATCGGCACGATCGGCTTATTTAAGTGAGATCAATGCAGAATTTATCCGGGCAATTAGCGGTTTTCTTGGAATTGATACCAAAGTTACCCGATCATCCGACTATCGTTATAGTGGTGATCGATCGGAAAAGCTGATAGCGCTCTGTAAGGCAGCAGGCGCTAATTGTTACTTGAGCGGTCCGGCGGCAAAATCATATCTTGATGAATCGTTGTTTGAACAAGAAAACATTAAAGTTGAATGGATGGATTACTCGGATTATCCGGAATATCCGCAGATGGGCGGCCCTTTCGAACATGGCGTATCCATTCTTGATCTGATATTTAACACCGGGAGTTCAGCAGGCTCATTCATGAAGTTTGTCAAACCGGTAGCACACAGTTAATGAGGAGAGTTGTTCTATGATCGAAGCCACTAAAGACAAAATTGTTATTGCAGGCGCAGGGATGACCGGTCTGATGATGGCGCTTCGGATTAAACAGCTTGATCCGGGTATCGATGTGGTTATCTTTGACAGAGCCGATCGGCCGGGTGGCATGTACCAAAGTATCGAATACCCTGACGGCAGGCTATTTGATTACGGGATGCACCTGATCTATGAGTCTTGCAATCCAGATGTCGATAATCTCTACCGTGAAGTAATGGATGAACGGGATTGGCATATTCATGAGAATAACGAGAAAGATATCGCCGGTTTGTATTTCCGGGGGCGATTGCAGAATTATTCACATTACGTCGACCTAAGATCCTTCGACGATGTTGAAAAGAAGCGATTCCTGGGCGATTTCATGTTGAATTTGGGAGGGAGTGTTAAAGATTGCGGGCGTTCTGGATGGCAGTTCTTGTTGAATCAGTTTGGTAACGAAATCGTTGAGTCAGTGCATCGGCCGCTTATTCAATCTTTGTATGGGGTTGATATCGAAGCTATCGATCGATTTGCTGTCAAAGCATCAGCATTAGAACGGGTTATCCTGTTCGATCCCGATACAATGCTCGACCTGATGAAGTCCGATCGGATACGATCGCGCTTAGCGTTTCCGGATCAACTGAATCTGCCGCCATACCGCACCAATAATCAGAAAGCGTTATACCCTAAGCGTTTTGGAATGAAACATTATGTCGATCGATTGGTGGATACCTTGCAACAGCGCGGTGTGGAAATTTTGATGAATGTCGCCGGTATGTCTTTACATTGTTCAGATGATCATGTGGATTCTATTACGATTAACGGCAAGGGCGGTGATTCCAGAAAAATTCCGGTTAAAACATTGTTCTGGTCAATAGGTTGGCCGAGTTTGGGACATGCTTTAGGGACTGATATGTCCGGTATTGGTAAACCCGGTGGTACCAAAGTCGTATTCGCTAATTTCGTGTTCGATCAGATGCCGTTGATGGATCGGCTTTATTATTTTTATTGCTACGATCCAGGTTTTGCAGCATTCAGGGTGACGAATTATGTGAATTATTGTCCGGCTGCGGCTGCCGATGGCTTTCCGGTCTGCGTCGAGCTTTGGCCTTCCCGTTTGGGGTTAGATGCTAAAAATTTGTCAGATGAGCAGTGCATTGCCTTGGCCTTGGATGAATTGCGCCGCTTTGGTGTGATTACCGAAAAACATGCGCTTAAATTCTCGGCGATTGAGAACAAGGGGGGCGAATTTCCATTGCCGTCGATAGCTAATGTAACTGCTATCGGAGAAAGTAAAAAGCGAGTGCTCAGTAAGAAAATGAAAAATATAGAAGTGACAGGGATTATGGCAAGCGATGATTTGTTTTTTATCCCGGACATTTTGAATCATGCCTTCTCGGTTATTGAAAAAACTTTTACAGGTGAAAACAAATTATGAATAGCGTTACCATTGAAAAATTACCCTTTTACTGGCGGTTAAGTCCATCCGGAGAGCCTCGCAGCAACATTGTTGAGGATTTCTACCCGTTTGAATTTTCCCAGCGGCCGGAATTCGGGCTGGTGATTCAGAAGCGAAATGAAGTCGTGTTGGAAGCGCTGGAAAAAATCTATCAGCAGGAATATAACATTGGCTATTTACAGGATACCTATGAAATTGCCAGGCAATACGGAGTGGATTTTGTTCGTTTCCTTGATAAAGTGCTCGCCGATAATCCCGGAATTCACAAGGTGCTGGAAATCGGTTGCGGCGGTTGTGTCATTCTCGAAGGCTTGATGAAGCGAGGTTACAATGTGGTTGGCGTGGATTCAAGCCCGTTTGCCGCAAAAGAAGGCGCAAAGAAAGGTGTGAAAGTAGTAACGGCTTTTTTCCCAACGCCACTGGTCACTGAAAAATTCGACTTGGCTTTTCATGTGGATGTACTTGAGCATATCCACAAGCCGTTGGAATTTCTCCAACAAATCCGGGAAAACTTGAATCCGGATGGGATAGTCATCGTCAATGTGCCGGATGCAACCGAAAGCATCGAAATCGGGGATATTTCGATGGCGATGCATCAGCATCTTAATTATTTTACGGAAGATTCGCTATCGGCGTTGTTACGCAGCGCCGGCTTTGATGTGATGAGCGTTGTCAAGGCCGGTTATGGCGGATCGCTATATGCCGCAGCGCGCCGATCAAAAGCTGCAGCAACTGAGCAACCGGAGGCTGGTGTTGATTTTTCATCACATGATCGTTTCCCGGATCTGGCGAAGCGAGCGCTTTCAACATTCGATCAGCTTGTTACCAACATCCTGTCGGATAAATCGGCCAGTCTCGGTTTTTATGTGCCTCTAAGAACGTTGCCTTATATTGCGATGACCGGTCGTTTTTCTGGTTTTCGTTTTTTCGATGATACCAATCACTGGCACTACCGGGAGTTCGACGGTGTACCGATAACAATTGAGAATTTTGCCGATTTGCAGAAAAAACCGGTTACGCATATGTTGATTATGAGCTTAACGTTCGGTGATGTCATTCAGAAAAAAATTCATGCCAGCTTCGGTAACCAAATTAAAACTTATACACTTTCAGAGATAGCGCGCGGAACAGCATCATGACAAAGCAACACGCCGGTTCACCGCAATTATCGGTGGTAGCGACAATCTATAACGCTGCACCTATGGTGCGGGAACTGGTCAACAGGCTGAGAACAGTGTTGGAAGGAATGGGCGTTACGTATGAAATAGTTCTAGTGGATGATTGCAGCAAGGATGATTCGTTGTATGTCATGCAAACGCTTTCTGAAGAAGATACTCGCGTCAAATCCATTGCGCTGAGTCGGAATTTTGGGCAACAGGTTGCCATGAGCGCCGGTATCCATTATGCACGTGGCGATCATGTTTTGATTATGGATGGCGATTTGCAGAATCCGCCTGAATCAATTCCCTTGCTGTATCAAACCATTCAGCAAGGGTACGATATCGTTTATACGACATCGGTCAGCCGGAATAATTGGGTTGACGCAGCGACATCATGGTTGTTCTGGAAATTCATGTATATGGTAATGAAAGTGAATATCATCAGAAGTCAGTTGATGATGCGGATATTCACCCGCCGGGTAGCGGAATACTTTAAGCGCTATCCCGAGAAGGTAAGAACGATCGTTGCTATCATCAACGATATCGGCATGAAATATAAGGTTATCGAAGTGCCGAATAGCAAGCGTGCCTGGGGTAGAAGTAATTACAATACGATAAAACGGGTCAATCTCGCCATTGATGTGCTGCTGGATCTTTCAAATAATCCCCTCAATATTTTATTCTACAGCGGATTGATTATCCTGTGCCTCACCAGTGTTTTGTCACTGCATTATCTTTATTTGTATTTGTTTGAAAATATCCTGCCTGGTTTTACCACCATTATCTTGTCAATTCTATTTTTTGGCAGTATTAATCTGATTTCATTGGGATTGATTGCAAGATACATATCCAATATTTACACCGAAGTAAAGAATAGACCTCTGTTTCTGGTGCGAAAAACCATCAACGTGCCCGAAGATCAACAGTGTGACATCAAGCGCTGATTGTTTATCCTTTCCCCAATGGCAAGTTTTCATCCAAAAAGCCGCTACCGAGCTTCATGTCGGATTGAATTCGCCTCCTATTTTCTGGACTTGTAATCTTCGAGGAAGAGAAAGCCAGCAAGCTTGAAATGAGCCGCACACTGTCCGAGCAGTGCAGTCTTCACTAAGTCAGCGATTCTGACGGATAAAGCCAATCGGCAGAGAAAGGTAATTCTTCATTATATACCTCAAAGCCGATGCTCAATCCGGGTGACTGATCGCTACACAGATCCAAAGAGAAAAGCATTACTTGTGATCAAACTATCCGCATCCACGCAGCTAAAAGCCGAATCAACTTCATCATGCCAGTTATCGGGATATGGATACATGTAAACGTGACGTTTATCTGGCCAATTCTGCCCACCTTCTGTTAGAAACATCGCTGATATCCATAAGGCGCATTTGTTTATCAAATGAATCAAACATTGTCGAAATTTGTTGTTCTTATAAATATCTGAATATATAAATTATTGTTGGCTTATGACTCAAAGTTCTTGTTTCAGGATCCGCTAACTTACTAGCAGGGATTACATACCTTTATTCGATGAATTGATTTGATTCTCAAGCAAGATATGTCAGAGTGCTGAATTAGTTAAAGTTAGTTGTTTAGCTTGTCGCAGTATTGGGGTAGCGCTGCACAATATGTTTAATGAATTTATTTAGAGAGGAGATCAATTGAAAAAGGTTGCGATATTGCAGTCGAATTATATTCCATGGAAGGGCTACTTCGACATCATAGCTGCTGTGGATGAGTTTATTATCTACGACGACGTGCAATTTACTACGCGGGATTGGCGCAACAGAAATAAGATTAAAGTAAATGGCCAATCTCAGTGGTTAACTATTCCAGTGAATCAGAGTCGTTCGGACAGAATCTGCGATGTGAAAGTAACTTTTAGTGATTGGAATGTTAAACATTGGAAAACATTGCAAATGAATTATGGTCGAGCAGCGGCTTTCCGGGATACGGCGGAGTTTGTTGGAGAATTATACCAATCAGCGCGATCAGCATATTTAAGTGAAATCAATGCAGAATTTATCCGGGCAATTTGCAGCTTTCTTGGAATTGAGACTAGAATCACTCGATCATCGGACTATCGTTATGGCGGAGCGAGAACGGAAAAGTTGTTAACGCTTTGTAAGGCAGCGGGTGCTAATTGTTATTTGAGCGGCCCGGCAGCTAAATCATATCTTGATGAATCGTTGTTTGAACAAGAGAACATCAAAGTTGAATGGATGGATTACTCGGATTATCCGGAATATCCGCAGATGGATGGCCCTTTCGAACATGGCGTATCCATCCTCGATCTGATATTTAATACCGGCAGATCAGCGGGATCATTCATGAAGTTTGTCAAATCTACGGCACAGTGTTAATTGGATGAAATAATGAGATGGTTTAACGGTATCATAGTGTCGATATTGCCGTTGATGCAATTTAAGATATTGAATAAAAAGATTATTTCTGTAAGTATTACGATCACAATACTAAGAATGGGAGAGATAAGATATACCTCTGTATTGGGTACTTCGATGATTTGTGTTTCGCAATGAACAGCTTGAATGAATTGTGTTCGAGGAAAAAGTTAGAGCGATTTTGCCAGCGTTACCAATATTTTGTATTCTGCAATTTAGGTAAGATACAGTCTTCTTATGTTTCGAAGTTGCCTAACTCACTTCTAGAACAGCTCTTTACTGGAATTAAATGAAATTATCAACTGAACGAATTCTGTTTTATGTATTTTGTTTCCTAGCAGCATCGCCTTTATTATTTTCACATTATCCGCCAATGGTTGATGTGCCGCAGCACGCTGCGGCAATTGCTACGCTTAATAATCTCTCGTTATCCGATTTTCCTTATCATGATCTTTATTATCTTGATTGGGTTCGTCCTTATTTGGGCGGTTATATAATTCTATGGGGAGCAAGCCAATTCTTGCCAATTCTGGTAGCGATCAAGCTCTTGATAGCCTTGGCTGTGATTGCTACGCCATTGACTGCATCGCTTATCCGCGCCCACTTCGGTGGTGATCCTAGATGGGATTGGTTGCTTCTCCCGATCGGCTACGGTTTTGCATTTCAGTGGGGGTTCTTTAATTTCATTATTGGTGCACCCATCGTTCTGCTGTTTTTGCTGACTGCGTTTAAATATGCGGAAGCACCGAAACTGAAATCAGGGTTATGGTTGGCTTTGTTTTCCTTTGCGTTGCTGCCAATTCATTTGCTTGTGGCTGCTTTTGGTTGTGGGCTTGCCTTTTTATATATCATTGCCGGACGTTTACCGTGGAAACAAAAACTACTGGCAGCATTGCCTTTTATCAGTCCCTTACCGGTTGTTATTATTTATTTAGTAACGTGGGTAAGTGCGGGCGGACAGGCTAGCGGTGAAGGGCCATGGGGACTCAGTATTTATAGACCGATTGAACTACTGGCAACTTCAGTTGGGTTAACTTCCGGAAGAATAAACGCCGCTATTGCCGTACTGATTCTTGCGCTGCCATTTCTGCTCGGCGCCCGTATTACCAGCGATAGACCAAGGCAGATAGTATTTTTCGCTTATCTTCTGTGGATGATGGTTGGGCCGAATTTTATTTTAGGGAATTTTTTTACGTACAATCGCTTTTCACTGTACGCTGTCCCAATGTTGTTTGTGATTATGACAAAGCCGACATCTGCGGCACGTTCTGTGAAATTTGAATCTTTACTCCGTGGCTTAATGATTGCTGTGCCGGTGATGCTCATCGTGTTACTGTGCTTCCGGTTTGCAAGCTTCGAAGAGGAAGCCCGAGGTTACCGGGATATTGAAGCAAAGATGCAGCCGCAGAAACGTGTATTGGCTTTCATTTATGATAACAAAAGTGATATTTTCAGATTGCCCATGTATTTGCATTTTGCGTCTTGGTATCAAGCGGAACACTCTGGAGCAACAGACTTCAGTTTTTCTCAGTTTGGCTTACTGGTCAGATATAAACCTGATGCAGCGGTGGCTGTTCCGTCACAATTTGCATGGCAGCCCGAGACTTTTGATTGGAGAATAAATAAAGGCTGGCTCTATGATTATTTTCTTGTTCGATCTGAGAATGGTATCGATTCAAAAGTCATTGACGAGGCGGAATGTGAAGTTAAATATGTAGCGCATAGCGGATCTTGGTGGCTGTATGAAATAGAACTGGGGGATAAAGATGATCCAACTTCGTGCGCGGCGAAACGCGCCATAGAAATTCAAAGGCAATAATTTTTAAGAGTTTATAATCGCATCTGCTAGTGCGGTCACAATTTCTTGTTGCTGATTGATATCGAGACCTATCCAAAGTGGCAGCCGGATGACTCGCTCAGCACAAGCGTCGGTGTTAACCATCTCACCGGATATTCGTCCGAATTTTTTGCCGGCTGGTGACGAATGCAACGGGATATAGTGGAAAATTGCGCCAATTCCTCGTGATTTCATTTTTTGCAGAATCTCGTCGCGTGGAAGGTGTCCTGGCAATAATATATAGTACATATGCGCATTATGCTGACAGTGATCAGGGATGATCGGTCTGCGCAATAAACCCCGATTCTCCAGCGGTTCAAGCAGCTGGTGGTATTCATCCCAGATCGCAATGCGCTGCTTGGTAATTTCCTCGGCAACTTCAAGCTGCGCCCATAAAAATGCCGATATCAACTCCCCCGGTAAGAAGGAAGAACCAACATCCTGCCATGTGTATTTATCTACATGCCCTCGAAAAAATTGCGTACGATTGGTGCCTTTTTCTCGAATAATTTCGGCTTGCAACGATAATGACGGGTCATTAATAAGAATGCAACCATCTTCTCCGGAAATGACATTTTTGGTCTCATGAAAGCTGTAAGCGCCAAGATCGCCGATGCTTCCGAGCGCGCGCCCTTTATAAGTGGACATCACGCCTTGCGCGGCATCTTCCACGATTTTGATATTGTGTTGCTTGGCAATGGGTAAAATAGCGTCCATTTCACACGATACACCGGCGTAGTGAACGGGAACAATGGCTTTGGTGCGTTCTGTGATGGCGTCGGCTATCAGGTTTTCATCGATATTCAATGTATCCGATCTAATATCGACAAAAACGGGAATGCCGCCTCGCAGTACAAATGCGTTTGCTGTCGAAACAAACGTGTAGGAAGGCATGATAACCTCATCTCCCGGCTGTATGTTTAATAGCAACGATGACATTTCCAAAGCGGCGGTGCAGGAATGCGTTAATAGAACTTTTGCGCTGCCGGTGTGGGATTCAAGCCATTGATGGCATCGCTTGGTGTAAGGACCGTCTCCCGCAAGTATATTATGAAAATGCGCATCAGCAATGTAGTAAAGCTCTTTGCCGGACATATGGGGTTTGTTAAAGGGAATCATGATGTTTCCTTTGAGGATGAATAGCTTGTTTTATTTTTGATCAACTTTTTGATGATTTGAGTTCTCGCTGAAAACAAAAAATTTAAACGTAATAAATAAAAAACCAGCCACTATAAAAATGGCAATTCCTTGCACCCATTGGTGCGGATAATGATAATAATCAACAAATATCAGAAGTAACAGAAAATTAAGAGTGTAACCCATTATATGCGCAATAACATAACGGATCGTCGAGTTGACCCAGTGCCCCTTATGCTGAAACGTCCATTTGCGATTGGCCAAATAACTGGTTGTTGCGCCACAGAAATATAATAAAGTCATCACCAGCTTCGGTTCGGCGCCGAAGGATGTAATGAGCAGATAGACTGCATACCAGCTTAAATTGGTGATGATACCAATTAGGCCATAATAAAACAGTTGCTTGAAGGATTTGGTTAAGGGTTGCGTCATGCTGTAATCGGGATTGCAATCATCCGGATGTAACAACACGGTGCAGCCAGTGATAACTGTTCGTTATTCTCAGCCATTAATCTTACAGAAAAATGAACCTACAAGTTTATTGGAATATTTGCCAGGCCAGCAGTCCTGCGAGGAGGATTGCAATAAGCGCGAGCAGGCGGTTCTGGCGCTTTTCTTCAGTAATTAAATCAGCCATTCTTTTTTCCAGTTCATGGTTGCGATTTTCCGCCAATGCTTGATGGATGAGGCGGGGAAATTCAGGCATGATAACGGCCCAGTTAGGAGCTTCTTTTTCGATACGGCTGGTGAGTCCGCGCCAGCCGATTTGCTCTGACATCCAGTTTTCCAGGAATGGTTTGGCAGTTTTCCACAGATCCAAATCGGGATCCAAATCACGCCCCAAACCTTCGATATTAAGTAATGTTTTTTGTAATAAAACCAGTTGCGGCTGGATTTCAACATTGAACTGCCGGGAAGTCTGAAATAATTGGAGCAGAACGCGGCCAAACGAAATTTCCTTTAAAGGTTTGTCGAAAATGGGTTCACAAACGGCTCTAATGGCGGCCTCAAAATCATCGACCCGGGTGTCTTTAGGAGCCCAGCCAGCTTCGACATGCGCTTGCGCAACCCGCGCATAATCGCGACGGAAAAAAGCCAGGAAGTTTTGAGCCAGATAATTTTTGTCTTGGTCGCTCAGTGTTCCCATGATGCCGAAATCAACCGCAATGTATCGACCATCGTTGCCCACAAAGATATTGCCGGGGTGCATATCCGCATGGAAGTAGCCGTCACGAAAGACTTGCGTAAAAAATATTTCCACACCAACACGCGCCAACTGCGGGATATCGATGCCTTGAGCTTTCAGCTCATCGACATGGCTAATCGGAATCCCTTTGACACGTTCCATGACCATCACATTGCTGCGGCAGAAATCCCAATAAACTTCCGGGACCAGCAGTAATGGAGAATTCAGAAAATTACGGCGTAACTGGCTGCAATTCGCCGCTTCACGCATCAAGTCGAGCTCATCGTCAAGGTGTCTGGCAAATTCCGAGACAACTTGACGCAATTTCAGGCGTTTACCATCCGCCCACAGCATTTCGGCCAACCAGGCGCCTGTATCCATCAAAGCAACATCGTGCGTGATAATGGGGGAGAGGTTGGGACGCAGAATCTTGACCGCTACTTCGGTGCCATTGTGTAATACGGCTAAATGCACTTGCGCAACGGATGCGCTGGCAAGCGGGGTGAGATCAAACTTGTAAAAAACCTCATCGACCTTCTGACCATATTCTGCTTCTAGCGTGGTCACAACCAGATCAGAAGAAAATGGAGGAACTTGGTCTTGTAGCTTGGCCAGCTCATCGGCGATGTCCTGAGGTAGTAAGTCGCGCCTGGTGGAAAGCATCTGACCGAATTTGACAAATATCGGACCCAGCGTGGTTAAAGCCAGCCGTAAACGTTCCCCCCGGGGTTTATCCAGTTTACGCCAAAAAGTGAGGGTTCTGACGATGACACGTAAGAACTGTAACCGGCTATGGCTCAGAACAAATTCATCCAATCCGGATTGAAACGCAACGTAAAGAATTTTTAGGAGTCGGAATAAGCGCATGAATAATTAGGGATTGGAGGCGAGCTTTAAATTCCTTAGGTCAGTTTGTGCATTGAGGATTATTATTCATAACCACATAATTTCCGGCTGTCATTGTTTTTTCGTATTATTCGCTGAGCGGTGAAATTTGCTGAATCAGTCGATTTATTCGTTGCTCCAGCAACTCAGTTTCTATTTTCAGATTTGCCGTTTCTTCAGCCATCTGCTGGATAGCAGCAAATTTGGTTAAAATAACATTTTCTTCAGTCAGATACTCTTTCAACGACCTGGTTAAACGATCAACATTATCAACTTGCCATTGCACAAAGTCTTTGCCGCTTTGCGCGATGCGATGGGCTGGGATATCGCCGACCACTTTGCTCAGATCATTTTCGAACATTACGCTTACATCAATTTGTCTGCCGATATCGAGTAATTCCCGCGCCAGATCTGGATCACCCATCGTTGTTATGTGTTCGAAAACGCCCGCATCACCTGAAAAAAATCTGAGCAACATCGATTGTGTCAGCACTAACGTGGCGTCAGCGCTGCTTTCGCTTTCCGCTGATTGCATTTCCCCGGCGCCGTCAATCAGCATTCTAAAAGTGATCATCGGAGGTATCTTAATACAGATCGTTTTGCCCGCGTGTTTTTGTAATCGCTTGCTTGCCCATGTTTCACAGCGTAACACATGATTGACGGGATTGATTGCAACTGCTGCCAGCATTATATGTACGATAAATAGAACTTAAGAACCGGAATAACCGAAAAAGTCATCGCTATTTCGGTTTATTACTTAAATTACTCCAAACAGGAATATTGACTGATTAAAATGCCGGTTGAGTATAGCATCATATCGGCGAATCATTATATTGTTGATCGAGGCAGCGCGTTTTGAGAGTAACCGTTTCGCGGTGGTATCCCGGCTATCCGCCCAGTTTCCTTTTCAAAATGGTATTGACTTGCGCCGGATTGGCTTTTCCTTGCGTTGCTTTCATGATCTGACCGATCAGCGAGTTAAAAGCTTTATCCTTACCGTTGCGATAGTCGGCAACCTGTTGAGCGTTGGCGGCTAATACTTCATCCACCAGTTTTTCGATAGCAGCGTCGTCCGAAATCTGCATCAAGCCTTTTGCAGCAATGATCGCATCCGGGTTTTTATCCAGTTCACCGTTCCACATGCTCTCAAACACGGTTTTTGCACCTTTACCGGAAATAGTGCCGTCATTGATACGTGATAAAAGCGAGGCAAGTTGTTCAGGGCTGATTGGGCAGTCGTTGATCTCGATACCGTCTTTGTTCAGTTGCCCATTGATGTCGCCCATAATCCAATTGGCGCAAAGCTTGGCTTGAGACGGTAGGTGCTTGATTGTCGCTTCAAAATAATCTGCAGTTTCGCGCGAACTGGTCAATACAGCAGCATCGTAGGCGGATAATCCGAATTCCGATACATAGCGGTTGCGGCGTGCTTGCGGCAATTCCGGGAGGGTTGCGCGGATTTGTTCAATCCAGTTTGATGAAATTTCCAATGGCAATAAATCCGGATCGGGAAAATAGCGATAATCGTTGGCGTCTTCTTTGCTGCGCATGGTTCGTGTTTCATCTTTATTGGCATCGTACAGCCGGGTTTCCTGGCGGATAGTGCCGCCATCCTCAAGAATTTCAATTTGCCGCCGTGCTTCATAGTCGATGGCTTTCTCCAAGAAACGGAATGAATTCAGATTTTTGATTTCGCAGCGCGTACCCAATTTTTCGGTGCCATGCGGACGTACCGAGACATTGGCATCGCAGCGAAACGAACCTTCCTGCATGTTGCCATCGCAGATCCCTATCCAGCGCACCAATGAATGCAAAGTCTTGGCATAAGCAACCGCCTCAGCGCTACTACGCAGATCCGGTTCGGAGACGATTTCGAGTAATGGTGTTCCGGCCCGGTTTAAATCGATACCGCTCATACCATGAAAATCTTCATGTAAGGATTTGCCGGCATCTTCCTCCAAATGCGCGCGCGTCAGACGGATGGTTTTTTCCACACCTTCGGTTTGAATCGTCACGGTTCCGCCTTGTACGACCGGCAGTTCGTATTGGCTGATTTGATAACCTTTAGGCAGATCGGGGTAGAAATAATTTTTACGCGCAAAAATCGACGGTGAATTGATTTTTGCGCCGATTGCCAAACCGAATTTAACGGCGCGCTCAACTGCACCTTTGTTCAATACCGGCAACACACCAGGCAGCGCCAGATCGATGACACACGCTTGCGTATTCGGAGGTGCGCCGTAGGCGGTGGAAGCGCCTGAAAAAATTTTGGAACGAGTTGACAGTTGTGCATGAACTTCAAGACCGATGACAATTTCCCACTGCATGATATGTTTTCCAGCTCAAATGTGTTTCACTAACGAAGGGTAGTTTAAACCGGCGACCGGGTATGCCAATCAGTAGCCAGTTGATACTGATGCGCGACGTTCAGCATGTGTGCTTCCGAGAAGTAATTTCCGATGATGTGCAAGCCGATCGGGCGGTTTTTATCGCCAAAACCAATAGGGATCGACATCGCCGGCAAACCGGTCAAATTGGCAGCGCTGGTGTAGATATCCGATAAATACATCTGAATCGGATCGCCGCTTTTTTCACCTAGATTGAATGCCACTGTCGGCGTTGTCGGACCCATGATGATGTCGCATTGTCGATAAGCATTGGTAAAATCCTGTGCAATCAGACGGCGCAGCTTTTGCGCTTTAATGTAATAGGCGTCGTAATAACCATGCGACAACACGTAAGTTCCGATCAGAATGCGCCGCTTAACTTCTGCGCCGAAACCTTGCGCGCGGGTTTTGCGGTACATATCGGCGAGATCGCTGTAAGATTCGGCACGATAACCATAGCGCACACCATCGAACCGCGACAAATTGCTGGATGCTTCAGCAGGTGCCAGTACATAGTAAACCGGGATCGAAAGCGGTGCATTCGGTAACGAGATTTCGACGGTTTGAGCACCCAGTTTGCGATATTCATCCAATGCTTTGTCGACAGCGCTGGCAACATCGTTGCTCATGCCAGCAGCAAAATATTCCTTCGGTAAGCCAATTCGCAAGCCGGTCAGTGGTTTTTGCAGTTCGCGGGCATAGTCCTCGGTCTCACGTTGTAGACTGGTAGAATCGCGTGCATCAAAGCCGGTCATGACGTTTAATAGCAATGCCAGATCTTCCGCCGATTTCGCCATTGGACCGCCCTGATCGAGGCTGGACGCAAAAGCGATCATGCCGTAACGGGATACTAATCCGTAGGTTGGTTTGATGCCCGAAATACCACATAATGCGGCAGGCTGGCGGATCGAGCCGCCGGTGTCGGTGCCGGTCGCGGCAGGAGCCAGTCTGGCCGCAACCGCGCAGGCAGCGCCGCCGGAACTGCCGCCAGGTACCGCGGCCGGATCCCAGGGGTTTTTCACCGGACCGAAATAAGAGGTTTCATTACTCGATCCCATGGCAAATTCGTCCATGTTGGTTTTTCCAATATTGACAGCACCGGCTTGATTGAAGCGTTCGATAACACCGGCATCGTATGGTGATACGAAATTTGCCAGCATTTTTGAGCCGCAAGTGGTCAACCAGCCTTTGGCGCAGAAAATATCTTTCTGAGCAATCGGGATGCCGGTTAACGGCCCTGCTTGTCCGTCAGCAATCATTTTGTCTGCTATCTGCGCTTGCGCCAAACTCATATCTTCATTGATCGTGATGAATGCATTGTATTCTGAATTGAATTGCTTGATACGTTGCAGAAATTCGGTAGTAAGCTCCGTGCTGGAAATTTTCTTTGCGGATAGTTGATCTGAGAGTTGCTTAAGGCTGTGGTTAAACATGGTTATACGAAATCGTGAAAAATAAAATGCTACCTAAAATTACTACGTTTCTCTATGTCTTTATTTCCAATGATTTTTATTCTATTACTTGGGGAACCAGGTAAAGATCCGCTTCGACTTGCGGTGCGATTGATTGGTATAATTGGTGCTGATCAGTTTCCGTGATTTCGTCTTCCCGTAATCGTTGAAATACGTTTTGTGCATGAGACATCGGCTCCACGGTTTCGGTGTCAACAGCCTGCATGGATTCAATCAAATTAAAAATACCGGATAACTGTCCCAAAGTCTCTTTAGCCTCTTGATCGTTAATTTCAATATAAGCAAGTTCAGCGATCTGTTTTACATCGTTTACAGACAAAGTCATTTTATATCGGTAGCCTTATATTCAAAGAAGTATTAGGGTATCATGCCGCAGTTTAACTGGCGTATTATTTTTTGCTGGTTTTAATTATCATTCGCTCTCATCATAATTATTAATATCGGATTCTGCCACTATGTTTAATTTCTTGAGCAACAGTATTCTTGGAAGTTATTTTTCAACAGACATGGCGATTGATCTGGGCACAGCCAATACGCTGATATATGTCCACGGCCAAGGTATCGTACTGGATGAGCCCTCTGTAGTGGCTATTCGCGAAGAAAGCGGCGCCAATGGGAAAAAAATGATTCAGCAAGTCGGTCTTGCAGCCAAGCAAATGCTCGGCCGCACACCGGGCAATATCACCGCAATCCGTCCGATGAAAGATGGTGTGATTGCAGATTTTACCGTGACCGAACAAATGCTCAAGATGTTTATCCGTAAGGTAAATCCGCCACGTTTATTTTCCGCCAATCCTCGGATCGTTATTTGTGTGCCTTACGGCTCAACGCAAGTGGAGCGGCGTGCAATCCGCGAAGCAGCTTATGGCGCCGGTGCGCGTAAAGTCGAATTGATCGAAGAACCGATGGCGGCGGCGTTGGGTGCTGATCTGCCGGTGGAATCGCCGACCGGGTCCATGGTGGTGGATATCGGAGGCGGAACCACGGAAGTCGGTGTGATCTCGTTAGGAGGAATCGTATTTTCTAATTCGGTTCGTGTCGGCGGGGATAAATTCGACGAGGCGATTATCAATTATATTCGACGTAATTATGGCATGCTGATCGGTGAAGTTACCGCAGAAATCATTAAGAAGGAGATCGGTTCGGCGTTTCCGGGTTCAGAAGTCCGGGAAATTGAAGTGAAAGGCCGCAATCTTGCGGAAGGCATTCCACGCAGCTTTACCATTTCAAGTAACGAGATCCTGGAAGCATTGGCGGAGCCGCTCAACAGCATTGTGAGCGCGGTGAAATCAGCGCTGGAACATACGCCGCCTGAACTGGGCGCGGATATTGCCGAGAAAGGCATGGTTATGACCGGTGGTGGCGCATTGCTACGGGATATTGATCGATTATTGATGGAAGAAACCGGTTTGTCGGTAATCGTTGCAGATGATCCATTGACTTGCGTGGTACGCGGCGCCGGGATTGCGCTGGAGAATATGGATCGATCAATCGGTATTTTCGCTCGCGATTAGTACTGGCTTATGCGCTAATATTTTGTTTTTCTTGCGTGTCGGTTCGGAAAAAATCCAATGATTGAGTACGAGACGTAATGGAAAAAACGCCGCAGTTTTTCAGAAATGGCCCTGGCCCGTTCGCAAGATTACTGGTATTTGCGCTGCTTTCATGTGTATTGATTGCCGAGGATACCCGTTTCAAGTTTTTTCCAGAATTGCGGCAGACTATCGGTGTCCTTATTCATCCTTTGCAGAGAATGGCTTATTTTCCTGCAACCGTTTATGACCAGCTGGAAAAATTTGTTGCGAGTTTTTACTTGCTGGAAGAGAACGCCAAGTTACGTCAATTGTACTGGGACCGGCGTGAACAATTGCTGAAACTGGAAGCGCTGGAAGCAGAAAATCTGCATTTGCGCAAGCTGCTGGGAGCAATACAACAAATTCAAGCCAGTATCAAAACTCGAACTGTCTTGGCAGAGATCCTGTCGACACCACGCGATCCTTTTAATCACAAAATTACCATCAACAAAGGCAGCTTCCATGGAATTCAGCTCGGACAAGCGGTTATCGATGATAAAGGGATCATCGGGCAAGTCACACAACGCTATCCCTGGTCCGCTGAAGTAACGCTGTTGACCGATAAAGATCACTCCGTACCAGTTCAAGTTGTGCGTAACGGGTTGCGTTCGATCATTTCTGGCAGCGGAAAGAATAATGAGCTTGAACTTCGTTACTTATCGGTTAATACCGATATTCAACGAGGCGATTTGTTAGTGACTTCCGGAATCGGAGGCGTTTATCCGCCGGGTATCCCGGTTGCTATTGTCGAAAGGATCGGACAAGATCCTGCCGGCGATTTTGCGCTGATCATCAGCACACCGGTGGCGGGTGTGGAACGAAACCGGCAGGTTTTGGTGCTATCTTTAGTACAATCAGAGCTTAACGAGTCTGGAGAGGTGCCGGCAATTGAACCGGGAGAGAATTAAAGAGAATAATGCTATTCAGGAAAACTATTTAGAGCAGGATTTGTATGTTCCCGCCAGTAGTTGGTTTGTTGCTATCAGCCTGGTGGTTGCTCTCATTCTGAATTTCTTACCGCTTCCAGATGAAATCACATTTCTGCGTCCCGATTTCGTTGCGCTCTTACTCGCCTTCTGGAATATCAATCATCCCGACAGAATGGGCATGGGTGTCGCGTTCGGCATGGGATTGATGATGGATGTCGGCAATGTCAGCATACTGGGGCAGCACGCATTGGCCTATTGCGTAGTAATTTATCTGACGACAGTATTTGGACGTCGCTTAAGGTTGTTTGGATTTTTGCGGCAGGCGCCGCAAATAGGTCTCGTGTTATTCATTATGCAAATTGTTATCGTGTTGACCGCCGCATCCACCGGCGCATCATTTGCCGACTGGCAGTTTTTTATTGCTGCAGTTTCTGGCAGTATTGTCTGGGCGCCGATGTCTTGGTTACTGTCATTACTGTTACAGCCAAAACCTGATCCCGATGCATTATGAAACAACACGTAGAGTTACGTAATCTCCCTGTTGAATTAAGTAAATTCCGGGTTCGTCTCGCTATAAGCATGGGTTTTATGCTTGTGCTATTTCTGATTCTCTATGCGCGATTCTATTATCTGCAAGTGACTCAACAGGAGCACTATCATACGCTGGCGGAAGCAAACCGTATTTCCATTCTTCCGATAGTGCCTAATCGAGGTCTGATTTTGGATCGGAATGGCCGGGCGCTGGCACAAAATTATTCGGCTTACACCTTGGAGGTGATTCCCAGTAAAATCAGCGATCTCGATGCGACTTTGGACGAGCTGGCGACACTCATCGAGATCACCCCAACGGATCGGCAACGCTTCAAGAAGTTATTGAAGGAAAGTAAGCGTTTCAAAAGTCTTCCGATTCGAAGTCGTTTGACAGATGTGGAGATTGCAACTTTTGCAGCAAACCGTTATCGCTTTCCAGGGATTGAAATCAAGGCGCGAGTGTTTCGTCAATATCCAGAGAAGGAGATAGTGTCGCATGTGATCGGCTATATCAGCCGTATCAATGATCAAGATCTGGAGTATCTGGAGCGTAGCGGAGAGCTTCGCAACTATCGCGGTTCGCAGCATATCGGTAAAATCGGCATCGAACAGAGCTATGAAAAGCAGTTGCATGGAATCACGGGTTTTGAGGAAGTGGAAACCGATGCGGCAGGGCGCTCGATTCGGGTTTTGTCCCGGACGCCGCCGATTCCGGGTAATAATCTGATTCTTTCTTTGGATTTAGGATTGCAGCAAGCTGCGGAACAAGCTTTTGGCGAACGCCGCGGCGCACTGGTTGCGCTGGATCCGAATAATGGCGAAGTGCTGGCGTTTGTCAGTAAACCCGGATACGACAACAATCTTTTTATCGGCGGGATTGATCATGAGAATTGGAAAATACTGAATGGATCGATTGATCGGCCGCTCAATAACCGGGCATTGCGCGGGGTATATCCGCCAGGGTCAACATTCAAGCCTTTTATGGCATTAGCCGCGTTGGAATTAGGCAAACGTACGCCGGAATACAGTATGAACGATCCAGGATTTTTCTCGCTGCCAGGCGTCGACCGGCGTTACCGAGACTGGAAACCGGGAGGGCACGGCAGAGTCGACTTGCATAAATCCATCGTTGTGTCATGCGATACCTATTACTACAGTCTTGCGAACGATCTTGGCATCGATAATATTTATAATTTTATCAGTCAATTTGGGTTGGGACGCAAAACAGGCATCGATGTTGAAGGTGAGGTATCTGGATTATTGCCGTCGGCTGCCTGGAAAATGAGTCAATACAAACAGAAATGGTACGCCGGGGATACCATTTCGGTTTCAATCGGTCAAGGCTATAACCTGACAACCCCTCTACAGCTAGCGTTTGCCACGATGTTGATTGCCAATGAAGGCAAGGCTTACCGGCCGCATTTTGTCAAACAAATTCAGGACAGTCTAACCGGCGAGATCGAGGAAATCCCTGCGCAACTGATGTATACCTTGAATTTAAAGCCAAGACACCTGGAAGTAGTCAAGCAAGCATTGGTGGATGTGACCAAACCGGGTGGAACGGCGGCGAAAGCCGGAGCCAATGCAGCTTATACGTTTGCAGGGAAGACTGGAACATCGCAAGTTATTGGGATCAAGCAAGGGGAGCGTTACGATGAGAAACGCATCAATGAGCGGCACCGCGATCACGCGATGTTTATCGCGTACGCACCCGCAGAAAATCCCCAAATCGCGCTCGCTATTCTGGTAGAAAATACTGGGACGGGCGGTTCGACTGCAGCGCCGATTGCAAGGCAAGTATTCGATTACTATTTATTGGGAAAAAAGCCGGAAACTACAGTGGCGCAACTGACTGACTCGTCTGAGAACCATGATCATTTGTGAGACAACAATCAACGATTCTTAATCAACTATCCTAGCGCGACAATAGACCAATTTTTGCATGATTGAAGTTAAAACCATTTGGCATTTCCTGACCCGCTATATCGATAGTTTTTTGCTGATCGGGCTGTTGGCGTTGATGACCGTCGGGTTGTTTGTGCTCTATAGCGCTACCGGCGCCAATATGACGCGCGTCAGCAATCAATTCATTAATATGCTGATAGCGCTGGTCATTATGTGGCTGGTTGCGAATATTCCTTTGCAGCAGATCATGCGCCTGGCATTGCCGCTCTATTTGTTCGGACTCGCATTACTCGTCGGTGTGGCGTTATTTGGAGAAATAAATAATGGCGCCAGACGCTGGTTGAATATCGGAATTACCCGGATTCAGCCGTCGGAATTAATGAAAATCGCCATTCCGCTGATGATGGCGTGGTATTTTGATAAACATGAGATTACCTTACGCTTGCGCGATTATCTGGGCGCCACCATTCTGCTGCTGCTGCCGGTATTCCTGATTTTGCGGCAGCCTGACTTAGGAACCGCATTATTGATCGCTGCCAGCGGTTTCTACGTACTGTTTTTGGCAGGATTGTCCTGGCGCATCATCATGGGTTTATTGTTGACGGTGTCGGCCAGTCTGCCAATTCTGTGGACATTTATGCATGATTATCAGCGACGGCGTATCATGACACTGCTTGATCCGACGCAAGATCCGCTGGGGGCGGGCTATCATACGATTCAATCGTCGATTGCGATTGGTTCCGGCGGTATTAGCGGTAAGGGTTTGTTAAACGGCACGCAGACGCAACTGGATTTTTTACCCGAGCAAAGCACAGATTTCATTTTCGCAGTTTTTTCAGAGGAATTTGGTCTTATCGGTAATACCATGTTATTATTGCTTTATTTGTTGGTGATTGGGCGCTGTTTGATGATCACCGCGAACGCTTCAACACAATTTACAAGATTGATTGCCGGGTCCATTACACTCACTTTCTTTACCTATATTTTTGTAAACATGGGCATGGTCAGCGGCATTCTGCCTATTGTGGGAGTACCGCTGCCGCTGATCAGTTACGGAGGCACTTCCATGGTGACGATGTTACTGGGTTTCGGTATCTTGATGAGTATTCAGACGCATCCTAAGCTTGTCAAAACCTAATAAACACGAATTCAGTTTTGCAGGAGGTAGTTAGTAATTGTATATATTCTCACCGTTCGCAAATAGATTGTTACTGGCACTGCCAATAGTTATATTGTCCGCTTGCAGCAGTACACCGCAATACAACCAACAATCTTCCATTCAAAAAAAACCGGATGCAGTCACTGCAGTCTTATCCGATTCGAAATATCGCTTAGCAACCGGCAGCAAACGTGGCGGTGGTTATTACCTTGATGACGGTCCGGAAGATAACCCCCCACCAAATTTGCATCTGGTTCCGGACGCCGTTCCCAAAGCCGAGCCGCTACGATCGGCAAATATGCAACCGTATGTTGCTTTGGGTAAAACTTTTAAGCCGATGACCGAATTGACAGCTTATAAAAAGCGGGGAATCGCTTCCTGGTACGGACGCCGTTACCACGGAAATAATACCGCTTCGGGTGAAATCTATGATATGTATGCCATGACAGCGGCACATCCCACTCTACCGATCCCAAGTTACGCCAGAGTGACCAATCTGGATAATGGCAAGTCGGTGATCGTGCGGTTGAATGACCGTGGTCCGTTTCTGGCGGATCGATTAATTGATTTGTCCTACACAGCGGCATACAAGCTTGGAATACTGGCGGCTGGCAGTGGTCGCGTGGAGGTCGAAAGTATTTTGCCCGAGAGTGATTCAATGACATTGGCCATTTCCAAACCATCAAAATCATTGCCGGTAGCGGATAGTAATGCTGAAATGGCTCTGGTTTATTTGCAGTTGGGCGCTTTCGGTTCACCCGATAATGCCCGGAATTTTCTGGCGCAAGTGCAGAAGAAAATTCCTGCTTTGAAGGATTCCGTTAACATCTCTAAAAATAATGGGCTGTACAAAATTCATGCGGGACCTTATCCCGATCAAGCGGTTGCGAAATTAGCGGCCAATTCTATTAGCCGGCATCTGGCGGTTACCCCGATCGTAGTGACCGACTAACAGGTCGTTGAAAAACTATCTGCGTTGCCGCTACGGTGTTAAAAACAAGCTCAAAATGCTCATTTATACCGCATAAACTGCGTCTTTCCGCCTGTTTTTGCCTTGTATCGGCTGCCTCGAAAACGTTTTTCAACGGCCTGCTAAGCGAAGCAAAAAAAATCCCTATTGCAAGCAATAGGGATTAAAGGGCCTCGTCATAAAATCGTTCATCACAATCAGCGGTCGAATGTAAAACATCTTCATCAGTAAAGTATCGCTACGTTTTTTACATTCCGCTTCGATGTTTGGATCGATTGCGATTAATTGA
>LWDH01000055.1 GCA_002083395.1 Proteobacteria bacterium SG_bin4 | reverse complement strand
GGATTTCTTCGTTGGTGTCGATGCGCGCTACCACCATGTACCCGGCGGATTGGATGGTTCCAGCTTTAGCGGCATGACTACCGGTGGCTATGTCGGTATCGGTTTCTAAGATCCGCATCATTCAGAATCAAATAATTTTGTTTGATTGATTTATTAGATTATTTTGTTCGTTCGCAGCCAGATAGTGCGAAACGAAGCCTTAGCACCTCACTATGTACTTAGTGGGGTGTTTTTTTTGGGGGGGTATGATCCGGTGTTATCCGGCATTGAAACAGACATCATCCTAATTCCTGTTCCCAATCGAAGAGAAGCGGTTAACACGAAAGTGTTAGCCGCTTCGATGAATTACAAATTTCTCAGGAGATCATCCGTGACAAAACGGATGTCTCCGATTTAACTAATCCCCGACTGGATTTTTTTGGGCTGCGGTCAAACCGGCTTTCCATTCGTCCGGCAAGTTTTGCACCCAACCGTTATAAACGTTCGGGACTGCCAATACCCCTTGTCCGCCGAATCCCGGTAAGCCACTGACGGTATCGTCTTTGGCTGTACCGGCAGTATCCACCAGAGAAACATAACCGGCAATGGTGGCGTCGCTGAGATTGCCGTCACCGTTCGGATCCACATCGACTACCGTCAACCGGTTACCGAATTTGGTAGTTACATAAGCGTAATAGCCGCCACCCTGTTTCGCGCCGAAGTTAGCGCCGTGACAACCCGGATCGCACGGCAGCATTTTGACAATGGTATCGGTTGCGGTATCGACGATCACGATTTGACCGCCGGTTGAAGCAATCACCACGGCTTTGCCATCCGGAGAAACCGGCGTTTGAATCGGCAGCACACCGACGGCTATCGCGCCGTTGCCGTCATTATCGGCAAAGCTGCCATCGATCGGATTGTAGTCCGCGATCAGATTGATGGTTTTCAGCAATGTACCGGTTGCGCCGTCAAGCACCGATAGTGAATGATGCAGCAGGTTAGCCGCGTAGATTTTGCTCGAATCCGGCATCATGCCGATCGCAATCGGATGAGCGCCCGGCGCATTATTACCGGTTGGCGTGCGCGCCAGTATGCCGCCGGAAGAACCATAAACACCAATGTCATTGGTATTGATGTTCGGCGTCACAATCTTGGTGCCGTCAGCGCTTACCCAATGACCATGCGGGTTGGCTGAGGTATGGCCATGCGCTTGCGTTGGCAGCATTTTGCTGAGCGTAGTCGTGCCGGCAGGCATGATTGCAATACCGTTCTCGCCATTGATCGCAATGGTAAGGTCATCGTTGGAAGGTAGCGTTACCACATGCGACGGGGTATTGCCAACGGTGATGTTTTTGATCAATGCGCCGGTTTCACGATCAATGATCGATAATTTGGTATCAAACCATTGGGTTTGATAAATCACCGATTGATCGCGGCTTGGCCACATATTATGCGGATTGTTGTTGTTGATTTCCGGCAATGCGATTTTGCGTTTAACCGTCCAGTTGCTGGTATCGATAACGGTCGTGGTACCGGGTTTGTATTTACCGGCGGTTTTCTCGAATTGCGTGTTGATCCATACTTCCCCAACGCCAGGCACTGCAGGCGCTGTACCCACGGCTAAAGGCGCATCGATCACATTCAACGCGGATAACGCCAAGGCTAGGCCGCCATCCGTAACGTTTCCAAACGGAGCGCCGGAAATTCTAACCGGCAGGGTTGGAAATTTTAAGTTCCAGATACCGGATGAATAATCCTGCCAATTGCTGGGTGAAGTAGCCACGAAGAACGTTCTGAGCAAACGAACTGCGAGATCGCTGCTGGTTGGCAAGCCGCTGATGCCGGTCACCAGATTGATCTTATAGTCCATTGCCGGATTACCTAAATCAAGCCCTTCGGTTTCCGGATCGTCGACAATCACCGCGCCGAACATGTACGGATGCACTTTACAAGTAAACACGTACAGTCCCGGTGTCGTCAGTTTGACGATACCGCCGCCACGGTAGGCGGAACTTTGATCGAATGGCATATGATGCGCGCCGGTAGGCCATAACAGCGTACTGATAGTGTGCACGCCATGGGTATCGGACATGATGAAATTGACGCTGCTGCCTGGATAGATGACTTCCAGCGATTTGGTTTTGATATCGAAAGGCAATCCAACGATGGCATCGCCACGCGGACTTCTAAACCAGCTTGCCGGTTCGTCGCTGACTTGCAATGTCACCAAGCCGGGTTCGGAAGGACGCGCGCCCAGCAGGATATTGCCATAAGGCGATGCGCCAACAGCGCTGTGACCGTCTCCACCGGCTGGATCAACGCGGAAACTGCCGTGCATGCCGGCTTCCATGTGTGCGATCAAGTGACAGTGGAATTGCCAATCGCCGGGACCGACGCCGCTGCCGGCTTTAATAGTGAAGCTGTGGGTATCGGTGCCATCGGCCAGCAGTTTGGTGTCAATCACGGTGGCGGTATCGGTCTTGAGCCAGCGGTGCGCATGTAAGTGGAAGGTGTGTCCAGGCCCTACCGATAACACATGAAAGCGTACCAGATCGTTTTCAACCGCGCCCAGATCAGGCGCTGCCCAAAGTGGTTTTTGCACGCCATCCGCTGCGATTTCGGTACCCCAGAAGGTCGAGCCGACCATAAACAATACAAATTGTTTATCCAGATCGGCTTGTGTGACCGGAACGATACTGCCGTTGCCATCGACGAAACTGTCGATCGGACCATTCTTCTTGTCGACGATGATGGCACCAAACAACCCTAGCAACTCTTTGCCATTGCTATCGCCGTGATACACATAGGTACCGGTTTTGTTGGCATGTAACGTGTAGCTCTGGGTTTCACCCGGTTTGGCTTTTGCGGTATTGCTGTTGACCAGCCCCGGCACATTGAAGCCAACGTCGGTCGCGGTGTCGTTGGTCAGCGTAACCTGAATGGTATCGCCTTGTTTGACGAACACGGCCGGTCCGGGAATCACGGCTTCGGCGGCGCCCATCGCGTAGCCTAATTGCCCGTTAGGTAAGGTTTTGGCGGTAAAACTAAAATTATGTATCGCGGCCATTGCCATCGACGATGACAACAAAGCGATGGCAAATAGGATATGGATTGCCATTGCCGCAATGCGTTTATTGAATCTTATAATCTGTTCATTCATGATGTGATCCTTAATATTGGGATGCATATTTGCTTATTAATCAACAATAAAGTTGCCTTTCATGCCCAGTAATTTATTTGAAAAGTTGTTATCCATGTATTGCGTGCTGTTTTTGGCTCTGACATAGAAAACGTGTTTTTCCAGAGGGCCGATTGCGGCTTGATTGATAAGCTTGGGTGTACCCGGATCGAGCCATTTATAGCCGTTCAATGTGAATTGATGGAGATCCGTGCCTAAAGCAATGAGATGAAACCGGACATCGGTGTTTTTAGGTGCGTTGAGTGTCGGATTGACGCCGTGCTTGGTTTGCTTTTTGGTGGCGCTATCGATTTCCACACCCCAGAAAGCATCGTCCCCGAGATAGAGCACATATTCTTTCGAATATTTAAATGCATTGTGGGGTTTGGGATTGGCAGCCGGATTGACGATGATTGCGCCGAATAAACCTTTATGCTCCGCACCATTGTGGTTTTCGTAATTGTGATCGTGGTATGCCCAGGTTCCTGCGGTTCCGGGTGCAACATCCCACTCATATTCATACGATACAAAAGTATTTTCAGGGCCTTCTCCAGCACCTTCGTCTTGGATTCTATTGATGACTTTGAGCGTTCCATCGCTCAGGATTCTGTAGTGAACGCCATGCACGTGTACGCTGACCTGCTGGCTGATTCCTTTGACCGGATAATCGCCCGAGATCGTATTAAACAGTGTCAGCTTGACTTTGTCGCCCTCGGTTAATTCGATGATCGGTCCTGGGATGGTGGCATTGGGACTGTACCGGTCGGTGACGTCCAGGCCATCCACTTTGTGGCTGAGCATTTTATAAGCCAGTAATTTGTTGCCGAAGCCATCGTCTGCAATATCTTCTGCAGTCATCTCGATAACATGTTCGGCAGCATAGCTTTTGTCGATACCGATAAAAGATATTGACATTGCCAGCGTAAAACCGGCGGCGGCTCGCATGCACAACGAGCGGTATGAAATCTTCGTTGTTTCGACGCCGCGCTGCGAGAGCGGCATGTCACAACTCGATTGATTTATTTGAAACGACATTTAGATTCCCTCCTGTGGTGAAAAGTATTTCGCAGTCAGGGAACCGTGAAGGAAAAATACATCGCGATCGGTTTGTGCGGGTACTTTGAATGAAATTCACGATTCTCTTGAAACCTACGATTTGATTAATGGATAGCAGAGGTAAAAGATTGCTATCTAGTTAATCAGAGAGGGATTTTAGCAAAGATAACTTCTGCTAAATAGAAGGCATTTGACTTTAAGACGCAGCTAATTTTCGATATCTTCCGGGATAAATAACTTTTCTATAGGTTAATTATCCGTATCCGCCGGGTTAAATGTCCCGATCAAGTAGGATTCTTTGAAGTAATTGTACAAAGGTGCTTTCAGGCACAGTTCGATTTGCTTCTTGACACCGATTTTCTTATAGATGGCCGACAACTGATTGCGCACGGTTTTCTCGGTAATCAGCAATTGCGCGCTGATTTCCTTGGCGGATAAACCCTTGCATGCCAGGTAGGCAATATGGCGCTCGCTGTCGCTTAATTTGGGTGGATTGGCTAATTTCGCGGCGGCTGGCAATTCTGCGCAGGGCTTGGGGTTGAACTGCGCTTGCCACAGCAATTTGGTGACATTGCGGTCAAACCAGATTTGCCCGGTATGGATCGCATAGATGGCTTTAAGCAGCATGTCCGAAGGATGTTGCTTGCTGATAATGCCCGCGGCGCCCGAGCGGAATGTTTGCAGGTGCGTTTGTTCGTTATTGTGATGCGAAAAAGCAAGTACCTTGCTTTGCGGGCTGATCTGCAGCAGTTTGGCGATATCCTCGGCATAATTTTGGTCGCTGAGGAGTAAATCCATCAATATCACGTCGGGATTATGCTGCGACGTTAAATCGAACAGATCTTCGATGGAGTTGGTATCGGCAATCAGACGGACAGCCGCGTGCTTTTCAAACAACGCTCGCAAACCAAGACTGATCAACTCAAAGCTTTCGGCAACCAGAATGCGTATTTTAGTACTGGACGGCTCAACCATATTTGTTATTGTATTTATAAATTGAATAAATCCCATTTAGCAGGACTTAATTAATTATTGACCGGGCCACGTCGATTTTAAGTGATTAATTAATTTAATCAAATATTTTTAGAAAATTTTATAATCTATCATTCTCTAAAGCAATTCTAGCAAATCCATTTAACAATAAATAGATGATGTTTATCCCGATAAATGGTCATTTTCAGGCTTTAGCCTCAGAAAATATCCCGATTGTTGGTAAGGATTACTAAAACTGGCGGGATCCGAATAAAACTGTCCCGAAGCAGTATGCGAATTAATTGTAATTTGCACCTTTGTCCGAAGCCCGTTACCGGATCGTTCAGAATCCTACAAAAACAAGCAGGCATGATCGATTCATATTAGAATCGCAGCCTTTGCTAATTTTTACCAATCAAGTTTATGCATCCGATGTTGACTATAGCGGTGAAAGCCGCGCGCCGTGCCGGTAGTATTATTAATCAAGCTTCGCAAAATCTGGATTTGCTGACGGTATCGAAAAAATCGCATAGTGATTACGTGAGCGAGGTGGATGGCGCAGCGGAAGCGGCGATTATTAAGGTGCTGCATGCAGCTTACCCGGATCATGCGATTCTGGCGGAGGAAAGCGGGCGGCAAGGCGATCACGAAAAATCGGAATTTTTGTGGATCATCGATCCATTGGATGGCACTACTAATTTTTTGCACGGTTTTCCCAAGTACTCGGTTTCGATTGCGCTCAAGCATAAAGGGGTATTAACCCATGCAGTAGTTTACGATCCGAACATGAATGAATTGTTTACAGCGAGCAGAGGAACGGGCGCATTTCTGAACGATCGCCGCATTCGTGTCAGCAAGCGTACCAAGTTGGAAGACTGCTTGATCGGAACCGGGATTCCATTTCGTGATTTGACGCATTTGGACGCGTACCTAGCCATGTTCAAGGATATCGTGCCGCGTACCGCAGGCATCCGCCGGCCCGGTTCCGCCGCGCTGGATCTGGCCTATGTAGCGGCGGGCCGTTATGATGGATTCTGGGAAATCGGTTTGGCGCCTTGGGATATGGCGGCCGGTTGTTTGCTGATTACCGAAGCCGGCGGCTTGGTGGGCGATCTGGAAGGCAACGGCACATTCCTGGAAAGCGGTCAGATCGTAGCCGGCAGTCCTAAAGTATTCACGCAGCTGTTGCAGTTGATCACGCCGCATCTTACCCCGGCATTAATTGAAGCGCAGCGCGCTGCAAAATCCTAGGAAAACGCTGATTGTTGGCGCTGGCTGATCCTTACACGGGATCTTCTTCAGCGTTTTCTGTGTGATCCGATGAACCGGCTTCGGTAAAAGGCAGCGCTTGATTCCGGTTATCCGGTTCGATCAAAGATTGCATCTCTTCCAGCGGCGGCAGCTCGTCTAAAGTCCGTAAATTGAGATCGTCGAGGAAATGCCGCGTGGTGGCGAATAGCGCCGGTTTTCCCGGCACGTTGCGATGCCCGACTTCTTCAATCCAGCCGCGTGCCATCAGCGTTTTAAGTACCGAACCGGAGACGCTGACACCCCGGATTTCTTCGATGTCTCCACGCGTAACCGGTTGCCGGTAAGCAATGATGGCTAGCGTTTCCAGCACCGCCCGCGAGTAACGCGGCGCTTTTTGCGGTGCGAGTTTCTCCAGAAACGGTTGCATTTCGGGTTTGGTCTGGAAGCGCCAGCCGCTGGCCACAGTCACCAGTTCGATGCCGCTGTCGCGCCATTTGTCACGGATATCTTCTAACAGTTTCGAAATTACCGGATTGCTTAATTCCTGGTCGAATAATTTCCGCAATTCACTGATCGGCAGAGGTTCTTGCGTGGAAAGCAAGGCTGCCTCCAGAATTTGTTTTGCTTTTTCCGGGTTGAGAAATTCTAAAGTGATCGGATTACGCGACGTCGACGGCACGGACATAGATGGTTCCAGAATCTTGAGATTGTGAAATTTCCAGCAGCAATTCCTTGGCAAGCTCCAGCACTGCCAGGAATGTTACAACAACCTCCGCAATTGACGCGGTGGGACTGAATAAATCGCAGAATTCCAATTGTTTCCGCACACGCAAGTCGCGTAACACCTGGCTCATATAAGCGCGTACGGAAAGCGTTTCGCGCTTGATCTGGTGATGCCGGTTAACTTTTGCGCGCGTCAAAATGGCGATCCAGGCATTCCGCAGATCGTCGCACTCGATATTTGGCAATTGAATCGTCTCATGACGTTCAATCCAGATCTGGGCAACGTTGAAATCACGCTCGGCCTGGGGTAATCCGTGAAGCCGGTCCGCCGCCTTTTTCATTTGCTCGTATTCGAGTAAGCGCCGTACCAGCTCCGCGCGTGGATCGCGTTCTTCTTCCGTGA
Organism: Proteobacteria bacterium SG_bin4; assembly: GCA_002083395.1. Classification (GTDB taxonomy): domain Bacteria; phylum Pseudomonadota; class Gammaproteobacteria; order Burkholderiales; family Nitrosomonadaceae; genus Nitrosomonas. The sequence continues at coordinate 100,535 of LWDH01000055.1, read as the reverse complement.
CGGTTTTGGATATCGGCAGTAGCATGCGCGATTTAATTTCAATCAATAGCGCGGTCATCAGTAAATATTCCGCGGCCAGTTCCAATTGTTCGATCCGCATCATTTCGACATACGTCATATATTGCTGCGTCAGTTCCGCCATCGGGATGTCGAGAATGTTGAGATTGTGCTTGCGGATCAGGTACAGCAACAGATCGAGCGGTCCTTGAAAGGTATCGAGAAAGACTTCCAGCGCATCCGGCGGGATATATAGATCGTGCGGGATTTCCAGTAACGGTTCGCCGCAAATCCGCGCAACCGGCTGTGGTTCGGGGGAATCAATGACCGGATTCACCATTGGCTAAGTGGTTACTCTGATTCAGGAATAATTCAAACCCATCGCTTCACGGATGTCCCGCATGGTTTCTTCCGCCAGCTTGTTGGCTTTCTCGCAGCCATCGGCAATGATGTTGCGCACCAGCGTCGGATCTTCTTCGTATTTTTTGATACGTTCATGCATCGGTGCTTGTTCGGCGAGAATCTTATCGATCACCGGCGATTTACAATCCAGGCAGCCGATTTCGGCGTTCTTGCAGCCTTTTTGCACCCAATCTCGGGTGGCGTCGTCGGAGTAGACCAGATGGAATTGCCACACCGGGCATTTGGCAGGATCGCCCGGATCGCTGCGGCGCACCCGCGCCGGATCGGTTGGCATGGTGCGTACTTTTTTGCGGATGCTTTCAGGATCTTCACGCAGGCTGATAGTGTTGTTGTACGATTTGGACATTTTTTGCCCGTCTAGTCCCGGCATGCGCGAAGCTTCGGTCAGCAGCGTTTCTGGTTCGGTCAGGATCATTTTGCCGCCGCCTTCGAGATAACCGAACAGGCGTTCCCGGTCGCCCAGACTTAAGTTTTGTTGTTCGTTGAGTAATGAGCGCGCTTCTTCCAAGGCGTTTTCATCGCCCTGCTCCTGATACAGCGTGCGCAGCTCGGTATACAGTTTGGATTTTTTCGAACCGAGTTTTTTGATGGCGGCTTCCGCCTTTTCTTCAAAACCGGGTTCCTTGCCATAAATGTGATTGAAACGGCGGGATATTTCGCGGGTAAATTCAAGATGCGGCGCCTGGTCTTCGCCAACCGGCACCAAGTTCGCGCGGTAAATCAGGATATCGGCGCTTTGCAACAAGGGGTAGCCAAGAAAGCCATAGGTGCTCAGGTCTTTTTCTGATAATTTTTCCTGCTGATCTTTATAAGTGGGAACACGTTCCAGCCAGCCGAGCGGCGTCATCATCGACAGCAATAAATACAGCTCGGCGTGCGCCGGGACTTTGGATTGAATGAATAAAATCGCCTGCGCCGGATCGACGCCAGCGGCCAACCAGTCAATCACCATATCCCAGACATTTTGTTCGATGATTTCCGGCGAGTCGTAATGGGTCGTCAGCGCGTGCCAATCCGCTACGAAAAACAAGCATTCATATTGCTGCTGCAGTTTCACCCAATTTTTCAAGACGCCGTGATAATGTCCTAAATGCAAGCTCCCGGTGGGACGCATACCCGATAAAACGCGATCAGCAAACATATGGAAATCCTAAATGTAAAACGTTGTTAGATATATAACTCAAAAAAAGAGACGATAAAAATTTTCACCCACAGAATGACCGGTCCGATCAAAGCTCCCAATACGCCGCTGAATAACAATAGCAGTAAAATCATAAAGCCGTAAGGTTCGATCCGGGAAAACTGATAGGCCAAGCGATGCGGAAGCAAACTGACCGCCATCCGGCCACCGTCCAGTGGCGGCAATGGCAGCAGATTCAGCACCATCAGGATAACATTGATTTCGATTCCCGCAATTCCCATCAGTGCGAGCGGTTTTGCATAGATGCTCTCGGGCATTAGCAACGCCAGTTTGATCATCAGCGCCCAGAAGAATGCCATGAGCAGATTAGCGCCCGGCCCGGCGGCAGCTACCCAGAGCATATCGCGTTTCGGATGACGCAAATTGGCGAAATTAACTGGTACCGGTTTGGCCCAGCCGAATAAGAACCCGGCGCCGATGGTCAATTTACTGAGTATGAATAATGTCATCGGCACCAGAATCGTACCGACCAAATCGATATGACGAGCCGGATTGAGGCTAATGCGCCCGGCATTGAAGGCGGTCAAATCGCCGAATTTCTTGGCTATATAGCCATGCGCCGCTTCGTGCATGGTAATGGCGAGTATGACCGGCAATGCATAAATGGCAATGCCTTGTATGATTTCATCCATGGTCGATTCCAAACGGCTCAAGACTGCCTTTGCCAAGACGCACCAATTCCGGCACATCGGTGGTCAGGTCGATGACCGTGGTCATGTCGATCCCGCAAGATCCGGCGTCCATGATCAGTTCCACCTGATGTTCTAGGCGTTCGCGGATTTCTTCGGCATCGTTCAGCGGGTATTCGTCTCCAGGGAGAATCAACGTGGAACTGAGCAAGGGTTCGTCGAGTTCTTGCAGCAATGCCTGGACCACAGGGTGATCCGGAATACGCAGACCGATGGTGTTGCGTTTCGGATGCTGCATGCGACGCGGCACTTCGCGCGTAGCTTGCAAAATAAAGGTATAGCTGCCGGGTGTCGTGGCCTTCAGTAAGCGATATTGGCTGTTGTCGACCTTGGCGTAGGTGGCGATTTCCGCCAGATCGCGGCAAACCAGCGTGAAATGATGGCGCTCGTCCACTTGCCGGATGGCGCGGATGCGTGTCATCGCATCTTTGTCGCCCAAATGGCAACCCAGCGCATAACAAGAATCGGTCGGATAGACAATAATGCCGCCGCTGCGCACGATGGCGACCGCTTGTTTAATCAAGCGCAAATGAGGGGTGTCGGTATGAATCGCGAAAAATTGGGCCACGGCAAACGGTTGTACGGTGGATAAGAGAGTTAAATCAGTGCGTCAATAGACAAGCTCGGCGGTTGCAGACGTTCTAAAGTGATGCCAAACGGGTGTGCAACCCAGTGGAAATTCCGGCAATTGTCCCAGATCGAAGTGACTTTCTCCCGGTCCGTGAAAATCCGAACCGCAGGAGGCCAATAAATTCCTGTCGTTGGCATGGCGCGCAAAAAGCTGCATTTGTTCACGGGTGTGGCTGGATGTGACCACTTCAATGGCCGAGCCGCCCAACGCGGAAAATTCATTGAGTAGATCGTTCAGCACGTTTTTGCCAAGATCGTAACGACCGGGATGCGCAATGACTGCCCGGCCGCCGCTGCCGCGTATCCAATCAATGGCGTCGCTCAACGGCGCCCATTCATGCGGAGTGTAGCCGGGTTTCCCTTTAACCAGATATTTTTTGAACACCGTTTTAACATCTTTGGCATAGCCTCGTTCGACCAGAAAACGGGCGAAATGCGTGCGGCCGATGAGGCTGCGTACGCCGACAAAAGTGTAGGCGCCTTCCAGGCTGCCCTGAATGCCGATTTTTTCCAGTTCCGCGGCGATATTTCTGGCGCGCTGCGCGCGGCCCTCGCGCACTTTTGCCAAACCCTCGGCCAATGGGGCATAATTCGGGTCGATATCCAATCCGACAATGTGGATCGTGCGTCCGCGCCAACTGACGGATATCTCAACACCATTGATAAAATCAATGCCTTTGGCTTCCGCGATCTGACGCGCTTCCGCGAGTCCGGCGATATCGTCGTGATCGGTCAAGGCCAGCGTTTCAACGCCGCGCTGCGCGGCGCGCTCGACCAATTCGGCCGGGGTTAATACACCATCGGAAATCGAGGAGTGGCAATGCAGATCGATATTAAGCATGAAAATTCGTTGAACACCAGCGGGACACGCATGATAGCAAATATCCGCAGTGAAGAGAAATAATTACATTGACCTATTAAACAGATAGTTAAATCCACTAACCATTCGCAATGGCAGAAAAAACGCTATGGAAAACCCAATCGACAAACCGCTCAACTTTCGTGATTACCTCTCTGCTGCGCCGCATCGCAGCCTGTTTCTGGCGGGCGCATTGCAAGGCGTGCTGACGGTGCTGTGGTGGATTTTCGATCTGGCTGGCCGTTACGGCATCGCCGGTTCGATGACCTTCTGGAACGTCGCGCCGACCTGGGCGCATGCGTTTCTGATGGTTTACGGTTTTTTTCCGTTTTTTATTTTCGGTTTTCTGTTCACCACCTACCCGAACTGGATGAACGGCGACAAAGTAAAGCCGCGCGAATATGTCACGACATGCGTGCTGATGGCAGGCGGCGTGGTGCTGTTCTACGTGGGGCTATTCACACACCGGATCATCAGCATTACCGGCGTGGAACTGATGCTGACGGGTTGGAGCATCGCGGTTTACGTGCTGCTGCGTATCCTGTTCACCGCGCCTGCGGAGGACAAGCGTCATGCTCGCGTCACCAGCGTCGCGCTGGTCATGGGTTGGTTTGGTGCCGCGGCGTATTTGTTGTGGCTGGTCAGTGACAGCCCCGAACTCATCGATTTTGCGCGTGTTGCCGGACTGTGGTTTTTCCTGCTGCCGATTGTGCTCACGGTATCGCACCGCATGATTCCGTTTTTCTCCAGCCGCGTGTTGGATAACTACGAAATGGTGCGGCCGTACTGGATGCTGTGGTTGATGCTCGCCTGCATCGCCGCACACGGCTTGCTGCAATGCTTCGAACTCATTGCCTATCAGTGGCTCGTTGACTTCCCGTTGGCCGGATGTGCGCTGTATCTGTCGTATCGCTGGCAATTTCAGCGCAGCTTTAAAGTCAGTCTGTTGGCGGTGTTGCATATCTCGTTTGCCTGGCTCGGCGTCGCCATGCTGATGTATGGCGTACAAAGCCTGGTGTATTTCGCTTCCGGCAGCTTTATTTTGGGACTCGCTCCATTGCACGCGCTCGGTATTGGCTACTTCTCCGGCATGATCCTTGCCATGGCCTCGCGCGTCACCCTCGGCCACTCCGGCCGGCCACTCGAACTCGACCGCTTCACCTGGCTGCTGTTCCTGGGTTTCCAGGCAACCGCCCTAGTCAGAATCTTGGCCGATGTCATCCCGGCGATTGCGCCGATGTTCTATGTGCTCGCAGCGTTCATTTGGCTGGCGTGCTTCGGATTATGGGCGTTCAAGTTCGCACCGATTTATTGGCGGGCGCGGGTAGATGGGAAGGCGGGATGATTAGTGGTGGTTACTTAATCTGTGGAACTAGCTCTAATTGGGCGTCATGAGGTGACGAGTGATGAATGATCAAACTAACGCAAAGCCAGCCTCTGAAATATCGAAGCTACGGCAACAGTATGCGGACATTGTCGGCCTTCGTGCCTCTGTGCAAGCCATACCGTACATCGGGGGGTCGCTTGATACGCTGCTTGCTGGTCGCGCCGCGCAAATTCACCTTCAACGAGTGGAGAAGTTCGCAAGTGATCTCGCTCATCGATTGTCAGTCGTAGAAAGCGCAGTTGCTAACTTGAATGACGAAGCGTTTGCGGATCTAATGCTCAGCACGTTTGAAGAGGTAGCACGGACACGTTCAGATCAAAAACGGTCTCGGTTCGCCGAAATAATTACCAATCAAATCGCAAAGCCGATGCCGTGGGAAGAGCCAGAAAATGCGGTACGCTTACTCTCTAATCTTGAGGACATTCACATTGAAATCATAGAAGCTGCACTTCACGCCCCGATGGCAGAGGGTGCCTTTTCAAACTTGCGTGTCATTTCGTTGAACACTGAACCTATCGACAGCGGAATTCAGAATTCACCGGTCTCCCTCCTTACTTCGTTTCCGCGCTACGGGGGAGCAGCGCTACGGATGGCGTGCGCTGAACTTACCGCGAAGGGTCTTCTGCACGACGAAGGAATCGGGCGCTGGGATATGGGAGCGATGAAGTATTTTGTGCCGACTGATCTTGCAGAATGGCTTTCTGGGTGGATAAGTCAGGCTCATCGCGAATGACACCCAACCTATCATTCAATTAGATTTGACTTGACTTGAAAATTCAAGCTAGTCCACTTGATGCGAAGATACCAATATGCTGATCGTCGACATCCATGAAGCAAAAACGCATTTATCCCGGCTTATCGAGAAGGTTGCGGCCGGTGAAGAAATCATCATCACGAAAGCCGGGAAGCCGGCTGCCAAATTAGTGTCGTTGCATGACGCACCTTCTACTCGAAGTCTGGGTATTTTTAACGGAAAATTGAATGTGCCGGAAGATTTTGATATCGCATTATCTGAAGAGGCGGTGTTGCAATTTCAGAGTGGCGCTATCGAACCATCATCCAAGAATAGCTAGCGCTGGAATGATGGGTTGCTGTAAAGAAGCCTCGCTATTCTCTCCGATACACTTCGTCATGACTGCCGACATTCACCAGAATGATTTCTTTTTCAGTCATCATGATTTCCAACGTGATGCGGTAACTGAGATTGATCGATACCGAGTGCAATCCGGTTAACTTGCCGGAAAGTGCGTGGATTCTCAGTGAAGGGTGAAAAGGGTTGTAGCTGAGCAACTCCAGCACTTTGCGGTAGGGTTCTTTAAGTTCCGGGTGTTTTTGCGCGAAGCGGCGTGCGCGTTTTTTGTAGCTATCGGTAAAAATGAGCGTGTAGCTCATTTGGCGAAAATATCTTCGACATGCTGATCGACAGTTTCTTTGCTGAATTGTCCGGTTGCGATGTCCTGCCGAGCTTCGAGAACGGCGGCTTCCAGCTCCATTTCGCGTAGATAGTGGTATTGCTCGATTTTCATTACGACGTAACACGCTTTGCCGCGCACGGTGATGATGTCTTCCGTTTTATCCGTCAGACTTTCTTCCACGCAGGCGATCCCTTTGGTTTTTAAATCGTTGGCTGTAATCATGATCAATCGCATTCCTAATAATGCGATTTAATATACGATTGATAAACGGATATGTCAATGGAGGGCTGGAATTTCAGCTTCTAAGAATTTATTATCTTCAATAAAATAGCACCTGACTGCTGTTGCGATATTGAGTCAGGCGCTATCCCTTGGGGGTCAGTTCAGAGGTTGCTAATTCTGATTTTCTTCCACCGGCAGTTTTTGCACCCAGGTTAAACAACTGGTATGAGCTTCACCCGCCATCGTGACGCATTCGTTATAACCGGGAACGTTGTTTTGAAAAGCATAGCTACAATTGCGCACGTCGACTTCAAGCTCGTAGAAGCAAATGCGCAATCCTTCCTGTTGCGTGATATTGTTAACAAACTCAGAAAAAGAACCGGGATTACCAATGGAGGGAGAAATGTCGGGGTTGGTAATCCCGGGTTGCAGCAACAACGTGCGTGGCACTGAAAAACGGCCTTGGTAGCCTTCCGGCGGATTGAATGCGTAGAGACTGGCGCTGGTGTTCAGTAATATAACTAGCGCGAATAACTGGCGTGATATTTTTTGCATGAATTTCATGATAGTTCTCCTAAATTTTGGGGGATACACAAGCGGTGCAAATTTGCGATTGTTGCCACCGTCATTAGGAGATACGCAGTAACTGTTTTTTTGGATGCAGGTGCCGCGTAATTTTTTTCCGGTTGAACGATTTGCGGGTTTGTAATCAGGGGCTAGATCAATAGAGGATGGGTGTCATGAACTTTTACTGCATGCGCCACGGGCGAACGAACTATAACGACCTGGGATTGTGCAACGACGATCCTGCTCGACCTGTGTATTTGAACGAAGCGGGCATCGCACAAGCGGAAACAGCAGCGCAGCAGTTACAGGATATTTCTTTGAGTCGTATTTTGGTGTCGCCGTTGCCACGCACCCGGCAAACGGCGGAGATTGTGAACCGCTATCACGCCGTTCCGATTGAGGTGCACGACGATTTGGCCGACATTCGTTCGGGTTTTGAAAGTCAGCCGGTGGCCGATTACTTTGCGGCGATTGATCATGATCCGCTATGCGCCCGGATAAATGGCGGTGAATCGTTACTGGATCACAAGCAGCGGGTGTTGCGTTTTATCGACTGGCTGCGCGTTCAGCGAGATGAAACGCTGCTGGTGGTTGCGCATGAAGAGACCATGCGGGTTTTTATCGCCTATTTCGAAGGCGGTATCGAGGACGCGCAATTGCGCGATATTCATGTTGGCAATTGTGAATACCGGCATTACACGTGGGTTCGTTAATTTTCGGTTCGATAGTTTTTGAGTTTTGCCTGGATCGCCGCATGATCGAGATGCGGTGCGAACATTTCGATAAAATCGAAAACATAACCGCGGATATAGCTGTTGCGGCTGATACCGATGCGTGTCGTGCTCGGTTCGAAGAGGTGGCTGGCGTCGATTGACTTTAATTGCTTATCCCGTTTGGCGTCAAAAGCCATGTTGGCCAGAATTCCGATCCCTAACCCTAGTTCCACGTAAGTTTTGATGACGTCGGAGTCAATGGCGGTGAGTACGACATTGGGTTCCAACCCTTTACGGGCGAATGCTTGGTTGATTTTTGAACGTCCCGTAAAGGCAAAATCGTAAGTGATGATTGGATATTGATTAATCGCTTCCAATGTGAGTTTTTTTAGCTTTAACAGTGGATGTTTCGGCGGCACCACGACGCAGCGGTTCCATTCGTAGCAAGGCAGCATGACGAGCTCTTGAAAATGTTCGATTGCCTCGGTCGCAATCGCAATGTCCGCTTCTCCGGAAGAAACCAATGATGAAATTTGCATTGGATTGCCTTGCCGCAGAATCAGTCTGACCTTGGGATAGCGCGCGGTGAATTGCTTGATCACGGGCGGTAGCGCGTAGCGCGCTTGGGTATGGGTTGTCGCGATAGTCAATGTGCCACCGGCTTCATCGGTAAATTCCTGGGCGATTCTTTTCAAATTATCTGCGTCGCGGAGCATACGCGTTGCGATTTTTATGATCTGTTCGCCGGGAGGGGTAATGCGGACGATGCGTTTGCCATTGCGCAGAAAAATGTCGACGCCGAGTTCTTCTTCCAGCAACTGGATTTGCTTACTGATGGCGGGTTGCGAAGTATGCAGATTCTTGGCCGCCTTGGATAAGTTCATATTATGATTGGCGGTTTCGCACAGATAACGGAGTTGTTGTAGTTTCATTAAATGATGTTTGGTAATAATAAAAAATTATATCAGTCTAATATAATATTATTTTGAATTATAAAAATGAATTGCTATGATGCAGCCCGGTTAAAAAGGCAATAAGAATATAACTGATTGTAGTGCTTCTGTAGCTGTGTTTTGGATGAAGATCGAATTGTTTTTTTGAAAGCGATGCAGTTCGTGTCAATGATATTGATCCTTAGCGTTTGAGGTATGTTTTTTTGGTAAAATGCCGGATTTCACGTGCGGAATGTTGTGGCACGGAAGCAATTTGATGAATTTTCCCTCGATTGTTCATTACAATCGAACAAAAAGAATAATATTGCAATCAGTTAACAAACAAGGATTGAGATGAGCACAAATATTGAGAATAAGCCTAAACAGGTAACCTGGTTTAATGGTTGCGGTGGACGCATAGGCATCGTGGTTGGCCAATCCGGCGAACATGCCTATATTGGCATGGCATTGAGGCATGATGAGGATGATGATGTCGACCATATTATGAAATACGGCGCCAAATTTCCGTTGGATGCCGCGCTAAAACTGCCGGCATCCAAAACCTATAGCAATGAGAGCAGTTAGTGTCTTAGTTCCTAACTTTATGAATCCTTAGTGAGGAAAACAACGATGTATCGCTATGATGAATATGATCAAACAATCGTTAATGAACGGGTTAATCAATACCGTGATCAGGTACGCCGCCGCCTTTCCGGTGAATTAAAGGAGGAGGAGTTTATTCCGTTGCGTTTGCAGAACGGTTTGTACATGCAAATTCACGGCTATATGCTGCGTATCGCGGTGCCGTATGGTTTGATCTCTTCAGAACAAATGCGCATGTTTGCTCATATTGCACGCAAATACGACCGGGGTTACGGTCATTTTACAACGCGCCAGAATATCCAGTTCAATTGGTTGAAGCTGGAAGACACGCCGGATATTCTTGCGGATCTCGCGTCAGTGGAGATGCATGGGATACAAACCTCAGGAAACTGTGTGCGTAATATTACCTCGGATGAATTTGCCGGCGTGGCGCAAGACGAGATCGTTGATCCGCGTCCGTATGCCGAGATTTTGCGGCAATGGAGCACTTTCAATCCGGAATTTGCCTACTTGCCGCGTAAATTTAAAATCGCCATCAGTGGCGCGAAAGATGATCGCGCCGCGATATACGCGCATGACATAGGCTTGGCAGTGACCAAAAATGCACAAGGTGAAATCGGTTTTCGCGTGCTGGTCGGTGGCGGATTGGGCCGTACCCCGATTATCGGCAGTGAAATACGGGATTTTTTGCCGTGGCAACATGTGCTGACCTACGTCGAATCGATTCTGCGGGTATATAACCAATACGGCCGCCGGGATAACAAATACAAGGCGCGTATCAAAATTTTGGTGAAAGCATTAGGGATTGACGAGTTTAAGCGCCAGGTTGAAGCCGATTGGGCCGATCTCAAGGATGGGCCTGGCACATTGACAGCCGAGGAAGTCGATCGCGTTGTCTCATTCTTTGCCGATCCGGCGTATGAGACATTACCTGATCACGATTCGCGATTGAACGAATTTAAAGCGGACAGCCGGTCATTTTCGCATTGGCTGGCGAAAAATGTCCTGCCTCACCGGGTTCCTGGTTACGCCATTGTGGTTTTGTCATTGAAGAAACCGGGCAATGCGCCGGGTGATGCTACGGCCGAACAGATGGATGCGGTTGCCGATTTGGCGGATCGTTACAGCTTTGGTGAATTACGTATTACGCATAAACAAAATTTGGTTTTGGCGGATGTACGCCAGAAGGATTTGATCAGCTTGTGGCAGGAAGCCACTCGCTACGAACTGACGACCCCGAATATCGGCATGTTAACCGACATGATCAGTTGTCCGGGCGCGGAGTTTTGCACGCTGGCCAATGCCCGTTCAATCCCGTTGGCGAAGTTGATTGCCGAGCGCTTTGAAGATTTGGATTATTTGTATGACATCGGTGAAATTTCGATCAATATTTCCGGTTGTGTGAATGCTTGCGGGCAGCATCATATCGGCAATATCGGTATAACCGGCGTGGAAAAGAAAGATCATGACGAATGGTATCAAGTATCGATCGGCGGATCGGAAGGCAACGACAGTTCCATCGGCAAGATTCTCGGTCCGTCGTTTACCTTTTATCAAGTGCCGGAAGTTATTGAACGCTTGATCCAAGTGTATCAGCGCGAGCGCATCGACGGCGAGCGCTTTATTGACACGGTGCGCCGCATTGGCCATGCGCCTTTCAAAGACCATGTGTATGCATCGGAATTTGTCGCGCAAGAAGAAGTAACGGATCCGCATGCCGTGGTCCCCGCGCAATATGACATTCCCTACTATTCACCGAGGTTCTAATGGGCGCGATCATTAAAAATAAAACCATCGTGATGGATGATTGGGTCGTGTTGCGGCCGGAAGCGGATCAAGCGCCCGAGCATGTTACCGTCGCGCCGGGAAAGATCATCGTTCCGTTGAAAGTCTGGCAAGCGCAACGCGAAACATTGCAGCAACGTCCGGAAATTGGGGTGTGGCTCGCCAGTGATGAACGTCCTGAAGAATTGAAGGGTGACATTCAAAAATTCTCGGTGATTGCGGTCGATTTTCCTAAATTTTCCGATGGGCGCGGTTATTCGATTGCGTACAATCTGCGCGCCCGCCTGGGTTATAGCGGCGAATTGCGCGCCATCGGTGATGTGTTGCGCGACCAGTTGTTTTACATGCAGCGTATCGGCTTTGACGCTTTTGCAACACGCCCGGATCGAAACATTGAAGAGGCATTAAAAGGGTTAAGTGATTTTTCCGAGGTTTATCAAACTGCGATCGATCAAAAATTACCGCTATTCCGGCGCGTGAAGCGTAAGGGTAACTTGGTTGCGGGCACCACTAATGACTGAATTACAAGAAAAAATTGATCAAGTTGTGGCAATTCTGAAAGAAACTATTTCGGATTTCGCGCCCGTAACGTTTGCCAATAGTTTGGGGGCGGAAGATATGGTATTGACCGATATCATTGAACGTTTTCAACTGGATATTGATATGTTCAGTCTGGATACCGGCCGTTTACCGCAAGAAACCTACGATTTGATGCAAATCGTGCGGAACAAGTATAAAAAACCGCTGCGCATTCTTTTCCCTAATGTAAAACAAGTTGAGTCCTACGTTGCGGAGCACGGCGTTAACGGTTTTTATGAGAGTATCGAATTGCGTAAAGCATGCTGCCATATGCGCAAAGTCGAGCCATTGCGCCGTGCCTTGCAAGGAAAACGCGCCTGGGTAACAGGAATTCGCCGTGAGCAAGCGGCTACCCGGACCGGTTTGAAGGTTTCGGCTTATGATGTGGATAACCGCATGCAGAAGGTAAACCCGTTGCTGGAATGGTCCAACGCGGAGGTTTGGCAATATCTCAAGCACTACGAGGTGCCCTATAACGCGTTGCATGATAAATTTTATCCCAGCATCGGTTGCGCGCCCTGTACACGTGCAGTCACACCTGGCGAAGATATCCGTTCCGGACGCTGGTGGTGGGAAGCGCCGGAAACCAAAGAGTGCGGACTGCATACCGGGAAAGTCATTCCATTAAAATAATAGGGTTGGATTGTGGTGGATCTTTACTGCAATCTGATCAGAAATGATCCATTTTTATCAGTTGAGAGAAAAAAATAATGAGTCATCACACATTTACCCATCTTGACGCATTGGAAAGCGAAGCGATTCATATCATGCGTGAAGTGGCGGCAGAGTGTGCCAATCCGGTGCTGCTGTTTTCCGGCGGTAAGGATTCGATCGTGTTGTTGAGGCTGGCTGAAAAAGCGTTCCGCCCTGGCCGCTTCCCGTTTCCGCTCATGCATATCGATACTGAGCACAATTTTCCCGAGGTCATCGAGTTTCGCGATTACCGCGCCAAGCAATTGGGTGAACGCTTGATCGTGCGCAGTATGGAAGATTCGATCAAGAAAGGCCGGGTGGTGTTGCGTTCAGAGACACAGAGCCGGAATGCTTTCCAATCGGTCACGCTGTTGGATGCTATCGCCGAATTCAAATTCGATGCATGTATCGGCGGTGCGCGCCGGGATGAAGAAAAAGCGCGGGCGAAAGAACGGATTTTTTCTTTCCGGGATGAATTTGGGCAATGGGATCCGAAAAATCAGCGCCCGGAATTATGGGATATTTATAACACCCGTACGCATCCAGGTGAAAATATCCGGGTTTTTCCAATCAGTAACTGGACGGAATTGGACGTTTGGGAATATATTGCGCGCGAAAAACTGGAAGTTCCGAGTATTTATTTTGCGCATAAACGCGATGTCATCCGGCGCGATGCCGGGATACTCCCCGTATCCCATTTGGTGCAGCCGCAAGCAGGCGAGCAAACGGAAAAAATCATGGTGCGGTTCCGCACCGTGGGAGATATGAGCTGTACCTGTCCGGTGGAATCGGAAGCAACTACCGTAGACGAGATTATCGCTGAAACCGCAATGACCCGGATTACTGAGCGCGGTGCTACGCGTATGGACGATCAAACATCGGAAGCATCGATGGAATTACGCAAAAAAGAAGGATATTTCTAGCATTGCTGCAGTGACGGAAACTGATGACCGGGCTTGCGACGCTTTCAGCCGATTACTTCCATTTCCTTGCTTAACAAATCGAATGGTTTGTTTGAAATTTAATATTACGCGCTACGATTTTCCGAAGGATACCTAAATGTCGATCATTGAAAAAATATCGCTTGATCAAACAGAATTACTACGCTTTATCACGGCTGGCAGTGTTGATGATGGCAAAAGCACCCTGATCGGGCGTCTGCTGCACGACTCAAAATCTATCTTCGAAGATCAATTGACATCCATCGCCAATACCACGCGTAAACGCGGTTTGCAGGGTGTTGATTTATCGCTGTTGACCGATGGTCTGCAAGCCGAACGCGAGCAAGGAATTACGATTGATGTGGCTTATCGCTATTTCGCGACACCGAAACGTAAATTTATTATCGCGGATACGCCAGGCCATGAGCAGTACACACGTAACATGGTCACGGGAGCATCTACCGCTAATCTGGCAATCATTCTGATTGACGCGCGTAAGGGAGTGCTGACGCAATCCCGCCGCCATGCTTACCTGGCCAATCTGGTCGGTATTCCGCATTTGGTGGTCGCTGTCAACAAAATGGATTTGGTCGATTATTCGCAAGCGGTTTTTGAGAAAATCCGCGAGGATTTCTCAGCTTTTGCGGTTAATCTTAATTTGCGGAATATTAATTACATTCCGATGTCGGCGCTCAACGGCGATATGGTGGTTGAGCGCGGCGATCATCTCGATTGGTATCAAGGCACGACACTCATGGATTTGCTCGAAACCGTGTCGATCGAGGATGATATCAATCGCGACGATTTCCGTTTCCCGGTCCAGTGGGTATGCCGGCCGCAAACCAAGGAGTTGCATGACTTTCGCGGTTACATGGGGCGCATCGAATCGGGTTCGATCCGCACCGGTGATTCCATCACCGTATTACCTTCGGGCTTAACATCCCGCATCAAAGAGATTCTCAAATATGAAGATCCCGTCGATGAAGCATTTGCTCCTCAGTCAATTACGTTGACTATTGAAGATCATTTGGATATTTCACGCGGCGATCTAATAGTGAAAGCCGATGATACGCCTCAGGTTACCAAAGAATTCAATGCCATGCTCTGCTGGCTATCCGAGCAGCCGCTGGATACCGCTCGCAAGTACCTGATCAAGCAGACGACGCGTATTGTAAAGGCGGTGATCACTCGAATTGATTATCGTGTCGATGTCAACACCATGGATCGAGAGGTAGTCAGCTCACTGAAAATGAACGACATCGCGCATGTCGGGATAAAAGTGCAACTTCCGCTTGTTTGCGATGATTATGCGCGAAACCACGCAACCGGAAGCTTTATTATTATCGATGAAAGCAGCAATAATACGGTTGCAGCCGGTATGATTTCAGTTTCCGGCGATTGAGATTTCAGTGATCGTGCAACGCCTGATTCGATCATTTACAGTGAAAGGATTATTCCGGTTTTCCCAGCGATATCGCTATTAGTTTTGTATTGATTGCATTGCTGATTTCAAATCATGAAAAATATTTTTCATCGGGATGATTGCAAAGATGATACAAATTACTGTTATTGACTGAGAATTATGCATCAGCGGTTAAAAGGCTTTAATATCCTGGTGGTCGAAGATAATGAGCTGAATCAGCAGGTTGCAAAATGGCTTCTGGAATATCACGAAGCGACAGTTGCAATTGCGAATCATGGTAAGGAAGCATTGGATATTCTGGAAAAAGAAGTTTTTGATTGCATCTTGATGGATATTCAAATGCCGGTTCTGGATGGTCTGGAAGCGACTCGCATGATTCGCGCTAATCCGCAATGGTCCGAGCTAATTATTATCGCAATGACAGCGAATGCCGATGAGCATCACAAGCAATTATGCCATGTTGCGGGAATGAATGATTTTTTAGCAAAGCCAATCGACCCCGATCTGCTGGTTGAAGTTCTTTTGAAATGGTTGAAACCGGGAAGCGCCGATTGATGCGGAACTGCGTGTTTCAATTGCGCTGCGATTTCTCGTACGATGCGGCAGGCAATCTCAGTGTTTCCATAGGAAAGGTTTAAAGGTTAAATTATTGATAATAACAATGAGAACAAATGGTAACAGCGATATTGAATGAAAAATCAGGGATGGTACAAGGCATTTGTTTGCAATGCCTATGATCGATCGATTTTTCAGGTGAGGATAGAATAATAACTATTAAAAATTGGATTAATGACAAACATGGATGCAACGTTGCACACACAACAGGGAAAAATCGCTTCTTCGAACTTTAGCTTTGGTTTTGCAATTTCCGATTTGTACCAGCGCAATGGCCTGGCAAAATTGGATCAAATTTTTCTGGATTTTTTGCGTACCGGTGATGACGCGCTGTACAAGCGGCTTGAGTCTGCGCGCAAGAGTCCCGATGAATTATTGCCAAAAGACGAGTCGGCTTTATTGATCGATATTGCCCCTTGGCTGGAAGATTTTATTGCTCGGCTGTTCAATATCGAAAATGACGTGCAGCAACTGGCCGCAAAACATCATGAGCTTGCCCCGCTCTATTTTTGTAAGCGTCAGTTTGTTCAGCGCCGCGCTAAAGGAAAAGTCAGTGATGAAGAATTGGCGGGCATTGATGGCATCGCTTTGGAAAAAGAGTTGGCGGCGGAATTTGGCGAACCCTTTTCGGAGCTGGCTTTTGCGACCAAAGTCGCGCAATGGATGGATGCGGAAGCTGACAATGAATCGCGTTTGAATAAGGCATTGCACTATGCCGCTTGGGCATTGAGAACACCTGAAGGACAAGAGCATACACGGCAAGGTATTTTATTCAAATCACCCGCGAAGCTGGATTTCAAGCATTTACTGTCTCTGCAGACAGATGATTCCGCAGGCTATCCGGTGCATCGTTTAAGCCATGTGCGTGAACGTAATGGCTTTGCTTTGACCGATGCCGGAACGGACTTAATGGGCGCGTTGGATGAAGCGAATTATTGCATCTGGTGTCATGAACAAGGCAAGGATTCCTGCTCGAAAGGCTTCAAACAAAAACCCAAATCGCCGGATGAACCCGTTACTTTTAAACGGAGCGAACTGGGCGCTTTACTTGCCGGTTGTCCCCTGGAAGAACGCATTTCCGAGTTTCATAAACTGAAGACGCAGGGTGTGGCGATCGGCAGTTTGGCGATGATTGTGCTGGACAATCCGATGTGTGCAGGCACTGGTCATCGAATCTGTAACGATTGCATGAAATCCTGCATTTATCAGAAGCAGGAACCCGTGGATATTCCTCAAGCTGAAACACGAACGCTAAAAGATGTGCTGGCGTTGCCGTGGGGGTTTGAAATTTATAGCTTGCTAACCCGATGGAATCCATTGAATTTGCGCCGGCCCGTACCGAAGCCTGCCTCAGGCCGTAAAGTACTGGTGGTGGGCATGGGACCGGCCGGATATACGCTGGCGCATCATTTGATGAACGAGGGACATACCGTGGTTGGAATTGACGGCCTTAAAATTGAGCCGTTACCGGCGGATATCTCAGGCGTGGATCAATTAGGCCAAAGGGTGCCGTTCAAGGCAATTCAACAGGCTAGCATACTTGAAGAAAATCTGGATCAGCGCATAGCGGGCGGTTTTGGCGGTGTGGCTGAATACGGCATCACGGTACGCTGGAATAAGAATTTCTTGAAATTGATCCGCTTGCTGCTTGAGCGCAGAGAGGAATTCGCTTTGTTCGGCGGTGTTCGTTTTGGCGGGACTTTGACAACCGATGATGCTTTTGCCATGGGTTTTGATCACGTTGCTTTAGCGGCTGGCGCGGGAAAGCCGACCGTGCTGGATTTACCGAACGGATTGGCCCGCGGTGTTCGCGCAGCATCGGATTTTCTGATGGCTTTGCAGTTAACGGGCGCCGCGCAGAGCGATTCGATTGCGAACATGCAGTTGCGCTTGCCGGTTGTCGTGATTGGCGGGGGCTTAACGGCAATTGATACCGCGACTGAAGCATTGGCTTATTACCCGGTGCAGGTTGAAAAATTCTTGCAGCGCTATGAAATTTTGTCGGCGGTGCAAGGCGAAGCGGCAATTCGCGAACTATGGGATGAGGAAGAAAAAGAAATCGCCGATGAGTTCCTGGTGCATGCGCGCGCGATTCGTGCAGAGCGGCAGGCAGCCGAGCAGGAACAGCGCCCGGCGCGCATTGTTCAATTATTGCAGTCATGGGGTGGCGCAACCCTGGCTTACCGCAAACGCATGATTGACAGCCCGTCTTATACGCTGAATCACGAAGAAGTGGAAAAAGCATTAGAGGAAGGTATCTGGTTTGCTGAAGGCATGACGCCTGTGCGGGTGGATGTCGATGTGTGGGGTCATGCGCAATCGGTGCAATTTGCCGTGCAGAAATGCGACGACAGCGGGCAATGGCATGACGCCGGTAAAGTGCAACTGCCGGCACGGGCATTGCTGGTAGCCGCGGGTACGCAACCTAACACGGTGCTGGCGCGAGAAGATGAAAAATTATTCAAACTGGATGGCCGCTATTTTGCAGCGTGCGACGAAGAAGGCAATCCGGCGCAACCGGCTTACGGCAATCCCAAACCGGAGGTGCCGATTGTATTGATGAGCCGGTACAGAGATAGTCAGGATGGTCGTTTTATTAGTTTCTTCGGTGATTTGCATCCTTCGTATTCGGGAAATGTCGTGAAGGCGATGTCGAGTGCGAAACAGGGTTATCCGGTCGTCAATCGCGTGCTGGAGCGTATCAAACCGGCATCCGGCCAATCGGCGGAACAATTCTTTGCACAACTGAATAATCGGTTGCGTGCAACGATCCACAAAGTGGAAAGGCTGACTCCGAATATTATTGAAGTGGTGGTTCATGCACCAATGGCGGCAGAACATTTTCAGCCAGGGCAATTCTATCGTTTCCAGAATTTTTCAACATTAGCGCCGGTCGCCAAAGACACCCGATTGGCGATGGAAGGGCTCGCGTTAACCGGCGCTTCGGTAGATGTTGCGCGTGGCTTGGTTTCACTCATTGTATTGGAAATGGGAGGATCATCCAATCTCTGCGCATTGGTAAAACCGGGTGAGCCGGTTGTGCTCATGGGACCTACCGGTACACCGACGGAAATTCCGGAGAATGGAACTGTGGTCTTGGTTGGCGGTGGACTTGGCAATGCGGTGCTTTTTTCTATCGGCGCCGCGGCACGTGCAGCAGGGTCGAGAGTATTGTACTTCGCGGGTTATAAAAAATTGATCGATCGTTATAAAGTCGCTGAAATTGAAGCGGCGGCGGATATCGTAGTCTGGTGCTGCGATGAATCGCCCGGCTTTACAATTACCCGTCCACAAGATAAAAGCTATGTAGGCAATATTGTGCAAGCCATGGAAGCTTACGCCAGCGGAAAATTAGGTGAACAACCAGTGGCATTGTCGGATGCCGATCATATCATCGCAATTGGTTCGGATCGCATGATGGCCGCTGTCGGAGTTGCCCGCCATCATCAGTTAAAACCATATTTGAAAGCGGATCATTTTGCGATCGGCTCAATCAACTCGCCGATGCAATGCATGATGAAAGAGGTCTGCGCGCAATGTTTGCAGCCGCACCAAGATCCAGATACCGGAAAAATTACTTACGTCTTTTCGTGTTTCAATCAAGATCAACCACTGGATCAAGTGGATTTTCCAGGATTGGCAACACGTTTGCGTCAGAATACGGTACAGGAAAAATTGACAAGCCGTTGGATCGACCGTTGCTTAAAAACTGGAGTGTGAATTCAAGTGACAGGTAATAAAGAAGCAATGCCGGATGATGTTTCACCCGTTGATATCGCGGTAATGCGCCAGATGTTTCATAACAATGCCACACTGGTTTCAAAATTTGCACTTAAATTCATTGAAGTGGCCAATAGCACTTTAATAGAGATGCGGTTGGCGCAGGCCGAGAAAGATTTATCCGCCCTTGGACGTTTGGGGCATAAGCTCAAGTCATCGGCTAGAACCATCGGTGCATCGGGTTTTGCAGAACTTTGTGAAGCGCTCGAAAAAGCAGGTCTGGATGATAACTGGGATGAAGCAGAGTTGTTGTTGACTAAAATTCCACCTGCATTAGACCGGATTACTCAGCAATTCCGGAATGAGTTCGGTGAAGCTTCTTAAGAAAGTTGAAAACAGTCAAAAAATCAAGCCATACCAAAGTTTTTTCCTGATCCAATTAATGCATTGCGCATAAATTGATTTATAATCCGCAATTCATTAAAAAATGAACACAATAGAGTTATTTTTTGCGAGCAGGTTGGAAAGAATAGGGAGATGATCAATGCAAATAGGCATACCAGCAGAGATTCGCGGTGGTGAAACGCGCGTAGCGGCGACACCGGAGACCGTGAAAAAATATACTGCCAAGGGTGTTCATAAGGTATCGGTACAGTCAGGTGCTGGCGCAGGTGCCAGCATACCGGATTCGGCGTATCAAGAAGCAGGTGCGACAATAGTGACCGATGTTGCTGAATTATATGCGCAATCGCAAATTGTCCTGAAAGTGAGAGGCCCGGAAGCTACGGAATTAGGGATGATACGTAAAGATGCGGTTTTGATAGGTTTATTAGCACCTCATCAGAAAGAGGGGGTGGAAGCTTTAGCTCAGCATGGATTGACTGCGTTTGCGATGGAGAAATTGCCGCGGATATCCCGTGCGCAGAGTATGGATGTGCTGTCATCGCAAGCAAACATTGCGGGTTATAAAGCTGTCATCATGGCGGCAAACGTATACCAAAAATTCTTTCCGATGCTGATGACTGCGGCAGGAACCGTAAAAGCCGCACGGGTTTTGGTTTTGGGGGCGGGTGTTGCCGGCTTGCAAGCGATCGCTACAGCGAAAAGGCTGGGTGCCGTGGTCGAAGCTTTCGATGTCAGACCTGCAGTGAAAGAACAGGTCGAAAGTTTGGGCGCTAAGTTTGTAGAAGTGCCGCTCAGCGATGAGGAAAAAGCAAAAGCCGAAACTGCTGGCGGGTATGCAACAGAAATGTCCGAGGATTACAAACGCCGTCAGGGCGAGCTTGTTCATGAACGAGCAGCTGCGGCGGACGTTATCATCACAACTGCTTTGATTCCGGGCCGCCCAGCTCCAGTCTTGCTTAAAGAAGAAACTGTGAAAGTCATGAAACCAGGGTCGGTGATTGTCGATATGGCGGTTGAAGCGGGCGGCAATTGTCCGCTGTCTGAATTAAACCAGACGGTTGTTAAGCATGGTGTGCATTTGATCGGCATTGCGAATCTTCCCGGACTGGTGGCAGCGGATGCGAGTTCATTATATGCACGGAATCTGATGAACTTTCTTAACTTGATGCTTGATCCAGAAAATGGCACTCTCAAAATCGATCGAGAAGATGAAATAATCGCCGGTACATTGCTTTGTACCGGTGGGGCAGTTGCTGGTTAATTTATATTAATTTTGTTTGTTTCATTGCGATCGATCAGTAAACGAATTATTAAGGAGTCAATATGATTGGTGACGTTGATCCAGTTATTATCAATCTAACGGTTTTTGTGCTGGCGGTTTTTGTTGGTTATCATGTGGTTTGGAACGTTACGCCAGCATTGCATACCCCATTAATGTCCGTAACCAACGCGATTTCAGGGATTATTCTTGTCGGTGCGATGTTGGCAGCAGGGCCGGCGGAAACCGACTGGGGCGTTTGGTTAGGCGCTGCGGCTGTAACGCTGGCTGCGATTAATGTATTTGGCGGATTTCTGGTGAGTCAACGAATGCTGGAAATGTTCAAGAAAAAAGATAAAAAAGGAAGCGCATAAATGTCAGCAAATATGGTAGCACTTGCATATTTAGTAGCTTCAGTGTTTTTTATACTGGCACTAAAAGGTTTAAGCTCACCTGAATCCGCTCGTCGTGGAAACTTGTTCGGTATCGTTGGTATGGCAATAGCCGTTGCCACAACCTTAACGCTTACCCAGAATTGGTTATTGATCCTTGCTTGTATCGCAATCGGCGGCATTATCGGCGCAATTGTCGCACAGCGTGTGCAAATGACTGCAATGCCAGAACTCGTTGCATTTATGCATTCACTGGTGGGTTTGGCGGCAGTTTTCATCGCAATTGCGGCGGTCAATAACCCGGTTTCGTTCGGCTTGCCGGAGGTATTGCCTGCCGGAAGCAAGCTGGAGTTATTTCTGGGCACGTTTATCGGTGCCATGACCTGGTCCGGCTCTGTGATTGCGTTCCTGAAACTTTCCGGGCGGATGAGCGGCACACCGATTGTATTTGGCGGACAGCATGCGCTTAATTTGATTTTAGCGCTGGTGATGATCGGATTCGGTTTGTGGTTTTTCTTTAGCGATACCACCAACTGGACGGCCTTCATTGCGATGACAGCCATCGCATTTGTACTGGGTTTCCTGATTATCATTCCGATCGGCGGCGCTGACATGCCGGTAGTCATTTCAATGTTGAATTCTTATTCCGGCTGGGCTGCGGCAGGTATCGGTTTCTCCTTGGGCAATCCCATGCTGATCATTGCCGGATCGCTTGTTGGCAGCTCTGGTGCGATTCTTTCTTACATCATGTGTAAAGCGATGAATCGACCATTCCTGTCGGTGATTTTAGGTGGTTTTGGTAGCGATGGCGGTACGGCAGCCGCTGATAGCGGTGTCCAGAAAACCTATCGTAGCGGTAGCGCAGATGATGCAGCATTCCTGATGGGAAATGCGGATAGTGTGATCATCGTTCCGGGTTATGGTTTGGCAGTGGCTCGAGCGCAACACGCTGTCAAGGAATTGGCCGAAAAATTACATGCTAAAGGCGTTAATGTTCGTTTTGCGATACATCCGGTTGCTGGTCGTATGCCTGGTCACATGAACGTGCTGCTTGCTGAAGCCGAAATCCCGTATGAGCAAGTTCAGGAAATGGAAGAAATCAACAGTGATTTTTCTAATACGGATGTTGTGCTGGTTTTGGGTGCTAACGATGTGGTAAATCCAGCTGCCAATGTGCCTGGAAGTCCAATTTATGGTATGCCTATTTTGGACGCACATAAAGCTCGCACAGTCATGGTTGTGAAAAGAAGTATGGCTGTTGGATATGCTGGTTTAGATAATGATTTGTTTTATATGGATAAGACAATGATGATTTTTGGTGACGCGAAGAAAGTTGTAGAAAATATGGTCAAGGCCTTGTAAGAAAAAAATTCTTTAATTGCGTCTTAGCAAAGGGTGATGGTCCGATCAGGATCTTCACCCTTTTTGATTTTCTTGATCAAGTTCCGTGAATGGGTGCGGTTTACCAATACCGAATCCTTGCCCATAATCAACGCCTATATCCCGAAGCTTTGCAATAATCTCGTCGGTTTCGACCAGTTCGGCGATTGTTTTGATGTTGTTTTGGTGAGCAAAGCTATTAATCGCTTGTACTTTGGCTAGATCTTCTTCATCGCGCAAAATATTGCAGATTAAGCTGCCATCAATTTTTAAACAATCAACCGTGAATTTACTCAGTAACCCGGATATTTCTGAATCATCGCTGACGCTGCATAGCGATACGAGACAGCCAATATTTCGGACTTTCTGGGTAAAATTAACGGTATTGTTTACATCGGATTCAACATCAGAAGCTTCGATTTCAAAGCAGATATTGGCAGCTGAAGTTTTTGTTTTATTAATCTGGTCTTGAATAAACAAGGGAAAAGTATGATCGCTCAAGGTATCTTTTGCCACATTGATATAAAAAACCCGATCGGAATTAGGATGAACCGCGAGCCATTGGAGGATGTGATTCGTTATCCAGCGATCCAATTTCGGCATCATTTTAAATTGATCGACCAAAGGCAAGAATGAGCCGGCTGGCATCAGATTACTCTCTTCTTCGTGCATGCGTATTAAAATTTCATAATGTGACGATGCGGTAGACGAATTTATCGAGGCTATTGGTTGACAGTAAAGATTAAATTCTCCACCTTCAATCGCTTGAGCTATCCGTGCTGCTGAAATCCCTGAGCTTGCAGCTTGTGTATCGATTTGTTGAATACTGGCGTTGTCTTTTGTAGCACTTCCAGGAGATTCACTAGGCTTGGCTGACACAATATCATTTGAGGCTTCAGCTTTACTCTTGGGAGATATTCGGCTTTTTTCCTGAGCACGTGGCGTATGCAATGTGTAAAACCCGACCGTTTTCCCTTTATTATCGAGATGCGGGAGATATTGTTCCGTGAATATGTATGGGAATCCTTTCGTTGATTTGAGGATGCGCTCATTATGAATCGTTTTTCCTGCCAGGATCTCTTTCGAACGATTAACGATTGCAGAAGAAAATTCCTCTCCGGAGAATTCCTTTAATGGCTTGCCGTCAATTTGATCTGCTGTGAGGCCAAACCATCGACGAAAGATGCGATTGTGATAACGGCAACGAAATTCAGTGTTGAAATAAGCTAACATCACCGGGATATTTTCGTCGATAAACTGTGATTTTATTTTATTTTCAGAAGCGGTTTTTTCTGCCCACAGTCGATGTTTTATTTCGTTACCAAGCCTTTCTTTACTGATTTGGAGTTGCACGGAGTAATCTGTGATATTTTTTTCTGCACGCGATATTTGAGCGATGGTAGCTAAGATTGCCAGTATCAAAAGAAGCCATAATGCAGCCGATCCATAAAATGATAAATCCAGTTCTGCTGAAAAGAATGAATTGAGTGCAAGAATTAATGCGGGTATGAGTGCGAACGAGATCGCAATATAGGGTTTTATCTTAATGACTGGATTGTTCTTTTGCACTGTAATTCCTTCTCTATAATGACTGTTTTTTTAACTTGTCGAGCAGTTAAGAAATTCTGATTATCAGTATCGTCAAATTATTATGTACACTAAACTAATGTTTCTGGCTGTGTGCCGTGAGTGGTTGATTGAGGCGCCAGAATTTCCACAGATCAGCCGGTCGGATAGTAAAATTCAAAGAGCCGGTTTCATTTAATGCTGTAATTGTTAGTTGACTAATTTTTCTCTCTTTCAATGCGCGGTAGATAGGTGAAAACCATTGCTGTTCAAGTGCGCTGAGTGTTTCCCGCCAATCGTAACCATTTCGATATCTCGCTTTACTTTGTAAAGCATCCAAGACGATCAGCTGGATGCCGGAATGTTGTATTGGTATCCACTCGAAAACATTGCCGGGAAGCTCAGAGCTATTGATTTCTGCTGCCAATGCAAGCGCTTTTGGTAAATCATGGTTGCTATAAATATGTGCAAACGCTGTAGTTACTGATTGCGGCATTTGTCCCGCCCCCCAAAACCAAACACTATTGATGGCCAATTCTCCCCGGGATGCTCGCGCTTGATTAACCGGGTGATCATGCAACAACATCTGAATTTCATTGAATAATTTGTGCCAGCGGATGCTGTCGCTGCCGGAAGGAAGATAGCTATTGATATTTCTGCAAGTTACTTGATCAAGGGAAAATGTGTGCATTACTGGCAGGTTAGGCATTCGAGCGTACCAGCGATCAGGGCGCAATGGCATGACAGAAAAATCCTGATCCGCAAGATTACGATTAATGCTATCGACTATTTCTTCGGCTTCTTGCTGCGAGATTTGGAAGGCTTGACTATCCGCTAACATAATATGATTTTGCTCGATCCTCAGGTGCACAGGATCGGCACGTAACCAGAAATCTTTATTGGATTTTGTCAATTCGGGGGCGTCCCGATGCAACATTAGAGGCGCAATTGGCCAATTGCACTGTTGCTGGGATATATTGAATTGCTTGCAAAGCCATGATTCCATATCTTCCGCTGGTTCGATGGCAAGATCACTTTTAGATAGTAGCTTCGATAAGCACGGAGCTGGCAGGTCCTGATAAATTTCAGGCTGAAATCTATCGGGCCAGAAAAGATCCGGGATCAGTAAATGTAATTTCATCGTTCGGGAAATACTCTTGAATTGGTTTTTTTCATGTAACTTTGCGTTAGTGTCTATTGTTCTTACGCAAAGCTTTGGTGATTACTATTTACTATTGCAGACTGGATGGTTGCGACAATGGTTCCGCTTTGCCGTCAGACAGCATAAAGACTCGGTCGGCAGCATTGATGACTGCCGGTTGGTGAGATACTGCAATAATCGTTAAATTCTTGGCCAGATTCTGCAATGTTTCACAAATCGTTTGTTCGCTTTCGGGATCCAATGCGCTGGTAGGCTCATCCAGAATCAGGAATGACGGTCTATGCGCTAATGCGCGAGCGATAGCGATACGTTGACGTTGTCCGCCGGAAAGCAGTCCGCCACGTTCTCCGACAACCGTCTGCAGCCCTTCCGGCAAGGCATTGACAAAATCCCATGCACCGGCTTGCTGCAGCGCTCGCTCAGCATCGGCAGCCGTTAAGGCTGGTTCTCCGACGAGGATATTATTCATCACGGTATCATGCAATAAAATCGTGTCTTGCGAAACATAGCCGATCATATGCCGCCATTGCCGCAAGTTGACATCATGTAAAGGAACATTATCAATCCGGATTTCGCCGGATTGTGGTTCGGTCAATCCGCATAGTAAGTCCAACAATGTGCTTTTACCGGTACCCGAAGGTCCCATGACTGCTGTAAACGAATTGACCGGTATTTCGATGTTTAAGTCGCTAAATATGACTTTCTGCCCATAATTGAACTTGACATGATGAAGGGTGATACCTTGGCATAACGTCGGTTGAATCACGCCGGTAGTCCTCTCAGCAGCTTTCCGGGCATCCTCGGCGGCTTTTCTTAAAGCCCAATAAGCGCTTTCTTGCGCTGCAAGCTGCTGATGGCGGCGCTGTGTTTTATTGAGTAATCCCAGTATGCGAGTCAGCAAAAAAACCATCAGCATTACTTCGGGTAAAGACAATTCCCATACTACCAAGGCAATGTATAAGCCGCTGGCTGTTAATGCAGCCAAGATCGGCTCCTGGAGAGCAGTTAGAGCGGCTCTATTCATCACCTCACGGCGTGTGGCTTTTTCCAGGTGCTGTGTCTGTTCGTGCAATATGGCATCAGCGACATTGTCTCTTGCCATGGCTTTTAACGATTTTACCGAGCCCAGCACATCAGACAGATAGGTCAGCAAATCGCGCAATAGCCGGGTTTGTTTGTTTCCGGCGCGGCGGGTTGCGCTGACCAAGCGATTCAGCACGATCAATAAAAATAAGCCGATGACTAAAGATGCCAGGGTGGCTTCCCATGAAATGAATAATGCTACGACGGCGTATACCAGTACTTGAATGGCGAGTGCTAAGACATTGACACTGTGTTCGAAGCCGTTAGCCGCTCTGTAAGCCTCCGTAGCGACCGAGTTGGCAAGTGAGCCGACGGGTTGGCGTAAGTAATATTGCCAGCGGCTGGCGAGCAAAGCCTCGATCAGGTCAAGCCGCAAAGCGGTGGCGACATGCGCGACGGTATATCCGACCTGGCGGTTCGCTAACAGCAATACCAGCCCTTTAAAAAACATACCGCCGACAATAATGATTAAAATCGTATCCAGCGCCGGCTCAATTCCAATATCCTGGAGTGTTTTTTCCATAAACTTGCCAATACCGGAATCGCTGGTGTTGCCTGAGTCACCTACCGCAATCGAGATTAAAGGCAACAAAGCAGTCAGGCTCAAACCTTCTGCAATACCGGCAATCAATAGCGCCGCCAGCACAAAAATACTGCGCCGGGGAAAAACCATAATGTACGTAAAGAGAGTACGCATTTGAGGGAGTTACATAAATGAAGTCATCATTGATTGAAACGATCCTTACGGCCTGGGAACATCACATAACACACCATCAATAAGTTGCAGAATTCGTTGCGCGCGATTGGCCAGGCGCTGATCGTGTGTCACGATGATCAGACTGGCGCTGATTTTATGATTCAATTCCAGCATCAGATCAAATACTTTTTCCGCAGTTTCCCGATCCAGATTTCCGGTTGGTTCATCGGCCAGGATACAAGACGGGTTTGTGACCAGCGCCCGGGCAACAGCAGCGCGTTGACGCTCGCCACCCGATAACTCACCGGGTGTGTGCGTAAAACGATGACCTAAACCAACCAGTTTCAGCACATCGGCAGCGCGGTCATAGGCTTCTTCAGAGGCTAAGCGGCGGATTAGCAAAGGCATCGCTACATTTTCCAGTGCACTGAATTCCGGCAGCAAATGATGGAATTGATAGATAAAGCCAAGCGAGCGGTTGCGTAACTGGCAACGTGCCTCTTCATTGATTTTTGCGATATTTTGACCGAGGATGCTGATGTCTCCGCTTGTAGGCGCATCCAATCCTCCCAGCACATGCAGCAAGGTGCTCTTGCCGGAACCGGAAGCGCCTACGATTGCCAGCATTTCTCCTTTCTGTAAGTCCAGGTTGACCCCTTTGAGCACCGGTACCGACAAATCGCCTTGTGAAAATTGTTTGGTCAGATTGCGGCAAACAATGACGGCATCATTCATAGCGTAGCGCCTCGGCCGGATTAACTTTGGAAGCCCGGTAGCTGGGGTAAATGGTTGCTAACAGACTCAATATAAAAGAAGTAACAGCAACGGTGGTAATGTCCGACATCTGCGGATCCGTTGGGATCTTACTGATGTAGTAGATTTCACGAGACAGAAATTGAACATTGAACAAGCTTTCAATAAAAGCGACTACCTCACCGACGTTATACGCCAGCAGCATACCGCCGGCGACACCGAGCACCGTACCGAAGACACCGATAAATGTGCCTTGGACGATGAATATTTTCATAATGCTGCGCGGACTGGCGCCAAGCGTTCTGAGAATCGCGATATCCGATTCCTTATCGGTGACCGCCATTACCAAGGTGGAGACGATATTGAAAGCAGCAACTGCGATTATCAATGCCAGAATTAACGATAACATGCGTTTCTCGATCTGAATGGCGCGGAAATAGTTTGCGTGTTGTTTGGTCCAATCACTGATATAACTGTCGATTGACAGCATCGCGGGTAATTCCTGCACCACTTTCGGCGCCAGAAACAAATCAGTCAATTTTAAACGCACCCCGGACACATCATCGTTATCCATGCGGTACAGTTTTTGCGCATCGAACATGTGAATCAATACCAGACCCGAATCATATTCGAAATGACCTACTTCAAAAATTCCGACGACGGTAAATTGCTTTAATCTGGGCAAAATACCGGCCGGTGTCACTTGGCCTTGCGGCGAGATCAGTACAATTTTTTCGCCGACAAATGTGCCCATGGTGCGTGCCAGTTCCATGCCGATGATGATACCGAATTCTCCCGGCACCAAATCATCGAGTTTACCGCTGACCATCGTCTTGGAAAAATCAGCAACCTTATCTTCCATTGTAGGCAGGATTCCACGCACCAGAATGCCTTGCACCACTTGATTGTGCGACACCATGCCTTGAGCGCTGACGAAAGGCGCCGCAGCTTCCACCGCCGGATGCTGGATTGCTTCGTCCGCAATCTGCTGCCAATGGTGTACATTGCCTTGGAAACTGCCAATTTGAACATGCGACGCAACCCCTAAAATTCTGGCGCGAACTTCTTTCTGAAATCCATTCATCACCGACATGACAGTAATCAGCGCTGTCATTCCCAATGTGATGCCCATCAAGGAAATTAATGAAATAAACGAGATGAAGTGGTTACGTTTTTTGGCGCGCGTATAACGTAATCCAATGAACAGTTCATAGGGGGACACGAATAAAATACCCGTAATTTAATTTGACAACGAAGTTTGCCACATTTAGGCGTGCCCTCACAAATAATTAGGCGTTGTGGCGAAAAGATTCCGATTAGAAACCGCCCCGTACTTCATTGACCATTTCGATCAGTTTGGCGACATCGAGAATATGCAGATCGTGTCCCTGCCGCATAATCAACTTGTCTCGGACCAGATTATTCAGCTCTCGTGATACCGCTTCCCGGTGAGTGCTCACCAGATTCGCGATTTCAGTTTGTGTTGGCGCCGGAGAGATGATGGCGGTGTTTGACGAAGTGACGTGATCCCTTGCAAGGCGTAATAATTCCACCTGGATGCGGTTACGGACCGCCAAGGTGCTGTAGTCATAAACACGTTCGGTCAGGCGGCGCACTTGGCCCGTTAAGCGTTTAAGGATGGTTTCCGCAATTTGGCGATTGGAATATATCAAGTTCTGGAAATCGGTTGCAGACATCGATGCCAATAATACGCTGGTTCTTGCTTTGACAGTGGCCGAGCGCGGGTGACCGTCAATCGCAGTCAGCTCGCCAAACATTTCGCCGGTCGGTAAATCACACAAAATGACTTCTTGTCCCGATAGCCCATGATACATCACGCGAATTTCACCTTGCACGATGAAAAAAGCGCTGTTGGTATGATCATGATAGCGCACGATTTCACTGCCTGCTTCATAGCGATGCCACTGGCAGGCATTGGCAATGATTTCAATGTCTCCGGGCGCTAGATATTGAAATTCCTTGATCAGCGATAGCATCGCGGTAGCACGTTCAGGCGGTATATTTCGTGTCGTCATTGTTATTACCCACCTTTAAGAGAAACTAAGTTGTCCATTCATTCTAAACAACTCTGAGAATCGCTTAAAGAGGTAATGTAATGATATATCTTTGAAAAGAATGTTTAACGCTGAGTTAGAACGGCTATTTCAAGTGCGATTGCTATGGCTTATTTTTCAGTTTGACTGATTTTATCGCCCAGATGTTCGACTCTTACTTTGGCGATGCCGTGTAATCCGATTTTTTTCGCCGCACCGTGCGATAAGTCGATAATCCGGCCTTTTTTAAAAGGCCCGCGATCGTTGACAATGACATCTACATAGCGGCCATTGTGTAAGTTGGTGACCCTGACCCGGGTCGGCAACGGCAGTGTTTTGTGAGCGGCTGTTAAACCATGCGGCGCAAAGCGAGTCCCCATCGCAGTTCGATTGCCGGATTCCGAGCCATACCAGGAAGCATGGCCGATTTCACGATAACCGGATGCCGTTCGTAATGGATAGTAGGTAACCCCTTTGACTTTATAGGGCTTGTTATAAGCCGCGTTAAGATTCGGCGCGCGATAATCCCGGGTATCGGGGCCGGGCGATGAGCCACCGGAAAACATCGAAGCGCAACCGCTCACTAATCCGGTTGCTAGAAACATCGCAACAATATACTTGAGGTTAATTGGAAATTGCATAATATTCATAAACATTCATTGCTCAAACGCTATGATTATAACGTCAAGCCATCATAGAGATCCAACCACAGTTCTTTATTTGAACAGTAGCACTTGAATCTGTTGCGTGCAAAACCATATGATGGACAACTTGGGATGCAAATTAACCGTGAAATTTATGCCGCAGTTAGCAAAGGAACCCTTATGACAATCGATGATTCAATCAAGATCAATGGCGCGATCGCGCGTGACAATCTCTATGGCATGTTACGCGAGCCGACTTTTTCGGGCGTGCTCTCTTTTATGCGGCGCAATTACAGCAAGGACCTGAGCGGAGCGGAATTAGTGATCAGCGGTATTCCGTTCGATCTGGCGGTGACTTATCGTTCCGGCACCCGGTTCGGGCCGCAAGCAATTCGTGTGGCGTCAGCGGAAGTGGCTTCTCTCAAACCTTACCCTTGGGGATTTGATCCATTTGAAAATCTGGCCGTGATCGATTTCGGCGATTGTTATCTCGATGTGCATCATCCGATGACGATTCACGAAACGATTGCCGATCACGCCCGGCATATTTTGTATTCCGGGGCGCGCATGCTGACTTTTGGTGGCGATCACTATGTGACTTACCCGCTGCTCAAAGCGCACGCGGAGAAATTTGGAGAGCCACTGGCTTTGATTCATTTTGACGCACATAGCGATACCTGGTCAGACGAATCGCCAAATTCATTGAATCACGGCTCGATGTTTTATAAAGCTGTCCGGGACGGTTTGATTGATCCGAGGCACTCGGTGCAAATCGGTATTCGTACTTGGAATGATGATTTTATGGGCATTCATGTTCTGGATGCGACTTGGGTACACCGCCATGGCACCGATGCGGTCATCGCCGAAGTTGAACGGATTGTGGGGAATCGTGCAGCCTATTTGACTTTTGACATCGACTGTCTCGATCCGGCTTTCGCACCCGGCACCGGTACACCGGTTTGCGGCGGCCTCTCGACTGCGCAAGCGCTCAGTATTATCCGTGGCTTCACTGCGATTAATCTCGTCGGTATGGATGTCGTAGAAGTGTCGCCGCCTTACGATCATGGTCAAATCACTGCATTAGCCGCAGCACATATTGGTTGCGATCTCATTTGCTTGCTGGCCAAGCGCAAAGCGGACGGTTTACTGGTCTCATGATCACTCCTTCGATTAAAGGGTGTTCGCGGACACGGTCCTTGTTCTAAAAAACATAGCGCAGATTGATGCCGCCGCCCCAATCAGGACTGCGATCCGAGAAGCCGCGTAAACCGTAAATATTGAGCCTGAAATGATTGGTTACTCGCTGTGACAAATACAGTGTTAAATCCCTGCTGTCTTCCAATCTCACAGGTGATTGCCCCATATGGTAGCTGGTACCGACGGTGACCGTCGGTGACAATTGATAGCCGATACCCGCGGCACCGTATATCACGTTATGAAACGTAATCCCGCTAGGATTACCCAGAAAACGGTACCCTAAGGTTGCGCTGAGCGTGAATTTGGAGATTGTTTTAAACAAGTCGCCCTGAATGGCGTAGTCGATTTTGCCAGTCCCCATATTTTGGCTTTCGCTGGCAGTCGGAATTTTGAAACGCGCAGTAATATCGAAAATGATGCCGCTCGGTGCGTGATCAATCAGGTTGTAACTAAATGCCGCGATGATGTCACCTAAACCCGAGCGTGTGGAGCTCGGCAGATCCGGCCCTCCTAGAGGGATGCCGCCAACTAAACCGGCAGCAGTGACTTTGCTGAGTTTTATTCTGGAAACCGCACTGCCGGCGTCTTCATTGTCATCGTCGCCGCCTCCACCACCGCTGCCTCCGCCACCACCAGAGTCATCATCATCGTCGTCACCGCCGCCTCCGCTACCACCAGAGTCATCGTCGCCACCGCCGCCACCGCCACCACCAGAGTCATCGTCATCACCGCCGCCTCCGCCTCCGCCGGAGTCGTCATCATCGTCGCCACCACCTCCACCACCGCCACCGGAGTCGTCGTCATCGTCGCCACCGCCGCCTCCACCGCCACCGGAGTCGTCACCGTCGTCGTCACCGCCGCCTCCACCACCATCGGAGTCGTCATCATCGTCGTCACCACCGCCTCCACCACCGCCGGGGCCGGAATTGTCGTCGCTACGCCCCGGGTTTTTTCCTGAGCAATTTTCTTTATCTTCATCGCAGACGACGATACCACCGCCACTGCCAGAGCTTACTCCGGTAGGCCCGCCACCAATAAGTGTTCCGCGTCCGTCAACGCCGCCGATACCGGGTCCCAGTACGTTTCCGGGTCCCGAGATGTTGAGATAGGGGATCGTTAACCGAAAGGATGCGCGATCCTTGTCGTAGCGGGCGGTAAAAGGGACGTACCAAATATCTGTTGAACTGGCGCCGCCGTAATTACCGGTGGTGAAATCGGTTGCCGTACTGAAACTTAATCCATTGGCAGCGGCAGAGAATGGAACTAACAAAAGTATGACAAGAGCAAGCGTTGATAAAGAGCGATACATAAGAATCTAGTAATGTTTGCAGTTGCTTCAAAGCGGATTGGCGTACCCGGATTTTCTCGAGAATGAATAATGTGTACTTGCTGGAAAAGGTAAGCAGAATTTCCTACAAACTATCTGCTTATATTCCTACTCAGAATAAATATATTTAATCAAAAAGTAAATGATTAATTTCCGCAAAGATGGTTTAATTGATTGAATACTATAATATTAATTTTTCATTGATGAGTAACTTTGTGAGTTATTGATCGAAATCCCTGTCACGATGGCTGAAATCCCGTCCGGGAATTTCGGGGCGATCACTGACGTTCTCGCGAACATCGATATCGCGGATATTGTCGCGAAGCTGATCGGTATCGCGGTGACCGGAATCCCGATCGGAGTGTCCGCCATGATCCCGATCGTTTCGATCCTGGTTTTCCTCCTCACGGAGCAAATCGCTGGCTTTTTCAGAGTTATCTGAGACTTGACTGTCGCCGGATTTTTCGTGTCCGGACGATTCGGATCGATCGGATTTTTTCTCTTCTCCGGATGGCTTGTTGTGATCGTTTAAGCGGGCGTTATTGTCAGAATTACCTTGTTTATCGGACGAATGACCGCTTTCTTTTTTCAATTCGCCGCTACCGGAATTTTTCTGATCGTTGTCTTTATCGTCACGGTCTTTTCCGTCTTTGCCGCTATCGAGCGACTTGAGCGCCGGCTCGTCTTTGCCAGACTTGTTTTGATCTTGCTGACGGTTATCGATGGTGTCGTGATCAATTCGCTGCTGCAAATACAACGATTGTTCCTGTTTTATTTCGATTCGTTCGGGCGTAATGCGCTGATCGGATCCTACCGGACCGCTGATTTGAATTCGCTGATCAGGCCGCAGTTCGCTTCTTGAGGCACCCGCAATCTGGGTCCCGGAATCAAGTGTCACAATCCGGTTACCCAGGCTCATGGACTTGTCATCCAGCGCATGGATATATCCTTCAATAACGATGTTTTGCACGTTGCCGATGCTTTGACGAGTCGGTTCTATTAGTATTTGTTGCGCATGCAATCTGTCGCCCTGCCAGTGGCCACTAACCGAGATTTCCATGCCACGGGAAATTTCCGCAATTGGCGGTGTTTCATAATTGACACGCGTACCGTTGACTTCAAAGCCTTGGCTGTCGATGTGGGTGATGTAGCCATTGATTTTCGCTTCCGGTCGTGGCGGTATGGTGTCAATCCGCGATGCAACGATCGCGCCGCCGGTAAGCCTGTGGCCGCTGACCTGAGCCCAGTCGCCAGTTTTTAAAGCGGATAGATTGTCGCGATCTTCCAGGCGGGTAATTTGTACGGTCTGATTTAATACGCGTATTTCACCTTTTTCATGATCGATCGAGCTGATTGGACCAATCGCGGCATGAGTGACTGCGATGTGACGGGCGGTAAGTTCCGTTCCACTGCCGAGCGCTTGAGCGGCGATGAGTTGCCCTGCCGCGAGATCGCGAATGGTCGCGGAACGGCCGTCAACTTGAACCGGCGTGGTGTTATCGTAATGTACTTCGATACCGTTCACGCAGACGCTGGCGAAACCGGTGATAATACCGATGATGCCAGTGCCGCCGATGCCGCCTTCGCTTGCAACCTGGCCGGTTCCTCCAATACCGCCGGCGAGGTTGCCGGTGCCACCGATACCGCCTGCGTACAATCCAGTGCCGCCAATGCCCGATTCGGCGGGTGCTATGCCGGTGCCGCCGATCCCGGAATCCGCCTGCGCGATCACTGCAGGGTTAATTGTTGACGCATGGGTATCGCAATTATTCTTGGCAAATGCACTGGCAGAAAAGCACAAGGTGATCGCTACAGCGCTTGCGAAATGTGCAATGAAAAGCCTAAGGGCGGGCGGGAGGTTATTGTTCATCCGGCTTGGGGGTGATCGTCTGGCGTGGGTGATGTTTCTTTTGTTTTTTCATCGGCCGGTGCTTCGGGTTTAACCGGTTCGGTATAGTAATAAATACCGAAGGTCATACGATGCTGCGGCACGTTTTTGCCGGTATCGTTTTTCTCAGACTCCATTGCCGATTTATTGATGGCGAGCAGCGCCTCCATTCCATGTTGTTCCGATATTTCTGCAAGATTCTTGACAGAATCGGCACTGAGCCCGTCGTAAGATACGCTTCGCTCTAAAAATGGCGGATTGTCGCCGAGCAGATTACTGGTTGCTGCCGCTGTGTGATCGTGCAGGTTATGACTGAAATAATAAACTTTCTCTTCGAATCCGTTGGCCGGGATAAATGCTGCGGTATTCAGGCAAACCCGGTTGTTTTCGTCAAAATGGGCAACACCCAGCCTGAGCCACTCATCCAGCACCACCCGTGAGCGGATATCGCAGCTCACGCTGGTGACCAATCCTTCGAAAGAAATGTCACCGCCGTCTTTGTAAAAACGAGGCAATGGCTTAGGTTGGTTATTTTCGTCGAGAAAACGCGGATCGCTGCTCCATAAGTTAATCAGGCGCGTACCCAGCGATACAGCCTGCGGGATTGTTTCGGCATCGCTATGCGAACAAGTTCGTAGCCGCTTGATATCTTTACGGTGTATGCCGGTCAATAAGCTCAAATGGCTGTCAGTCGAAGGCTTACCGTCGATTCTGAATTCGCTGTCAGCAACTTCTACAAATAAACCCTTTAGTAATTCAGACAAGAACGGGAAGGTAATGCCTTTTGCCAGCATCAGTTTCACCAACGGCCGCAAAATCCGGCGCAATGCCACGATTACAGCTGTTGAATACGAATGATTGGTGCGAACGCCATGCATAAATTGATTGATGGGTGAAAAACAATTTCACATAAAAATGCAAGCATTATAGCTGATTGTGGGAAATTGTTACACAGAATGTTGACATGGAAATTTTTCCCACGTATAGTTCAGTTGTGCGGGAGATTTTTACACGGTTATCTGCCGGCAAATTTTAAGCGGATTGTTATCCGGTAAACCCAATCATGCTTATTGCATATTTTAAAGAGGGAGGTTTTTATGTTCGAAGTGTCCGCAATAAAGAAAGCTTGTATCTCGATTACGTTGCTGACCTTATCGCTAATAATGTTGCCGGCAAATACTGCTTTTGCTGGCGCTAATGAAGTCAATTTTGAATTAACCGATCATCCGGGGCGCTGGTTTGACACCGGTGCGGCAGTTGCCGGTAATCGTTCCATAGCCATCGCGGCGCCGGGGGTGCGCGTCAATTTTTCCGGTAATTCCAATACCGTGCATACCCGGACCAGCTTAATCTATCCAACCGGAGCGGCCGGCATGCCCTTTAACACCAAGCCGAAGAAAGGGGGCGACAGTTTGACGCTGACAACACCGGGTCTGTATGTATTCACTTGCAGTATTCATCCTTATATGTTCGGTGCAGTGATTGTTGACGATCCAAGCACCGCTGGTTTGGATCTCGGAGCCAATCTCAGTCTGATTAATGGCATCAAGATTCCCAGCAGCAGCGACCTGGCAACGCGGTTATTGCGGACCTTCTTTATCGCGACCAATCCGGGTAACTGGCAGAACTATGCAAGCAATGCGCCTTGGCATATTAACTACCCGAATGTCGATGTGCGCGTCGACATTGGCGTGGTGAACTTGCCAGCGGTACTCAATGCCCGCTACGGCAACGATATTGCGCTCAAACCCCTAGCTAAGCCAG
Organism: Proteobacteria bacterium SG_bin4; assembly: GCA_002083395.1. Taxonomy (GTDB): domain Bacteria; phylum Pseudomonadota; class Gammaproteobacteria; order Burkholderiales; family Nitrosomonadaceae; genus Nitrosomonas. The sequence goes on along the minus strand of LWDH01000055.1, from coordinate 63,571 downwards.
CGACACCGGCTGTGGGTGAAATTTGGGTCGCCACACAATTCGAAGAAACACTGGGAAAAGATAAACCAGGAACGGTAACTGCAGTGGATGGCGCTTCCTGGCATGTCAAACGCAAAGTAGCATTGCCATCGATCAAAATGAACAATCCGCATAACATGTGGACCGATAGAGATCAAAACGTGATTTATGTGACACAGTGGTTTGATAAGAAATTGACGGTCTATGATCGCGCAACTGGCCGGTTGATCCGCAATGTTTCAGTTGGTGAAGCGCCGGCCCATGTCATGACGCTGACCGATTCCGATCTGATTCATATCACCAACAATGGCGATGTGCGGACCGATTCGGTGATGGAACTTACGCCACTTGCCACGCAAGTATTGCGCCGCGTCGATATCGGCAGGGGTAATCCGCATGCACACTGGATGAGTCATGACGGCAAGATCATGGTAACCCCCAATGTACTGAACGGCGATACCACGCAATACAATTTCCACAGCGATCGAATCGAATCCATCCTGCCGGTCAGCGGTCCGCTCAGCCATCCGCTAGCTACTGGGATGATGCCCGATGCCAGCAAATACTACGTGGCGAATCTGCTCGATAGCACCATCACGGTCATCAATATGGACACCCATCGGGTAATAAAACACATCAATCTGATAGCAAACTACAATCCCATTACTGGAGCCATTACAGGCCCGGTTGGCGCATTGCCGATTCAAACACCGGTATCTCCGGATGGGAAAAACATGGTAACCGCCAATACGCTGACCGGTACGATCACGATCGTGAACACCCTAACCGATGAGGTGGTAGCCATGTTACCTTGTGATCCGGGTTGTCACGGCGTGCAATACGGCGCTAAGCAAGGCGGCGGTTATTATGCCTACGTCACCAGCAAATTTTCGAACCGGATGCTGATCATCGATGTCGATCCGAACAACGATGGGAATCCAGCCGATGCGGTCATTGTCGGCGCAGTGGGGCTCTTTGCGGCGGGTAACACTGCCATTGATGACACCATTTCGGCGCATCCGGGCATGGGCGGACAAGGGATATTGCCAATTCCGCTGGTTTATAACGGCTGGGTGCAAAATTTACCGGCCGAATGGGCTAGTCAACTGACAGCGGCGCAACGAAATCCGATTCAGTGAGTCTTAGCAATCTGGGTAGGATAGTTTATAAATAAGTGTAATATAGATGCAAAAATTGTATTTATCACATTAATAGCGAAGGAGATAATCATGAGTTCAGGAAGTGATGATTTTGATGATGATGACAGTTCATCCGGACACAGTCATAAAGTATTTAAATTCGACATTGTGGACGGTAAAGTCACTGCGGTGTATGAGCTGAAGGATGGCGTTCTGAAGCCAAAATCCATCGATGACGATGGCACCGAGACGTATGTCGTAGAAGCCAATGGCGATGTCGTACGCACCGAAGTAAAACCTTTCGGCACTGAGATTACGCGCTATGCAGATGCGGATGGCGATAAGTTGTTTGTGCGTATTTCCGAACAGTGGCAAATATCGTCAGATGCCACGGGTGTCGTGCCGAAATTTCCCGGCGCGCTGCGGTATTCGCCTACAGACGGTGATGATTTTATCGCGGTACGCGCGGGTGAAGACTGCAGCGGCGGCAATGGCTCCGACGATTTTGTGATTCGCGAAGCATCGCACTTGCGCATTGTCGATTTTAAATCGCTGGATGATGATTTGGTATTCGATACCGGTCTTGGATTGACTTCGCGCGATCATTTGGCCAGTTTTGTCACAGACATACGGCATGACGGCCAAAACTTCATCGTCGACTTTGGTACGGATGTTTCTATCACGCTTGTCGGTGTAGCGCCCGATCAAATCAGCTGGGATGATGTGAGCGTATTGAGCTAACCATCAGCAGTCAATCGGGAGGGGCGTAAGCCCCTTCCATCCAAAAATTGTTTCTAACCGGATAGTAGTAGCGCGGTCATTCACTAGGGAATGTTGCCGCAAAGGGAATTGTTGCGCCTTTTTTTCAGTAACTCGTCGCAGATTAAAGGTTAATCGGAAAGTTTTAGAGGCGATTCTCCCAAATTGATCAAATGAATTCCAATGGAGTGGGATTCTGTTTATAAAGGAAAACCAAATGAACCTATCGTTTATTACCCAAGAGCGCCTATTGAAAGCCAAATTGGCGTACACCCCACGAAATCAGAAATTGGAAACAGCGGTAGCATTGATGAATGGGGAAAATGTGATTCCTCGCGCCGGTGATCTGGTGCTGGCTAGAGTCACCAAGATTGGTCATCATTCCGGGTTGGAATTGGCCCACGGGCGCCGGGCGGCATTGTTTGCGGGCGATGAGATTATCGTATGCTATGGCAATCGTTACGCTCCGGATCAGTATGAAGCGCATGTCCCGGATGATTTGGGGCCTTGTGATCTGGTGGCTTCCGGCGGCATCGCGGCGCGTATGAATTACCGTCATGCAGGCGTCAAAGCGCCGACGGAAATTGAGCCGATAGGTTTGTTAGCGGATAGCGATCATCGCCGGATCAACATAAAAGATACGGCGCTACCTAAACTCGTCAATTTGTTTCCCCGTCCGTATACCGTCGGAGTCTTTGGCACCTCAATGAACGCCGGTAAAACAACTACGGCCGCATGCATGATTCGCGGTCTGGTGAATGCGGGTTTCCGGGTGGGGGCCGCCAAAATCACAGGCACGGGTTCTGGCCGGGATACATGGCTCATGACCGATGCCGGTTCACAATTAACACTGGATTTCACGCATGCCGGCTATCCATCAACCTACCTGTTATCGGCCGAGCAAGTCGACCAGATTATTGAAATCCTGGTGACAAATCTAAGCGCCGCCAATATCAACGCAATTGTTTTAGAAATCGCGGATGGTTTATTGCAACGGGAGACAGCCGCATTGCTGAATTCGAAGGTTTTTGCAAAAAACATTGATAGCCTGATTTTTGCGGCAGGCGATGCCATGGGAGCCGTGGCGGGAGCAGAACTGTTAGAGCAAAAAAAATTACCGCTCACAGGGATCAGTGGCCGATTGACCGCATCGCCGCTAGCGATTTTTGAAACAGAAAAGGCGCTTGGATTGCCGGTACTCGATAAGGCAGCACTCTCATCGGGTACTATTGCTGATGTTTTACAAGTTCAACAGAGGCAACCGCTCGGTCATAGCGTGCTGGCCGGTTAACAGCATTCCGGTAGAGCCGCCAAATCCGATTTAGGCTCATACCATAAAGAATACTATGAAAATTCCTTTGATTATTCACGGATATCGTCGAAAGTTGTTTATCCGGCTGGTTGGCAATGGTTTGACACAAGCCGCGCTGGCCGTTGTAACCGCTTGGTTGGTTAAAGAATTGTTTGACGGTTTTTTGACTTCAGAACATCCAGTCTTCAATCTCCACGTGTTATTACTGACGGGCGGTCTGATTTTTGCGGCAGCCAGCATTAGCTGGTTGCGCATGCTTGAACGTGTGGACGCTGAATCGATGGGGCAGCATTATGCAGCCGAAGTGCGGGTTTCATTGTATGACTGTCTCAGTGCGCTAACGCCGCGAACCTTACAAAAACGAAGCCGCGGTGGTGTTTCCCTGCGATTTGTCGGCGATATGACTTCGCTGCGGCGCTGGATTAGCATGGGACTCGCGCGGCTGTCAGTAGCGGGCGTGTCGACGGTATGCGCGTTAGTATTACTCGGTATTATTCACTGGCAATTAGCTTTAACCGTGACAGTATCGCTGACAACCGGCGCTTGGCTTACGTATCTTTTTGGCAAACGGATGCGGGCTGCAGCGATTGAATCGCGCCGCCGGTTATGCAATCTGGCAGCCAATGTAAACGAGAAGGTTGCAAGTATCGCGGTGGTTCAGGTATTTGGTCAAGTCGACCGGGAACGGCAACGGCTCGTCCGTCAGGGACAATTCTTGCAAGAATCGATGATCGCGCGTGCTCGCGTGGCAGGTCAGATTTTGGGAATTACTGAATTTTCGGTGGCGATGACATCGGCAATGACACTACTGGCAGGGATGTTCGCCATCTCTGCCGGTACCGCCAGTGTCGGCGCGGTAATGGCTGCTATCAGCATCGTTGGTATTTTGTTGCCGCCATTGCGGGATTTGGGACGCGTTCAAGAGTATTGGCATAGCGCCTCGATTGCACGCGAGAGGATACAGGAATTTCTGGATAGCCCTTCGCTCACTTCACAAACCGATAATGCGCCTGATTTAATCAAGGGTTCCGGGCGATTGGAATTTGACGCGGTCAGCGTTACCGGGGGACTCAACAAATTTAGCGCGGTGGCCGAGTCCGGCAAGATAGTCGCAATTGTCGGGCCTAACGGCGCGGGTAAATCTACGCTGCTATCGCTGGCAGCCCGGTTGCTGGATCCACAGGAAGGCAGCGTTAAGCTTGACGGCCAGAATCTTGCTGAACATAGCCTGGATTCAATCCGCCGGACTATCGCCATGGTTAGTCCCGATTTGCCGCTATTACGCGGCACTATCGATCGTAATCTGCGCTACCGCTGGCGCAGAGCGCCGGATAAAGAGATTGCGCGGGTGCGAAAGTTATGCGGCATAGATGAGCTGTTGGCGCAGTTACCCAAAGGCGATAAAACGCGAGTTACCGAAGGAGGCTTGAGTTTATCGCTGGGACAGCGGCAGAGAATTGCGTTGGCGCGCGCATTGTTGGGAACCCCGGCGTTGTTGCTGCTCGATGAAGTGGATGCCAATTTGGATCAACGAGCGAGCAAAGTTTTGGATGAAATTCTCAGGGAGTTTCAGGGAACGGTGCTGATGGTTACGCACCAGTTATCGCATCTCATGGCTGCCGACGTGATCTGGTATGTGGTTGCAGGTCAATTGATCGAAGCCGGGCCGCCTGCGGAAATTCTCTCAGGGAATGGGCCAACCGCACGGTTTTTCGGCATTCATCACGCGATTGCCGTTTGAAGCGAATTGCCTGGAGGATTACGTTTATGTTTTTATTGATGTCTTCCGCGAACGCAATAGCTATCGACAATGTGCGGGATGAAACTTTTTCACGGATAGCAATGGAGCGCGGAATAGTCAAGAAATGCCGCTTGCAAAGCGATTTGCAACAAAGCTATTTTCTTTACATTCCAAAGCAAGGCGCGAGCAATGCCAGAATTTTTGTCACGGTGCATGGGATTTCCCGGAATGCCAAGCAGCACGCCAGGGAATTTGCTGCATTTGCTGAAAAATATGGTGTGGTCTTGATTGCACCGTTTTTTCCCGAAGATGAATTTCCCGATTATCAACGCCTGGGCCGCAAAGGAAAACGTGCGGATATTGCATTAAATGCCATTGTAGCGGAGGTCGCTCAGCTGACTGGTGCGGATGCAAGCAAGTTCTATTTGTTTGGTTATTCCGGAGGCGCTCAGTTTGCGCATCGTTATATGATGGCTTACCCGCATCGTATCGCCAAAGTTGTGCTAGGGGCCGCAGGCTGGTATACCTTTCCCGATCAATTATTGAAATTTCCGAAAGGGATCATGCAATCCCATAGCCTACCGCTGGTGCGCTTCAATCCAGAACAATTTTTACAGATTCCCGTATGTGTTTTGATCGGAGAACGGGACAATCGCCGTGATAATGAGCTTAATCAATCATCGCGGATTGATCGCTTGCAGGGCAGAACCCGCCTTGAACGAGGGAAACGATGGATTGAAGCAATGACAGCGCAAGCGCATGCTTTCGGATTGTCGACAAGTTATTCATTAGAACTGCTCCCCGATTCGCCGCATTCGTTTTCCATCAGCATGCGGCGTGGTGAAATGGGTGAAAAAGCCTTTGATTTTTTGTTTGCTGACGATGCAACCATTCCCTCCTGTGAGCATCGTCAGCTTACTTTTTCAAGCGCATTAACAATAAGTCGCATCTAAGCATGCGATAGTCATGCGCCCGGAAGCTTGAGTTTATGATGAAAATTTTTCTGATAGGCGTGCTGATGGCTATTGCATGCTGCTTCCTCGTATCAGCGGACGGGTATGCTCAAGAAGATACATCCGATACCTTCCAAAAGCCGTCGGTCAAGAAAAATACTGCTAAGAAGAAAAAGAGCAAGAAAAGAAAATCAGGATTTTTCTTTAAAGATTCCGGTACCGGATATCGCTGGAATAAAGGACGCAATGAAATCCGGTTAGGCGGTTTTCTGCAATTGGATTCGCGCAGTTACTTTGAAGATGGCGCCGACCTGGGAAAAGATAATTTGCTGTTACGGCGTATTCAACCATCGCTCGAAGTCAGATTTGGCAAGGCCTATAGTTTCTATATCATGCCGAGTTTTGCTGCAACACCGGGCATTTTAGATGTTTATGCCGAGCGCCGTTTTATGAAGTCGTTTAACTTACGCGCCGGCAAGTTCAAACCGCCGTTTGGCTTGGAGCGTTTGCAATCAGCTACGGCTCTGGCTTTTAACGAACGCGCCTTTCCAACTAATTTGGCGCCCAATCGTGAAATCGGCGCACAAATTTTCGGTGAAATTCTTTGGGACACGACCGAGTATCAACTCGGCATTTTTAGCGGAAATGTTGATAACAGTTCCGGTTTGCGTGGCAATATCATCAATTCAGATAGCAGCGGCATTGATTTTGTCGTTCGCGTATTTGCGCATCCGTTAAAACATAGCGGACCGGAATTTCTGGAAGGATTTGGACTGGGGATTGCCTATAGTTATGGAACACAACACGGCAGCAGCCAAGCCGGTGATGCAAACTTACCCGTCTTTATTTCACCGGGGCAACAATTGATTGCTACATACGTGCCGGGGGCTTATGCCGATGGCAGCCGGGAGCGAATTGGCCCGCAACTCTATTATCATTTTGGGCCGCTTGGAATCATGAGTGAATACACCATTTCTCAGCAGAATATTAGGCTCGGCTCGGCTAGCGACAAAGTTACGAATGATGCTTTTCAAGTTCAACTATCGTGGGTGCTGTTGAATGGCGATGCTTCTTTTCGAAGAATGCGGCCTAACAATCCCTTCTCTCTGGAAAGTATCGGATCGCTTGGCGCGGTGCAATTGGTGACGCGATACTCGGCGCTGAACCTTGATACCAAAGCATCTGCGCACGGTTTATTCGATTCGGATCGCTCGGTGAGTAAAGCTCAGGATTTCGGCGTCGGCATCAATTGGTATCTCAACCGGAACGTGAAATTTCAAATTGACTATAATCAAACGCATTTTAACCAAGGGGCAATCGATAATCATCGGCCTACCGAGAAAGTCTTGTTTTCTCGCATGCAGATTGCGTTTTGATTCTTTAAGGCAGTTACCGCCTGCGGATTGAATGCTTACCTTGCCGTTTCTGATTTTTCACTGGCTTATCAACCGCGATATGCCAGATCAAGTCAGCTGGGATGGCGCAAGCCCCTCTCTTTTTTCATGATCATTAAACAATCAGATAGCTATCAAGAAACTTTAATCTGTGTGTAATTAAGCTGCCATTTTCACTGGCTATAGTGCTGCAGGGCTTTGACTCAATTAAGGAGAAAACAATGAGCAGCAACTTGCACCCGGATAGCAAATTAACAACCAATGATTCGTCAACAAACAACAGCGGCAATCTATCGATGTTGGAGATTATCGAACAACATACGTTGTCACGCCGTGATTTTCTCAAATCATCCGCTAGCACCACTGCGAGCATTACCGCAATTACCGTGTTGGGAACAGCCGTGGTTGGCAGCATGGCAGATCTTGCCGAAGCTGCGCCATCCCCGGTTGCGCCGATCAGTTTCAACCCGGTTGCGCCGAATTTGGTGCCGATGACGGATGCAGTGACCGTGCCGGCAGGTTACACCGCCAAGGTATTGATCTCCTGGGGCGATTCTATTACCAAGGAACCGCATTGGGATACCGTTTCGGCGATGGACGAAGCCACCCAGTTGCATTGTTACGGCGCGCATACCGACGGCATGCACTATTTTCCGTTGCCGGGATTGACAGGCAACCGCCGCGGGTTGTTGGTCAGCAACAGCGAATATTGCGATCCGCCGCTGGTTAACAATATCACCCCGGCCGCCGATTACGCCAAAACTTCGATTACCCTGGATATGGTACGCGCGCAACAAGCGGCGCACGGCGTGAATATCGTGATGGTTGAGAAGAAGCGCGATCAATGGTCGGTGAATCGCAACTGGCCGCTCAATCGCCGCATTACCGGCAATACGCCGTGCCGGATCAGCGGTCCGGCAGCGGGCCACGCGCTCATGAAAACCGCTGCTGACCCCGGCGGCAAGCGGGTGCTGGGCACCTTGAACAACTGCGCGCACGGTTATACGCCGTGGGGGACCTATTTGGCCTGCGAAGAAAACTGGAACGGTTATTTTTCCAATGAAACCGGCGATGTTACCGGTGAATTGGATATCGATCGCAAATTCAATATTCTCAAGGGACAAATACGTTACGGCGTGGTAAAAGGCGGCTTCGGGTATCGCTGGCATGAAGTGGACGAACGTTTCCGCGCCGATTTGCATCCGAATGAGCCTAACCGTTTCGGTTGGGTGGTTGAGATCGATCCGACCAATCCCTGGAGTATGCCGGTCAAGCGTACTGCAATGGGGCGCATGAAGCACGAAGGCGCGCAAGTGGTGATCGACCGCTATAACAATGTCGCTTTTTACATGGGCGACGACGAGCGGAATGAGTATATTTACAAGTTTGTTTGCGCCAAGAAATGGAACGGCAACCCGCAAACCACCGATCCCAATATGCTGGATCAGGGCACGCTGTATGTTGCTCGCTTTAATGCCGACGGCAGCGGTGAATGGCTGCCGCTGGTTTGGGGTCAGAACGGTCTGACCCCCGAAAACGGTTTTGGCAGCCAGGCGGAAGTATTGATTAAAACCCGTCAGGCAGCCGACCGGCTTGGCGCGACCATGATGGATCGTCCCGAATGGGGTGCGGCGCATCCGGCCACCGGCGAAATCTATATGACGCTGACCAATAACAGCCGCCGCGGCAATACGCCCGCATCCAGTAACAAGGCCGATGGCACCAGCAATGCCGGCAGTTCCAATCCGCCGGTGGATGCCGCCAATCCGCGGCCGGATAACGATTACGGTCATATCATCCGCTGGCGGGAAAACAATGCGGATGTCCGTGCCAGCGGTTTTAGCTGGGATATCTTCGCGCAATGCGGCGATAAGGCGTCAGTCAAAGTGCTGGGCGGCAGCTACAATTCCACTGGCGCCGACGGTTACAAAGGTAATATCAACGGTGACGATTACGGCGCTCCCGACGGTTTGTGGTTTGACCGGGATGGTCGCTTGTGGATTCAGACCGACCAGCAAGGCGACGCCAAAGGCGATTGGATCAACATTGGCGGCAACGTCATGATGTGCGTCGATCCCGCCACCGGAGAAACCAAGCGTTTTCTGACCAGCCCGCCGAATTGCGAGGTAACCGGCGTGGTCACTACCCCGGACGGACGTAGTATGTTTGTCGGCATTCAACATCCGGGTGAAGATTGGCGAACCAGCTTTACCGATCATTCAACCTGGCCGGATAACGGAAACAACGGCCCGACCACTTTTACCGGTACGACCGTAGCGAAACCGCGCTCTTCGGTGATTGTGATTACAAAGGATGATGGTGGTGTGATCGGAACTTAGGAAACGCTGATTAATTGACGATACGGGCGAAGTTGATGCGCGTTCCCGGCAATTCGTCGGGAACGCGCATCAACAATCCGTTACGATTCGGCGCGGGTGAATGCTGGAAAAGTGTTGCATGACCTTTAATCCGTATTCGCATCATTCCTCCGGTTTACCGACCTCAATATGCTGAATCAGTCCTTCGGCGGTGAAATAGATGCGTTCCAATCCATGCCGCCGCACTTGCTCTCCTGTGGCCGTGTCGGTGCCAGCCATGATAAATGTAAATGCCACGCCATTATTTTCAATTGCTTCATAGGCTGCAACTTCCCAGCAGGCATCGGGAAAGCGCGTAAAAAAACCGGTCATCATCGCATAGATCGCATCAACGCCTTGGAATCCGCCGAAAAACGCGGAGTGGTAAGTTGCATCGGTGGCAAACAACGGCTTAATCAGATCCAGTTTGTGGTTATTGGACAAAGTCACGTAGTTTCTTGCCAACTCGATGCTAGAACGGTTATTCATGATGCCCCCAAAGATTCGCAGAATTACACATCCTCAGGCTGCCTTGGCTTCGGCGCGGGTAAACACCCATTCGTCAGCGCCGCTGTCGCTCGCGCTGAAGCGATACCCTGCCACACTAAAGTTTTTGATGCCTTCCGGGTCAGTCAACCGGTTTTGGATGATATAGCGGCTCATCATGCCGCGGGCTTTTTTGGCGAAGAAACTGATGATTTTGTACACGCCGTTTTTCTCGTCCTTAAAGATCGGCGTAATGATACGGGCGTTCAGTTGATCCGGCTTGATCGAGTGAAAATATTCGTTCGACGCCAGGTTGATCAAGACGGCATCCGGCTGTTTTTGCAATTCCCGGTTCAATGCCTGAGTGATGGTGTCGCCCCAGAATTCGTAAAGATTGTTGCCGCGCGGGTTCTTGAACGCGGTGCCCATTTCCAGCCGGTACGGCTGCATCAAATCGAGCGGCCGCAACACGCCGTAAAGCCCGGACAAAATGCGCAAATGGTTTTGCGCGAACGCCAGGTCAGCGGTTGTTAGGGTATCGGTGTCAAGCCCGGTATACACATCGCCTTTGAAGGCGAGGATCGCCTGCCGGGCGTTATTCAGCGTGAACGGCCGTTTCCAGGCGAAATAACGATTGGAATTGAGCGTTGCCAGTTTCGGGCTGATCGACATCAGCGCGCCGATTTCGCCGGGCTCCAGTTTCCGCAAGGCATCGATCAACAGCGCCGAGTCGTCGAGAAAATCCGGCTGTGTATGCGTTTGTGTCGACAGCGGCGTTTCAAAATCCAGTGTTTTTGCCGGTGAAATAACAATGATCATGCGTTTTCCCCTAAAATGAAAAAATACTACCAGATTTAATGATTTCACATCGCTTGCTTGTAATTCCCAACCAAAACCCCCAATTATGGCAAGCTGAGATCGTAACGAAATTTGAACATAGGAGCGAATAAAATGATTCGGTATCGTAATTTTTTCATTGTGTTAATTGCCGTTTTGCTGATGCCGCTCGAATTGCAGGCGCAAGGAAACGGCGTTGAAAGTCTGCGGCAAACCAGTAAGGCGTTTGCCGCGGTTGCGCGCAAAGTATCACCGTCGGTGGTGCTGATCCAGGTTGAGCGGGAAACCCAGGCGGCGCAGATGACACCGTTTGGTATTCCGTTTGGAGACGGTCAGCAATTTCCGTTCGGCGATGACTTTTTCAAGCGGTTTTTTGGCGACCGTTTTCCCGATATGCCACGTTTTAATGAACCGGGCAAGAAACAGCCGGGACGGCAGCGTTCTGTAGTCGGGCAAGGCTCAGGGTTTGTATTTGCCGCGGCCAAGCCGGGTAAAAAAACCTATATCCTGACCAATAATCACGTGGTCGAGGGCAACGACAAAATCAGCGTCAAGTTTCTCGATGGCCGGGAATTTGATGCGACTATCAAAGGCACCGATCCGAAATCGGATATCGCGGTGATCGAAATCGACGCGAGTGATTTACCGGCCATTCCGCTTGGCAATTATTCCGAGCTGGAGGTGGGTGAATGGGTGGTGGCGATCGGCAATCCATTCGGCCTGAGCCATACGCTGACAGTCGGGGTGGTCAGCGCCAAAGGCCGCACTTCGCTAGGCATCAACGATTATGAAGATTTCATCCAGACCGACGCGGCGATCAATCCCGGCAACTCCGGCGGGCCGCTGGTTAATCTCGACGGCGAAGTGATCGGCATGAATACCGCGATTTTCAGCCGCAGCGGCGGTTATATGGGGATCGGTTTTGCCATTCCGATCGACCTGGTGGAGCGCATTGCCAACCAGTTGATCGAGAAAGGCGAAGTGGTGCGCGGCTACCTCGGCATCATGATCCAGCCATTGACACCGGATCTGGCGAAATCGTTCGACTTGGCTACCGACAAGGGCATTCTCATCGCGCAAGTGACCAAGAATTCACCGGCTGAAAAAGCGGGTCTCAAGCCCGGCGATGTCATTCTCAATTTCCAGGGCCGTCCGGTCAGCGATACCGGTGAATTCCGCAATCGCGTCGCGGCGGAACAACCCGGCAGCAAAGTAACGTTCGACATCATCCGCGACGGTAAGCAGCGCACAGTATCGGTGAATATCGACAAGCTTCCAGACAGTAAGCAAGTGGCGCAGGAAGGCTCGCAAGCCAGTGACAAACTGGGTATCACGGTGCAGTCGATTACCGCCGAAGTGGCGCGGCAGTTTGGTATCAAGCCCGGCAAAGGCGTTATCGTCACCGAGGTGGCGCCCGGATCGGTCGCGATGATGGCTGGCATCAGCCGTGGCAGCGTGATTCTCGAAGTCAATCGCAAGACGGTTAACAGCGCCGCCGAGTTTGATCAGGCGGTGAAGAGCAGCGCCAACAATAAAGTCTTGCTGCTGGTGCGTGACGAAGACGTATCGCGTTATGTGGTGCTGAGCTGGCGATAGTCTGAGCAACTTTCCCTAGCAGGCCGTTGAAAAATGTTTTCGAGGCAGCCGATACAAGGCAAAAACAGGCGAAAAAGCGCAGTTTATGCGGTATAAATGAGCATTTTGAGCTTGTTTTTAACACCGTAGCGGCAACGCAGGTAGTTTTTCAACGGCCTGCTAGACTTCCCGGAGGACTTATTTCCTCCGGGCGACAAGGCCGATGCCGGGTAAAGTAAGTGTAAATATCGGCTACAATGCTTGAGCTTTTCTTGAGTGTGAACATCGCCATTGTCTTCAACTACCGAATCGAAGGTTACCCCCCATGAACGATACCGGCAATTGTAATAAATCCAAGTTTAAACCGCCTGTTGCATGGCTGCTGGGGCGAGAGCTGCTGGCAGGGCTGAAATTGATCGCGGCTTACACCTTCATGGGGGACAAGCAAGATCCCAAAGACTGGATGAAAGCGACGGTCATTCAAGCGCCGGATAAAGACCACGCCCAGGATGCTTACTGGTTCGATTTCATCGCCGATACCGGCGATGGCATGCGGGCTGTCTACAACATCGGTTATTTGTGCATGAGCGATCTCTGGGTCGTTGACAGCACCGACCAGCGCCCGGGAGACGCCGTTGCCTTATCCGGGGACGCCGGCCACGCGCAACGGCTGCCGCGCGGGGAATTTCTGTTTGTCGGCGGCGATACTGCCTATCATGTCGCCGATACGGCTTCGTTGATGGAGCGCTTTCAAACCCCGTTCAATTGCGCCTACGACGATCTGGTCAAAAACGGTCAAATCGTCGACCGGCGGCCGATTTACGGTATTCCCGCCAACCATGATTATTACGATGCGCTGGATGGCTTTAACCGGCAATTCCGCGAGCCGGTTTCATTGGATACGGGAACTGACAATGATGAGAAAGACCCGCGGCTTGGTTTGAAAGGTTTCGTTCGTACGCAAGATGCGAGTTATGTCGATATACAATTACCGTTCGGCTGGCGGTTATGGGGGCTCGATTCGCAAGATGGCAAGATGGACAAGCGTCAGCAAGCATTTTTCGTGTCCGGCTTCTGTAACAGGCTGGTTGAAACTGGCGAGCTGTTCGATAGCAGCCGTGAGGAGGCTGTGCAGCGGGAATTGCAGCAGCACGTTCCGCCAAAATTAATCGTCGTGACGCCCGAGCCGAGCACGGTTTTCGGCAAATGGGCGAAACCGGATGGCGCGCTGGTGAATACCTTCCAGCGACTCGGCCTGGAGCCGAGTTTCATCGAAAGCCACGCGGGCAAATTGGAGGACGGTAAATGCCGCCTCGATATCGCCGGGGATACGCATCACTACGAGCGCTATTGGGGCAGCGACCAAAAAAATGCCACGACTACCAATTATGCGTCGGTGGTGGCCGGTGGCGGTGGCGCGTTTCTGCATCCGAGCCATACCGATATGGCGGAGGTACCAAGGCGCGCGCATTATCCGCACCGCAGAGATTCGCACCAGTTGTTTACGCGGGCTTTGCTCAATCCACTGACTGTCTGGCAAGGCGGTTATATCTGGCTGTTTGGCGGCCTGGTGGCATTCCTGAGTTATTTTGCGCTGACGATTCCGCAAAGCACAGTATCGCTTTTCCAGCAGATTTTTAACGGTTTTCATCCGGCGCTCGCGAATGATGACGGCCTATTGTCAAGAATCCAATCGGCCCTGCACGTCGATCTTTCCGGAGCGAGTGTCAGCTTTTTCGATAGCGGCTATTGCTTCCATCTAATCGCCATCGGCTTATTCGCGGCTTTGCTACTCATCATGTGGCGAGCGGCGAAACCTCCGAAGCAGACGGGTGAGCGAAAGGAACCCGGCAAACTGCAGCAGTTGATGGCAAAAGTCACGGTACCGATTGTGTCGCTGGAAGCCAGTGTCAAAGCCGGACCCGATGAGTGGCGGAGAAGCATTAAGATTTTTTTGATACCGGTGCTGGCCGGTGCGGGATTGTTATTCTTGCTTATGATGAGTCACGATCGGTCGCCGCATCCGTTGATGGCCGGTCTGCTGATGGCGATGTCGAGTGTGGTCGCGGTATTACTGCTTTGTATAAGCCGCCGCTACCGGGATATATTGAATCAGCGCAGCAAAACCCATCGCGAAATTTCTTTTTCCTTTTCCGCGTTTAATAATAAGCTTAAATGGAATCCGCAATTTACATGGGAATCGCTACCTCTCTTGGGATACGGCGTGTTAGCCGCCGCCTATCTGATTTTTGGCATGTTGCGTTATGGGACCTATTCGACGTCCGTCATGACATTCAATTTGTTGATTATCATCGTGTGGTTAATCATGACAGCCGGCTTGATCGCGGTTGCTTATTTCTGGGGCGGACAATTATTCAGCAAGGCAGCCGGGAAAATCCGGCTGGCGCTGATTGCCGCTTGGTGCACGTTTTTGTTGTTGACGGTGCCGGTTTGTTTGGCGCTATATGCCGATTGGATGAGCTTATTGATCATCGCCGCTGCCGCAGCAGCGGCGACATGGCTGGCCGGGCGGATTTTTGCGCTGGATCATTTGGTAAACAAAGAATTTCCTTTGAGCGATCAAACCAGGCTGGGATATTTTCTGCTGGCTGCATGGTTTGTGGTCGGAATTTTTACATTGATCGCCGCAACTCATGG
This sequence comes from Proteobacteria bacterium SG_bin4, assembly GCA_002083395.1. Classification (GTDB taxonomy): domain Bacteria; phylum Pseudomonadota; class Gammaproteobacteria; order Burkholderiales; family Nitrosomonadaceae; genus Nitrosomonas. The sequence goes on along the minus strand of LWDH01000055.1, from coordinate 48,342 downwards.
CCAGCCTATCCCGGTCGACGGATTGCGGCTGCTGGCTGCATTTCTCGCAGGTGCGGTTTTTAGTTGTATTTGGCTGGGCTGGTATTTTGCCGCGGCTTTAGCATTTAACGGTCACAATAACGAAGCCGGCGGCGGCAGCCGCTCCGAACGTTACCGGCACATGATTCGTTTCAAATTGACTGACGATAGCTTGACCGGCTATGTCATCGGTATCGATCAGCCGATTGAAGATTTTACCCAGGAAAAATCGCCGGGTTTCCGCTTGGTCGATGTGTTTACCATCCGTTGCAACGGCAGTAAATCGGGCAACGATGCGGGAGCGGCGAACTGAAACACCGGCTTGTTTTATCAACCTAAGCGGTAACCGTCATGACCGATTGGTTCGAAACTGATGTCGAGTCGCTGAAACTCGACGGCAAAGGAATTGCGCAGCACGGCGGCAAACCGCTGATCATCGGTGGCGCGCTGCCGGGCGAGCGGATCCGGTACGAAGTGGTGAAATCGAAACCGCGTAACCATATCGGTCGGCTTATCGAACTGCTGCAGCCGAGTCCGCAACGAGTAACGCCAAGTTGTCCGCATTTCGGTTTCTCGCAAGGCGCGTGCGGCGGCTGCTCGTTACAGCATCTCGATGCAGCGGCGCAACTGGCGCTGAAACAGCAAGCACTGGAAGACATGCTGTGGCATACCGCCAAAATCCGGCCGGAAAGTCTGCTGCCGCCGGTCGACGGTCCGATCTGGGGTTACCGCCACCGGGCGCGGTTGTCGGTGCGTTTCGTGCGGTGCAAGGGTATCCAACTGATCGGATTTCATGAACGCGTTCGTGGTTTTGTCGCTGATATGCAATCGTGCGCGGTGCTGCCGGAAAAGGTGTCCAGCTTATTGATGCCGCTGCGCGAATTGATCGCCGGTTTGTCGATACGCGACCGCTTGCCGCAGATCGAAGTGGCGGTCGGCGCCCGCGCTATCGTGCTGGTCGTGCGCGTGCTTGATCCGCCCAGCGATGAGGACCGAGAAGCACTGCTCGCGTTTGGCTGCCAGCATGGCGTGTCGATGTGGCTGCAACCCGGCAATCCGCAGACCGCGGCACCGATGCTGGAAGCCGATGCCGATCTGTTGACGCTGGAATTGCCCGGATTCGGCATTACCCTGCCCTTCGTACCAGCCGACTTCACCCAAGTCAATCATCAACTCAACCGGCAATTGGTCAGCCGCGTGGTTGAATTGCTGGCGCCGCAACCGGACGAGGTCGTCGCCGATTTTTTTTGCGGTCTGGGCAATTTCACCCTGCCACTCGCCACCCGTGCGCGCCAGGTAATTGGTCTGGAAGGCGCGGATACGCTGGTCGCGCGCGCCGGACAAGCCGCATGGCAAAACGGTCTGGCGGAAAAAACCGCATTCTTTGTACGCGATTTGTTCAAGTGGACGCTGGATGACTGGAATCAACTGCTGCAAAGCCACGGCCGTATCGACCACGTGCTGATCGACCCGCCGCGCGCCGGTGCTTTGGCCGTCGCCGAAACACTGGCGGCGACACCCACTAAACCACAGCGCATTGTCTACGTCTCGTGCAACCCGGAAACGCTGGCGCGCGATACCGCCATTCTGGTGCAAAAAGGCGGCTGGCAACTGCGCGCCGCCGGTGTCGTCAATATGTTCCCGCACACCGCGCATATTGAATCGCTGGCGGTGTTTGAACCGGCGGGGATAGAAATTTAGGTTTGATGGAAATGCGATACTTGCGAAATACAGGATTGTTTTTTTAATTCAATCCAAAAATATCCCCGCTGTTGGTATGATCAACAGCTTGTTGGTAACTTCATTTTCCGCTTGAATGGTTTGAATCCAAGCAATCCGAGTCCCGCCAACAGCATTGCGTAGGTGGAAGGTTCTGGAACTGGCGAGATAGGGGTAAGTAAAAAGGCTACCGGTTTGCAGCATTCTTCTAGGGAGTAGCCTGATCCAAGAATTTGTCCTTTGTCGTTAATTCCGAAAGCAGATATTTCATCAAAACCTACTTCCCTAAAAATGGATAATCCTGAAAGCATTGTTAGGACACCATCACTATAAAAATAGGCAAGACCCAGATCGCTATTCACTATTGCTTGTCCAGAATTGTTGATTTTCGGAGAGTTTGGATTTCCAACACCCAAAGGAATCATATTTTCACCATTGGGTCCGGTAATGAATCCCCCTGTCGACACATAACCCCAATCAGGAGAATAGGATCCACTAAATCCTACAACCTGTGCAGCATCGTTAATATCCGTAGCTTGACTGGCATTATCGTAGGGCAGAGTACCTAAATCTGTCATGCCGATGCCATTGGGTCCTGTGATAAAAGCATGATAAATACCATCAGCAGTTTGTGACCATCCCACCACTTGCCCTGATTCATTGATCGCGGATGCATAACTGTTCTTGCCGCCGAATGTACCCAAATCAGTCATTCCAATCCCGTTGGATCCGGTGATAAAGGCATGTGTGTTATTTTCCGGTGTAGTAAATTGACCTATGATCTGCCCGGAATTGTTGATATCGGATGCTAAACTATGTTTCCCTAAAGTACCTAAATCGACCATGCTTGTTCCGTTGGGGCCAGTAATAAATACATGAGAACTGCCATCTTTTAGAAAACTGCCGGCAATCTGACCGGAATCATTAAAAGCCTTAACGTTAAGGTTATTGGAGAATTCCGTGATATTTGATATGCCTTCTCCATCAGGTCCGGTTATAAAGTATCGCTTAATTGCAGAATCGTATCCGAGTAGTTGCCCTGAATTGTTAATATCAATGAAGGACATGTGCTTATCAAATACTTTAATTTCCCATTCTGTTCCTGCATTGGCAGACATTGCGATCGATGCCGATAAAATTCCGGCAATCAGTATTGAATAATGGTTTTTGGTCATTTTTTTATCCTTTTCGATTGAGTTTGTATTGAGTTCTCGCTCGGCACCCAGAGCCGCCATGAGATCATTTATCTCTTCTTGAGGCGGTGGAAAAACTGGCATGCGAATTTTGGAAATTCCATTTTAAGGCAAATGATTTCGCTATAAAAGATATATTCATAGGTAATCTGTATTTTCAGGATATAGGAAGGCCATGCAGAGGCATCCCGTGCAGCGTCATGCACCAGGATTTTGTTTCTTATCCTGCGCAGCTACCTGGTTGGTCACATTGATCCACTTGGCATGCTCGGTCGAGATTTGTTCTTCGATGCGTTCGGCGAGCAAAATCAGGCGCGCGGGTTCATCCTGGTCGCGATACGGGCCGGCGGCGGAGAGGAACAAGGATTTTTCGTGCTTGAGCCGCTCGGCGGTTGAGCGGTAAGCCGTCCATAAAGTGGAATACTGGTTGATTTGCTCAATACCCGCGAGGAGTGCGATGGCGGCGCCGGATAAAGCAGTCAGCCATTTGGCAATGCTGGGTTCGGCTAGATTGAAAACCGGGATCATCACCGCGCAGGCGACTTGTGCAATGCGGAGTCCTTGGTACCGATTTTTACAGGATGCGCTTTTGGCTGCATACCACTTGCGCTGTTCTTCCAGGCGCTGCCATGCCGGGTGCATTTTAACCGGTTCCGGGATATTCAATTCGTTGGCATCAGGCTGACCGGGTTTTGTCATCGCTTTGTCCTCGCTGGAGTGGATGGGTACGGTAATTGAGATGATAAGCATATACCAACCGGTGCGGCGAAATGCGCGATTTTGTTTCAATCAGTGGAAGTGCAAGGTGTTCACAACGACAAAATCATTGCTATCGATTTTCGCTTTCGCGTATCATTACGCCCTCAAAGACCTGAGAGTGATTTAGAATCCAAATCCATGTTTCTTGAATGTTTTCTCGAGTTCCGGTGGTTTCTGTGCGAGCGCTGACCGAATGAAAAACACGCGAATGCGATTGTGGTGGTTTTTGATGCTGTGCGTTTTGCTGATGCAACCGGCAGTGGCGCAGCAGACGCGCAAGTTTCCGGAAGACAGCAGGCTCGGCAATCTGACGGCGGTGTCATTTCCGCAGTTCACCATCGATGGGATGCAGTTCATCATGGGGCCGGGCGGGCAGATTCGCGGGGTGGATAATCTGATCATTATGCCGTCGATGGCGAGTTATTCCGGGTTGATCCGCTATCAACTCGACATGACCGGTTATTTGCAGCGCGTGTGGTTTTTGACGCCGGATGAGGTCAAGGATGCGGAAAGCCAGGGGCAGCAGTTACCGTCGCCGCAGCGGCGGTTTTTATTTTTTTAAGTGGGTGTCAGTGAATTCGTGAGTAACAAGCTTTATATTAAAACCTTCGGTTGCCAGATGAACGAGTACGACTCGGAGAAAATGGCCGATGTGCTGCATGCCGCATACGGCATGGAGGCAACCGACGATCCGGCGCAGGCCGATATTATTTTGTTCAATACCTGCTCGGTGCGCGAGAAAGCGCAGGAAAAAGTGTTTCACGACCTGGGCCGGGTGCGTCACTTGAAAGAACGTAATCCCGATTTACTGATCGGCGTCGGCGGTTGCGTCGCCAGCCAGGAAGGCAAGGCGATAGTGAGCCGCGCGCCGTTCGTCGATGTGGTGTTCGGGCCGCAAACCTTGCACCGGCTGCCGCAATTGATCGAAACCCGCCGTTCCACCGGCCGTTCGCAAGTCGATATCACGTTCCCGGAAATCGAGAAATTCGATCATTTGCCGCCCGCGCGCACCGAAGGCGTGACCGCGTTCGTGTCGATCATGGAAGGATGCAGCAAGTATTGCAGTTATTGCGTGGTGCCATACACGCGCGGCGAGGAAGTATCGCGTCCGCTCGACGACGTGCTGACTGAGATCGCCGTGCTCGCCGATCAGGGGGTGAAGGAAATCAATTTGCTCGGGCAAAACGTCAATGCTTATCTGGGCGTGATGGATGACGGCGAAATCGCCGATTTTTCGTTATTGCTGGAATGCTTGCACGACATTCCCGGCATTGAGCGCATCCGCTATACCACCTCGCACCCGAAAGAATTCACCACACGCTTGATTCAGTCGTATGCGCAATTGCCGAAATTGGTCAGTCACTTGCACTTGCCGGTGCAATCCGGTTCCGACCGGATCCTGGCGGCAATGAAACGCGGTTACAGCGTGCTCGAATACAAGTCGATCATTCGCAAACTGCGCGCAATCCGTCCGCATCTTTCACTATCGTCGGATTTTATCGTCGGCTTTCCCGGCGAAACCGAAGCCGATTTCGAAGCGACCATGGCACTGATCGAGGAAATGAATTTTGACGAATCGTTCAGCTTTATCTACAGCCAGCGCCCCGGTACGCCGGCGGCGGATCTGCCCGACGATACGCCGCAAGAAGTGAAGCTGGAACGGTTGCAGCGGCTGCAAGCGCAAATTCAGCAACAAGCCCGCAAAATCAGCCAGCAGATGGTGGGGACGGTGCAGCGCGTGTTGCTCGACGGACCATCGAAGAAAAATCCCGAAGAGCTGGCCGGTCGCACCGACAACAATCGCGTCGTCAATTTGCCGGGTGATCCGGGGTTGATCGGCTGTTTCGTCGACGTGCGCATTACCGAAGCGCGAGCACATTCATTGCGCGGCGAAATGGTCGATGAATAGCCCTTTGCAGAGCCATCGATGAAGTCATTCCGAGGAAAAAGCCTGTTTTAAACAGGGTTTTGGTACTTGCAAAGAATCGTAACCGCTGAGAGAATCACGTTATCGTAATAACACAGCCAGATTTTGAAACCAGCACCTCTCGAAATTTCTTTCACACCGGCCGATAATCAACGCCTTGCCAATTTGTGCGGGGCTTTGGATGAAAACCTGAAACAGGTTGAAACCGCGCTGGATGTCACCATTTCACGGCGTGGCGAACATTTCAGCGTATCGGGCAAGACCGGTCAAACCAGACTGGCGGCGCAGGTGTTGCGCAATTTTTACAATCAGTCGCAACAGCATCTGAGCTTGGAGCAGATTCAACTCGGTTTGATCGAAGCGCTGAACCCGCAAGAAGCGCCGGAAAAAAGCGATGATCCGATGGGTAATCTCACGGAGAAACCGGCGGCATCACCCTCGCTGTTGACCCGCCGCAGCAACCTGCACGGCCGTACCCCGCGTCAGACGCAATACCTGCAGCAAATTCAGGAACACGACATCACCTTTGCGATCGGGCCAGCCGGTACCGGCAAAACCTATCTCGCGGTTGCCAGCGCTGTCGATGCATTGGAGCGCGGTTTGGTATCGCGGCTGATTTTAGTGCGTCCGGCGGTGGAAGCAGGTGAACGGCTGGGTTTCCTGCCCGGCGACATGACGCAGAAAGTCGACCCGTATTTGCGGCCGTTGTACGACGCGCTGTACGATCTGATGGGATTTGATAAAACCAGCAAGCAATTCGAACGCAATACCATCGAAATCGCGCCATTGGCGTTTATGCGCGGACGCACGCTGAATCAATCCTTCATCATTCTCGACGAAGCGCAAAACACCACGCCGGAGCAAATGAAAATGTTTTTGACGCGGATCGGTCTGGGATCGAAAGCGGTGATTACCGGCGATGTGACGCAGATCGATTTGCCCAAACATCAAAAAAGCGGATTGGTGGATGCGCAGCAAGTGCTTAAAGACATCCGCGGCATCGCGTTCACGCATTTTTTGACCGATGATGTCGTGCGGCACCCGCTGGTGCAGCGGATTGTCAATGCTTATGACAAGCGCGATAAACAACAGCGGAATTCCGGCTGACATTGAAATCGCTTAAGCTGATGGTGCAATATGCGACGGAATCCAGTGAAGCGCCGGCGCGGCCGCAATTCCGCCGCTGGGTTAAAGCCGCGTTACAGCGCGACGCCGAAGTGGTGCTGCGGCTGGTCGATGAAGCCGAAGGCCGCGACTTGAACCGGCAATTCCGCGGCAAGGATTATGCCACCAATGTGTTGACTTTCGTGTATGACGATACGCAGCCACTAACGGGTGACATCGTATTGTGCGTTCCGGTGGTGCAGCAAGAAGCGCAGCAACAGCATAAGGACGTGATTGCACATTATGCGCATTTGACGGTGCACGGCATTTTGCACTTACAGGGCTACGATCATGTCGCGGATGCCGAAGCCGCCGAAATGGAACAATTGGAGATAGCGATTCTGACGAAGCTCGGTTATCCCGATCCTTACGCAGAACAGCGCTAACAAACAGACTACTATGATGAGACCTTTGCACGGTGGTCATGAGCGGTACGAGAATAAGGCAAAAAATTGTGAAAAAGCGGGGTTTACACGGGGTAAATGAGCATTTTCGCAAATTTTTAACGCAATTATCGTGCCGCGTAGTAACCGTGCAAGGCCTCATGATCAGTTTTTTTTACTTAAACACTTAAACTATGGACGAACCCCCACCTAAAAGCGGCTGGTTTGAACGGCTTGGCGCACTGCTGATCCGCAAACCGGAAGACCGCGAACAACTGATTACCCTGTTACACTCCGCCTTTGAGCGCAATTTACTCGATTCCGATGCGCTCAGCATGATCGAAGGCGTCATGCAAGTCTCCGAAATGCAGGCCCGCGATATCATGGTGCCGCGCTCGCAGATGGACATCGTAAACATCAGCAAGAAGCCCGAGCATTTCATTCCGTTTGTCATCGAAGCCGCGCATTCGCGTTTTCCGGTGATCGAAGGCGATGAAGACGAAATCATCGGTATTCTGCTGGCGAAAGACCTGCTGCGCTATTATGCCGATCCCGAAGAATTCAATATCCGCGACATGCTGCGCCCGGCGGTTTTTATCCCGGAATCGAAGCGCTTGAATGTGTTGCTGAAAGAATTCCGCAGCAACCGCAATCACATGGCGATCGTGGTGAATGAATACGGCGGCGTCGCCGGTTTGGTGACGATTGAAGATGTGCTCGAGCAAATTGTCGGCGAAATCGAGGACGAATACGATTTCAATGAGGAAGAAGACAATATTGTCATGGAAGCGGACGGACGCTATCGCGTCAAGGCAATCACCGAGATCGAAAACTTCAACGACGTGCTTGGCGCGAATTTCAGCAACGAAGATTACGATACGATCGGCGGCCTGGTAATGAACAAGTTTGGCCGCGTGCCGAACCGCAACGAATCAGTGGTGATCGAGCCGTTCAAATTCACCGTACAGCGTGTTGATAGCCGCCGCTTGCATGTTCTCAAAGTGGAAAAACTTGCGGCGGCTGCCGAATCCCCGGCAAAATAACGGGATTATCCCGATAAATTCTGTACGTTCGTTAAGGAAATGCTGAATAATTCGGAGAACAAGATGAGATGCAAGGCGGATGGAGCGCAGAAAATGAGACATATCATAGTGATAGGCGAATTTCCGAGCACCACCCAATGCAGCAGATCGCTTGTCTAGCCAATTATTCAGCATTTCCTTAAGTGCCCGGACATGTCCAAAATCACTACTCGCCCGTATGATCCGCAATCGTTCGAGACACTCCGCGGCAACGGTTTGCCGCCGGTGCTGGCGCGTATCTACGCCGCGCGCGGCATCGATAATCCCGATCAGCTTGAAACCGAACTGGCGCAATTGATTCCATTCGCGGAGCTGAAGAATATCGTGACCACCGCCGCTTTTCTCGCGGACGCCATCGCGGAACGGAAGCGTTTGCTGATTATCGCCGATTACGATTCCGACGGCGCCACCGCATGCGCGGTTGGCATCCGCATTTTGCGTAAATTCGGCACGATCGTCGATTATCTGGTGCCGAACCGGTTTGAATTCGGTTACGGCCTGACACCGGAAATCGTGCAATTGGCTCATGAAACCAAACAACCGGATATTCTGATCACGGTCGATAACGGCATTGCCAGCGTTGCCGGCGTTGACGCAGCCAACCGCTTGGGCATGCAAGTGGTCATTACCGACCACCATTTGCCTGGCGATGAATTGCCTGCTGCGGTTGCCATCATCAATCCCAATCAGCCGGGGTGCGAGTTTCCAAGCAAAAATATCGCCGGTGTCGGCGTCATTTTCTATCTGATGCTGGCTTTGCGCGCGGAGCTGCGGCAGCGTGGCGCATTCGGGCCTGCATTGCCGGAACCGAATCTGGCCGGTTTTCTCGATCTGGTCGCGCTGGGTACCGTCGCCGACGTGGTCAAGCTCGACAGCAACAACCGGATTCTGGTGCAGCAAGGTTTGCAGCGGATCCGCAAAGGCCGTGCTTGTACCGGAATCAATGCCTTGATCGAAGTGTCGCGGCGCGATTTCTGGCAGTTGTCGACGTATGAATTGGGGTTTATGCTCGGGCCGCGCCTGAATGCCGCCGGGCGGCTGGACGATATGTCGCTTGGCATCGAATGCCTGATTACCGATGACGACGCGTATGCCGCCCACATTGCCAAGCAATTGGACGATCTGAACCGGCAGCGCCGCGAAATCGAATCGAACATGCAAGATAGCGCGTTGCTCAAGCTCGACGAGCAGCTTAAAAACCGTCGCGCGGAATTTCAGACTGCTTACAGTATCTGCTTGTTTGATCACGATTGGCATCAAGGTGTGATCGGTATTCTAGCGTCACGCATCAAAGATAAGTATCACCGGCCGGTGATCATTTTCGCGCCCGGCAACGAGGGCGAGCTGAAGGGTTCCGGGCGATCGATCAATGGTTTTCACTTGCGTGACGCATTGGATCTGGTTTCGAAACAGCACCCCGGACTGCTCCGAAAATTCGGCGGCCATGCCGCCGCCGCCGGGCTGACCATCCAGAGTAACGATTTCGAAGCATTCCACGAAGCTTTTGAACAAGCCGCGCAGAGGCTGCTGACGCCTGCCGACTTGACGCGAGTGATCGAAACCGACGGTGACCTGGCGCTTACTGACATCAATCTGGAATTGGCGGAAACGCTCGAGCGCCAGGTATGGGGGCAGGGTTTTCCGCAGCCTTCTTTTAACGCGCGTTTTTTTGTCGAAAGCCAGCGCATCGTCGGCGAAAAACACTTGAAGCTGAAATTACGCAAATTAATATCGAGCAGCCCGGATCAATCGGTGCAAAAACCGCAAAAATCGCCGGAATCTTTCGACGGCATTCTGTTTTTTCATCACGATCCGCTGCCGGATGTGATCGATGCGGTTTATCGCTTACAAATCAATGAATATAATGGCAAGACATCCTTGCAATTTCTGCTGGAGCATTGGTTTCATACGGATAACCAGGTAATTGACGATGCACACTGAATTTACATTGAATGGCGAATTGGAAGCTTTGCCACATTTCGTAACCAGCCTTGCGATCGGTTTGCTGATCGGACTGGAACGCGAGCGCAGCCCGGGGTCGCGCGCTGGGCTGCGGACATTCGCTTTGGTCGCGCTGTTCGGCACATTGGCCGCAATGCTGTCGGAAAAAGCCACGCCGTGGCTGCTGTTAGGCGGCTTATTGATTGTCGGCATGATGATGATTGCCGCCTATGCGCGAGCCAAAGACGACAGCGCCGACCCCGGAACTACCACCATCGCCGCCGCACTGGTTTGTTATGGTTTGGGCGCGGCGGTATGGTACGGCAACGATACGCTGGCGATCATGCTGGCCATCATTACCACGGTGTTGCTGTATTTCAAAGCGGAATTGCACGGTATTACCACTAAACTTAGCCGCCGGGATCTGATTTCAGCGCTGCAATTCGCAGTGCTGACGTTCATTATTTTGCCGGTGTTGCCGGATAAGAATCTGGGGCCTTATGAAGCGATCAACCCGCATCAAATCTGGTTGATGGTGGTGTTAATTTCCGGCGTCAGTCTGGCCGGATACGTAGCGATGCAATTGATCGGTCAACGCCACGGTGCGGTTTTGGGTTTGTTCGGCGGGCTGGTATCCAGTACTGCCACGACCTTGGTTTACGCCCGCCGCAGCGTGGAAAACCAGGATTTCACCCAGCTTGCGGTCGTCGTCATCTTGATTGCCAATCTAACGGTGCTGATCCGTTTGACGATTCTGAGCGCGGTCGCATCCCCGGCTATTTTGCCGCAATTGATTCCAGTGCTTGGCAGTGGTTTCTTACTTGGAACCGGCGTGATGGCATTTTGGTGGCATAAACTCAACCAGCAACATGAAGTCACCTTGCCGGAAGTCAAAAACCCCACCGAAATCCGCGCCGCCGCCGCTTTTGGATTGATCTACGGCAGCGTGCTGTTTTTATCAACCTGGTTGTCGGATATTGCCGGGAGCGGCGGTTTGTACGCCGTCGCGCTGGTTTCAGGCTTGACCGATGTCGATGCCATCACGCTCTCGAGTTTGCGTTTGTATGAACTCGATAAATTGGAAGCCACGCAAGCGATCACCGCTATTTCTCTGGCATTTATTTCCAACACCGGCTTCAAGCTCGGTTTGATCTTCTTCGTCGGCAGTCCGTTACTGGCGAAACAATGCGTTTCCGGCATGCTGGCTACTGCTGCTGGTGTCGGTCTGGCATTATTGTGGTTGGTTTGATCATTGTCAGGCGGTCAGTAACGGCGCGTGGAATAGTTTTTCAACGGCCTGTTAGCGCCTGGATTTGATCGGCACGCGGTCGGTTGCTTGTGTTCCGCTTAGTGGTCCAGCCGTTTGCGGTTTTTTTGCGGTGTTTGTATCGACGCGGTTACGGGAGCGTTCGGCGGCGGCGATTTCGGCGCGGATTCTGGCGGTGGCGGCTGCAGTTGCTTCCTTATCCGCTTGCGAGCGCGCAAAAAGCGCTTCTTTCGCCATCGACTCCACAGCCTCCCGTGCTGCGGCAACTTCCAACGCTGCGGATTCCAGCGTGATGCGTTCTTGCATGGCGGCGAGCGCAGCCGATTCTTTTCGGGCTTTTTCAAGGGCAATGCGGGTGGCGTTTTTTTCCGCTTCCAGTTGCGCTCTGGCCTTGTTGGTTGCGATGATTTTCGCTTGTGCCCGGGTGATCGCCAATCCGGTAATTTTTTGTTCGATTTCCAAACGATCGGCAACCGCTTGTTTGGCATCGGTCATGGCTTTGGCGCGCAGCTCGGCGTCTTCTTGCAAACGAAGTTCCAAATCCGCTTTTGCCTGAATTTCTTGCGCGATCAACGTGTCTGTTTGGGCTTTTGATTCTGCCGCTGCTTTTAATCGTTTTTCCGCAGCTAACCTTTCATTGGCGGCAATTCTTGCGGCTTTCTCGGATTCTTTGCGCAATGTCTCCGCCTGAAGAGCCGCTTCATCGGCTTTAATGCGCTTTTGATACTCTTTGGCCGCAGCGGACTCGGCCTTGTTTTTTTCCATAGCCGCCTGATTGGCGGCTTGTTCGGTTTGCAAAGCTGCTTCGGCGGCTGCTAACGCTTCCGCTGCAAGCTGCCTCCGGTGTTCGGTTTCCACGAGCAATTGGTTATCCGCTTGCAGCTTCATGTGGACAGCATCCGCCGTTGCGCGCTCTTTTGCGGCAATGGCTTCCGCTATTTCCGCCGCAGCTTTTTCGGCTTCAGCGCGATCCCGTGCGGCAAGGATTGCTTGTTTGTCCAATTCGACCCGGATTCGTGCTTGTTCCGCCGCGGTTTCCTCGGCTTCGGCTTTTTCCAAAGCTGTCCGGGTGGCTGCCGCTTCCGCTTCCAGCCGCGCTTCTTCCTGTTCTTTGGCTTTGCGCTCGGCATCCAAGCGTTGAATTGCTTGCGCTTGCCGCTGCGCTTCTAATGCGGTGCGGATTTGAGTGGCTTCCAGTGCCTGTTTTTCCAATTCTTCGCAGGCGCGGGCCAACGCCAGTTGCTTTTGCGATTCCTGAATCTTTGCCGCAGCTAATGCAGCCGCGCTGGTTTCAGCTTCGATGGCCGCAGACGCCGCAAGACGTGCTGTTGCTTCTGCTTGGGCGCGGATTCTGGCAGCTTCGGCAGCTTCGTTTTCTTTGAGTGCTGTCGCATGTGCCGCATCCAATTCGGCGGCTTCTTGCTCGATACGGTTTTGCGTTTTTTCGACGATCGAAGCTTCGGCTTTGATCTTGGCTTCGAGCAATGCGCTGAGCGCCTTCTCGGCTTTTATCTTTTCATCCGCCAGTATTTTGGCTTTTAATTCCAGTTCCCGCCGGGCGTTGGCTTCCCGGGCCGCTAATGTTTCCGCTTTTGCTCTAGCCCGGGCTTGGTCGGTTGCTAGGGTTTCGGCCTGATTCCTTGTCTCCGCTGAAATTCTGGCGCTTGCTTCGGCGCGCGCCCTGGCTTCCGCAGCTACGCGCGCACGATTTTCCGCTTCGATCCGCTTATGCGCTTCTTTGATCGCATGATCTTCGGCGTTGATGCGATCGCGATAGGCGGTGTCGAGGAGATGCTTGATATCATCAGCCGATGCGAATTGTGGCTCGCTATCCGGTGTATCGCCGGATGGCGTATCGTTCGTGGACGCAGCAGTATCTTCGCCGAAATGAATTTCTTGCGAAGCGGAAAGTTTGCGCAACGAGCTGAAGAGCCGTGACTTAAATGTCATATATTGTTAACCAAAGCGTAAAATCGTATCCGTTGCTGGTATCTGCAACTTTTACTAAACAGAGAATCACTGTAGCAGTTTTTGAGCGATGAGCTTGTGATGATAAGCAGGGGAAAATGTCTGTATATCTTTTGCAATACCTGCGTTTTTCCGGTTTGCGATAATGGCTTGTAAAAGAAACGGAAATTCTACGGCATAGGGATTTCGGTCACATTCGCAACACCCATCATAAGAGCCAATCCGTCATGAACCAACTGTTCCAGGATGGGGGTATAAAAAGGCATGCTGAGCGCCAGGACCAGAAGCCCGATTGATAGTGTTAGCGGAAAACCGACGGCGAAAATATTTAATTGCGGCGCCACCCGGGTCAGAACTCCTAATGCCAGGTTGGTGATTAATAATGCGGTTAATACCGGTAGCGACAATTGCAAACCGGATTTAAAAATTTCGCTACCCCATTGCGCCAGTGTCGAAAAGGTTGCATCGGTTGTTGTATCGACTCCGACAGGTAAGGTGCTAAAACTTTGCGAAATCAGCGCGATCATCATCAAATGACCGTCGATCGCCAGAAATGCGAGACTCGCTATCACGCCGAGGAATCGGCCGATGATATCGATCTGACCGGAATTTTGCGGATCGAAGAAGATGGCGAACCCTAAACCCATTTGCAACCCGATTATTTCACCGGCCATTTCTACCGCAACAAAAACAATGCGCATGACAAAACCGATGGCGACGCCAATCAGCACTTGTTGCAACAGAATGATTAGGCCGACGCCGGATGCGGGGTCAATTTGCGGCAACGATTTCTCTACCATCGGCATAACCAGAATGGTGATCATGATCGCCAATCCCAGTTTTACCCGAACCGGAATGCTGGGATTTCCCAGAATCGGCGCGGAGGCTACCAATGCGAGAATACGGCTGAGCGGCCACAGGAAGGCGGCGAGTAATACGTTCAGCTCCGCCGTGGAGATATTGATCATGATACGGATTGGCTTTTCTGACCGGTACGGTTATGTGTGAATTTGTTCGGCGAAATGCGGCCGTGCGGAAACTAACCGACCGCCAGCCAGGGAATGCTGGAAAACAGCCGCTGCATATAATCCGTCATGATCGCGATCATCCATGGCCCGGCCAATACCATTACCAGAAACATCACCAATAATTTGGGAATGAACGATAAGGTCATTTCATTGATTTGCGTGGCCGCTTGAAAAATACTGACTAACAGGCCGGTTGCCAGCGCCGACAGTAGTAGCGGCGCGGAAATCATGAAGGTAATCTCAAGCGCTTGCCGGCCGATTGTCATTGCACCTTCTGGAGTCATGATAGGTTTCCTTTTAAGTGAAAAAGCTTTGCGTCAAAGAACCGATGATCAGGTGCCAGCCATCCACTAATACGAAAAGCATTAATTTGAACGGCAATGAAATAATCATCGGTGACAACATCATCATACCCATGGCCATTAACACGCTGGAGACCACCAGATCGATAATTAAAAAGGGAATGAATACGACAAAACCGATCTGGAACGCGGTTTTTAATTCACTGGTGATGTATGCGGGCACCAATAATTTCAGCGGAACGTTGTCACGGCTTTCGATTTCCTCACTGCCGGAGATCTGCACAAAAAGGGCCAGATCCGTTTCCCGGGTTTGGTGCAGCATGAACGATTTTATCGGGATACTGGCTTGTTCGGCTGCTTGCATGATATTGATTTTATCTTCGGAAAACGGCACATAGGCTTCGTGATAAACCCGGTCGATTACCGGCGACATGATAAAAAATGTCAGAAACAGCGCAATGCCGAGCAGCACTTGATTCGGTGGTGAGGATTGTGTGCCTAGCGCAAGGCGAAGCAAAGACAATACAATGATAATCCGGGTAAAACTTGACATCATCAGCACCACGGCGGGTAGAAACGTCAAAGAAGTCAGAAATAGCAGCGTTTGCAGACTCAACGTATAGGTTGCGCTACCGTCAGGATTGGGTGAGCTGGTAAATGCCGGAAAGCCGGATTTTTGCGCAAAAACCGGAACAGCCACGCAACTGAGTCCAACAAATAGTAGCTGCAGCAGGCGGCGTTTTCCCAAGGGGCGGGTTAAAGTATTCGCTTTACAGCGGAAAAGATTCATGATGCGCAGAAAACGGGCATGAAGGGCTATACTGGCTCGATTAAGCATGATCTTTATGAATACTCTGATTGAGTTGATCGGCAAAAGCATCCGCCGCTGGATTCGCTTGAGCGGGACCGGGGGGGTCTGAAGGCTTTTGTAGGGCATGCAGCTTGTTGACCCGGCCCGGCGCCACGCCCAATACCAGCCAGGTGTTGTCAATTTCGACCACGACCACGCGTTCTCTCTGGCCGACACCGCTGGCTGCGACAACCTTGATGACGCCCGCTGCGGTTGCCGGTATCAACGAGAAGCGTTTCAGCAACCACGCAGCGCCGCCGATGATCATCAGCACCAATAACAAGCCGCCCATCATTTGCAGCATGTTATCCGTGGATATGACAGAAGGCGGCGGCACATAATTTGGTTTTGCGGTATCGGCAAATACCGGAAGGGAAAGCATTAACAGTAAAGCCGGGGATCGGTTCAACATGGTTCAGTTCTAGCGGTTGAGTTTGCGGATGCGTTCGCTGGGGGTAATGATGTCGGTCAATCGAATACCGAATTTGTCATTGACCACAACAACTTCGCCTTGTGCGATCAAACAGCCATTAACCAGCACATCCATCGGTTCGCCGGCCATGCCGTCCAATTCAACCACGGAGCCTTGTGCAAGCTGTAGCAAGTTTTTGATGGCTATCTTGGTGCGGCCCAATTCAACCGTCATCTGAACGGGAATATCGAGAATCAGATCAATGTCATGGCGGGTATTATTGTCACCGCCGTCTTTTGAGAATTCCTGAAAAACTGATGCTGATGCCGATTGCGCATTGAGCGCTGAACCTGAGGATTGCGAATCCGATGGGTTGGTGGCCGATTCTTGCTCGGCCATTGCGGCTGCCCAATCGTCAGCCGGATTTTCTTCATTTTGTGCATCACTTTGTGCGGCGGCTGATTGCTCGGCCATAGCGGCTGCCCAGTCATCGGTTTCCGCTGGATCGCTGGTGGTTGGTTCAGTCATATTTGCTCCAATTAATTTTCAGTTTCCGATTGTGAAATCAGCGTGTTTACTTTTAGCGCATAGCGCCCGTTCATCGTGCCGTAGCGGCAATCCAGTACCGGTACGCCGCTGACATTGACGGTAATCGTTTTAGGGATTTCCAGCGGAATGATATCCCCCACTTGCATGCTCAGAATTTGCTCGAAAGTCACTTTCGTATGCCCAAGATTTGCGACCAGTTCCACTTCAGCGCCTTGTACTTGCTGTGACATCAGCTTGATCCAGCGTTTATCCACTTCCATATGATCGCCTTGCAGCGCGCTATACAAAATGTCGCGGATCGGTTCCACCATGGAGTAGGGAATGCACACATGCAGTCCGCCCCCCTTGTTTCCCATATCGATATCGAATGTGACGGAAACAACCACTTCATTCGGCGTGGCGATCGTGGCGAACTGCGGGTTCATTTCGGAGCGGATGTATTCGAAATTGACCGGATAGACTGATTTCCAGGACTTCTCATATTCTTCGAAAACGACATCCAGCAATCGTTGAATGATCCGCTGTTCGGTCTGAGTAAAATCTCTTCCTTCAACCCGCGTGTGATAACGACCGTCACCGCCGAACAAGTTGTCAACGATCAGAAAAATCAGATCGGGATCGAAAACCAGTAAGGCAGTACCGCGCAACGGTTTCATGTGAACCATGTTCAGGTTTGTCGGCACTACCAAATTGCGCACGAACTCGCTGAATTTAATCACTTTTACTGGTCCGACGGCGATATCTACCGTACGCCGCATGAAATTAAACAAACCGATACGCAGTAACCGCGCAAAGCGCTCGTTGATGATTTCATAGGTCGGCATCCGTCCGCGAACGATCCGTTCCTGTGTCGCGATGTTGTAGGGACGGACACCACCTTTATCTTCCTCTTCCTGAGCTTCATCGCTATCACCCGTTGCACCTTTGAGGAGTGCATCGACTTCTTCTTGTGAGAGGAAATCTTCGGACATTTGCGAATTACTGAATTACAAAGGAAGTGAATAATACTTCCCGGACATCTTCCTGAAGATCTTCGGAGTCGAGCGATTGCCTGATTTCATCTGCAATTTGCTGGCTTAACTGCTGTTTTCCGTTAATGCCGGAGATTTCCACGGCTTTCTTGCTGGACAGTAGCATCAGGATGCGGTTGCGTATGGACGGCATCTGCTTGGCTATTTCTTGCACTACTTCCGTTTCTCTGGCTTTCACAGTCAAACCGACTTGCAAATACTGACCGCTTTCTTCCGGTTGAAGATTGACCGTAAACACCTCCAGATCAATGAAGGTAGTGGGTTTTAATTTTGCTTTCGGTTTTGGTTTTTCCTCTTCGGCTTCTTCATCGCCGGCCTGCTGCATGAAGTACCAAGTGCCGCCGGCGCCTGCGCCGATTGCGAGGATTGCGATCAATATGACTATTATGAGTCCTTTTTTGCTTTTGCCGCCTTCGGCGGCTGGTGCTGCTGTTGCGGTATTTGATTTCGACATTTGTTTAACTCCAAATTTGACGAAATCAATTATCTTTGACTGCGGCATCCATTGATGCCGCAAATAACACTGAAATAATATCGCTATTTCCAGTTACCCGGATTTACGTGAATCACGATCCGAAATCGTTGAGTCATCGTCCTCAGAAGGAATTAAGGCTGGGACATTTTGAGATAAAGATATTCAGAGCGCGCTATCGGTGATTGATAGCGCGCGGTAAGTTGAGTCAGTGGTTAATTCGAATTCATCGACGATCACGCATAGGTGTTCACAATGCCTTGATGTCTGGCAGGTGCCGCTATTGCTTCGATTTGATTTGTGGATTTGGATTGAGTCGAATCCGTCACATGGGGGGTACCCCGATCGGAATAACCGGCGTGTTGCTGTCTGTTTTCCTGTTGAAACGAATCGGAGCCGACCATTACATTACCTAATTGAATGCCATTTTCGGCCATCATTTCGCGTAATTTAGGCAAGGCTTGTTCAATTGCTTCCCGTACCGCTGAATGGGGTGATAAAAACTGTGCGGTTGCCTGATCTTGGGTAATCGTCAGCATCACTTCAACGGGGCCTAAATGCGCAGGATTCAGATGAATTTCAGCAACTTGCTGCTGCTGTGAAGTCAACCATACAACTTTCTGCGCAAATTCGCCTCCCCACTTGGATTGACCAACAGGTTGATGCACGTGAACTTCGCTTGTAGAAGCGGTGGATGAGCTCGTGACCGTTGCATTACTTAAACCCTGCGATTGTGAAGCATTCGATTCTTCGAAAATTGACGGAAGCGATTCGTTGGTATCGATTGCGATGGTTTCGCTCAATTCAGTAGCTAATGGTAATAATCTGCCGTTGGCGGCAGAATTTGCCGTTTCCATCATTTGCCAGAATTGGTTGGCTTGGGAATTCAAGTTGCCAGCGGCCTGGGTTTGCTGCAACAATTGGTTAACGGCAGGAAATGCCGGATTGAGCGCCGCTTCACTGTTGTGAGAAGCCATTGGATTCAATTGAGTAGGCAACTTTGTTCCCAATATATCCGCTAAAGGCGCTTTCAATACCGGCTCCGGCAGCCTACTCAATTGATCGATCGGTTGGTTGGGTCTGAATCCCAGTGTTGGATCGGTCAACAGATTCTGGATAAAGCTGCTGGGGGTTTCAGCCGCCGCAGTCTTGGCTGTTTCGGCATTGACATTCTCTGCCGCCGTAGTTTCAGCCTCTTTGGGGTGCTCTTCGGTTTTGGTATTGTTGCCATTAGTGGATTGCTGGCGCGAATCGGTTGTTTGTGAAACTTCGCGTTCCAGGATGTTGCTGAATTCTTCCGAAACAGGCTCCGAGGTACCGAGTAAACCAGAATCCGGCATGGCGGCGGAATTACCTGCTGGCGCTTTTATTGAAGGTGCAACCGACATGTTTAGCATAAATTTCTCTCGCTGATTGGGTTAATTTCAGATGAAGTTATGCAATATCCATACCAGTTCAATGGGTCTCGGTTAAATTATGAATCGGATTTAGGCGGATAGGGAGCTTGCCGGATCGTGTTTGAGGCAAATTCGTCTTGCAATTTTTGTTCAATTTTCAGTTGCTGTTGCATTATGGCGCGCTGCTGGCGGTGAACAAGTGTGTCGTAGCACTTTAGCTTGCGTTGGCAGGACAGAAACTCGTTGTTTCCGGCTGTTTTCTTGTTTTGCATATACAGCACTGCTTGCTGTTGTTCGGCAATCGCAGCATCCAATTTACTCATGAAAGCAATGAAATTGCGCCACTGGATATGATCAATTCCTTGTCCGCTGGTGTTTTCAAGGTTTGATTGATAGCTGTTGCGGTATTGCAAAAGCAGTTGTAATTTTTTTTCCGCTTCCTGCTGCTGATAATTGAGCTTGCCAAGCTGTTTGGCTGCGGCGTCAGCTTGCTGTTTGGCTAAATCCTGCAGAATTTTTAGAGATGACGGTTTGGACATGTTGCTGAAACATTCGATTAGCGGCTGCCATCGAACTCAAATAGCTTCGATAGCTTTGCGATACTCGTATCAAAACTTTCCTGCTGCGTCATCGTTTGTTGCAAAAATCTCTCGAATGCCGGGTAGAGTCTGATTGCACGGTCCAATTCAGGATCAGAACCGGCCACATAGGCACCGACACTGATCAAGTCGTGGCTGCGTTGATACCGTGAATACAACGATTTGAATTGCCGCGCCCTATCGACTTGTTGTTGCGGGACAATGCTGGTCATGATGCGGCTGATTGAAGCTTCAATATCGATGGCAGGGTAATGGCCTGCTTCGGCAAGTCTGCGCGATAACACCACATGACCGTCCAGAATGGCGCGTGCGCTATCGGCGATCGGGTCATTCTGATCATCACCTTCGGTCAATACGGTATAGAAAGCAGTGATGGAGCCATTTTTCTGATTGCCATTGCCGGCGCGCTCGACCAATTGCGGCAGTTTGGCAAAAACCGATGGCGGGTAGCCTTTAGTCGCGGGCGGTTCGCCGATTGCCAGGGAAATCTCCCGTTGCGCCATCGCGTAGCGGGTTAAAGAATCCATGATCAACAGGACGTGCTTGCCGGAATCGCGAAAGTATTCGGCGATTGCGGTGGCGTAGGCCGCACCTTGCAAACGCAGCAGCGGCGAGGTATCGGCAGGCGCCGCTACGACGACGGAACGGGCGAGTCCGTCTTCACCCAAAATATTTTCAATGAATTCTTTAACTTCGCGTCCGCGTTCGCCAATCAATCCCACTACGATGACATCTGCAGAGGTATAACGCGCCATCATGCCGAGCAGCACGCTTTTGCCAACGCCGCTACCGGCAAATAATCCCATGCGCTGACCGCGTCCGACAGTCAACAGTGTGTTGATCGCGCGCACACCGACATCGAGCGGTTCACTCACGGGGATCCGCTCTAAGGGGTTATAAGGGCGGCTGTATAAGGGTACGCTATGTTGCGCATGCGTTGGACCGAGGCGATCAAGCGGTTCGCCCAGGCCGTTCAATACCCGGCCTAGCAGCTCAGGTCCGGCAGTGATATGCTTGGCCCGGTCGGCCGCACGTCTTCGCGGGTGTTTCAAGTGTCCAAGCTGCGGTGGCTCTACAGTAACTTCGGCTGGCACAACTTTGGCACCCGGCGATAATCCGTAGACATCGCTGGACGGCATCAAAAAAATCCGCTCGCCTGCGAATCCGACCACTTCCGCCGATACCTGATGACCGTTTGAGAGAAATATTGTGCAGCTGCTGCCGACCGCTAACCGGAGTCCGACGGCTTCCATGACCAATCCGGCAACTCGAGTAATTGTTCCACTCAATAGATATGGGTTCGCGGGTGCAACCAGTTGTGCAGAGTTTCGCAGGAAACCGCTCCATTGTTCAAGGCGGGTCATATTATTCTGATCCATCGAACCAGTCACTGTTCTGACCGATCGCAGCAAGCGCTCTATGCCAACGTGTTTCCAGGGTTGCGTTGATTTCACTGCCGCCCGCTTCGATACGGCATCCGCCTCTGACGATTTGTGGATCTTCGCGAACTTGCCAGTTATCCTGTTCCATCTGATCGCTTAGATGCGCATTGATCAGGGCTGCATCGTCCGGGTGTAAAAAAAGCCGGGGATGATTCATGACGTTAGGCAAATTTCGGATTGCTTCTTGTACGACCGGAATGATCAGCTTGGGATTTAATTCCAGTGCTTGCGCTACGACCTTTTTGGCAAGTGCGATAGCTAGATCGAGTAAGTCATTGGCGACTTGTTGATCGAGCGCATGAAGATCATGATCCAGCTTTGATAACAGCATTTGAAGCCGCGCAATTTCCGCTTTAACTTCGGTTTCCGCGATTTCTCGACCCTCTTTATAGCCTACTGATTTACCTTCCTGGAGGCCGGCTTCATAACCTTCTTCTTTAGCGTGCTGAAAAACCGCTGCTATCTCTTCTTCGGTAGGAGGTACAACCTTGTTCAGTTCTTCCTCGATAGGATTTTCGGTTTCATGATCTTGATCTTTCTCCTGGAACTCGGGCGTTTCCAAGGAATCCAGCTCCCAGCGCTGATAGCCGTTTTGTTTGTCTTTCGGAATAAAGTCACTTGTAATCATTTTGCTCAACCTTCAAATTTGTGCCGAATAGCAGGTAAATATTGGAGCCGGTCGATTATATGAATCCGTCATCGCCCTTGCCACCCAGCACAATCTGTCCATCGTCAGCCAGCTGGCGAACCACCTTAAGAATTTCTTTCTGTTCGGCTTCAACTTCAGAGACACGAACCGGTCCTTTGCTTTCAAGGTCTTCACGGAGAGCCTCAGCGGCACGCTGCGACATATTCTTAAAGATTTTCTGGCGCAATTCTTCTTGTGCGCCTTTCAACGCGATAATCAGGGATTCCGATTGAACTTCCCTGAGCAGTAATTGGATACCATGATCGTCGATGTCGATCAGGTTATCGAACACGAACATCTCGTCCATGATTTTCTGAGCCAGTTCTTCGTCATACTGTTTGATGTTTTCAATGACGCTGGCTTCTTGAGCGGATGGTGCGAAGTTGAGAATCTCAGCCGCTGCCCGTACGCCTCCCATGGCGGATTTGCGAATGCTGTTGCTGCCTGATAGTAATTTTGTTAATACTTCATTCAGTTCACGCAATGCATTTGGCTGGATACTATCGAGTGTAGCAATACGTAATAAAGTGTCGTTACGCAATCGCTCGGTGAAAAGACTTAATATCTCGCTGGCCTGATCTCGTTCCAAATGCACTAAAATAGTCGCGATGATTTGCGGATGTTCATTTTTGATCAATTCGGCCACCGATGGTGCATCCATCCATTTCAATCCTTCAATGCCGCTGGTATCGCCGCCTTGCAAAATGCGATCGATCAAGTTGGCTGCTTTTTCATCTCCTAGCGCACTGGTTAGTACCTTGCGGATATAATCGGCGGAGTCCTGTCCGAGTGTTGTTCTTCCTTCCGCCTCACTGCAGAATTCGGTGACGACGGTTTCAATCTCAGTGCGCGTGATGTTTTGTAATTTTGACATCGTTTCGCCCAACCGTTGTACTTCCTTAGGTCCGAGCAGCTTGATGACAGATGCGGCTTCCTGTTCTCCCAGGGTCATCAGCAAAATTGCACTTTTTTTAATTCCTTCGTCATCCATTCTTAGTCATCCAATCCTTGACAACATTCGCCACGATGGCAGGTTCATCCATCGCTAGCTGTTTTGCTCGTTTCAAATTTTCTTCGAATATTGATCTTTGTAATGCTTGCTGCATGGAGGCGCCGTCCATTTGGTCGGGCAATCCTTCTATGGGTGTTCCATCGGCTGCTAAAGCCGCAGTCTGATCCGTTAATTCAGGGGCTGGCGGTGGAGGGGGTGCTAGACTTTTCAAGAATGGCTTGAAAATTTTCAACAAGAAAAATAATACCACCGCGGCTATTAACAATTGTTTTCCAAAATCTTTCGCGAACATAACGACATCCGGATCTTTCCACAGCGGTACTTCTAGTACCGGCGCGGTGTCGTCGGTAAATATGCTATTCGTAACCGTCAGTGAATCTCCCCGTTTCTCGCTAAAGCCCATGGCTTCCCGGACAAGGTTATTGATTTCCTTAACTTCATCCGCGCTGAGCGGTTCGTAAGTTACTTCTCCGTTTTCATCGACTTTTTTCCTGTAGTTGACTACGACAGCCGCTGATAACCGCTTGATGTTGCCGCTGGATTGCTGGGTATGCTGTACGGTTTTATCGACCTCGTAATTCGTGGTCGATTCTTTTTTCTTATCGGTAGGAATCGGGGGCGCTTCCTTATTGGCATCTTCTTCACCTTCCGCATTTTCACCCCCGGGTTTTTTTCCTCCAGCTTCAATTGGCGCAGTAGCTGGCTCAGGCGGCCGGTTAGATAACGCGCCTGGGATTCCGCCGTCAAACTTTGAACCAATCGAGGTTGATTCATGAGTTTGCTGGCTTCGAATCGAAGCGCCTTCGGATTCAGTGTTGTTGGGCCGGTAAATTTCCTCGGCACGATCAACCCGGGAAAAATCGACATCGGCGGTTACTTGAGCCCGGACATTGGCTGCTCCCGTAATAGGCGACAAAATGGCTTCGATCCGGCGTATATAGTTTTCTTCAATTTCTTGAATATATTCTAATTGCTTGGCATCAAATCTGGAGTCGTGTTTTTTGTCGTTTTGAGTGCTTAATAGATTACCGTTCTGATCCACAACCGTTACATTTTTGACGGGTAAATTGGGGACGCTGCTTGACATCAGATGCACAATGGCACTGACTTGTTCTACGCTCAGCACTCTGCCTGGGTACAAATTGAGTAAAACGGAAACGCTGGGTTGCTGTCGTTCCCGGGAGAATACTGAAGGTTTAGCGATGGCTAAATGCACGCGCGCACTTTGTACTGCGGACAACGATTGCACCGAGCGCGCCAATTCGCCTTCCAGTGCCCGTTGATAGTTCACCTGTTCAAGGAATTGACTCGAACCGAACTTCTGATTTTCCATGATTTCGAAACCGGTAAGGCCGCCTTTGGGCAATCCCTGCCCTGCCAACTTCAACCGCACCTCATGGACTTGTTTATCAGGAACCAGGATAGCGCCGCCATTATCAGAAATCTTATAAGGCACATTCATCTGCTGAAGTGCGCTGATAATCGCTGCGCCGTCTTGATCCTGGATATTAGAATAAAGCACGCGATATTCCGGTGTTTGACTCCACATCAAAGCGCCCACGAGTAACGCGATAGCTGCCGCAGCAGATAAAATGACCCCGAGTTTCTTTTGATTCGACAACTGATTGAACTGTTCCAGCCTGAATGCGGAGGTAGGTGTTGTCGTATTGGGTTCACTGGGTACTGTTGCCACGCGCTGCTCTCCTGCTTAAATGCTCAACTTCCGTTCAATATGGAAAATCCAGTTCGTTCGAAAATAGGCTTTATCTATCGAACTGGAATCCTCAATCTTGCTATTGCGCTGCCGTAAAAAAATTGGCTGTCAATCTTTCAGTCTTAATAGACTTTTTAGAATTGATGATTATCGGCAAATTTGTAAGTTCTGATTGTTTAAAAAGAATAGGTTTGTCCGCCTTATTCGCATCAATAGCGGGATAGTCTTCAATGCTAAGCTACAGTTAGTTTCTACTCACTGAATTAAAATTTCGTGCAGATAAATAAAATTAGCAAAATCAATAATATATCTGATGATCAAGCGCAGTTGCAACGCGCATTTGCGGCTTTTAACGAGGTCTCCGAGCAGTTGTCGAGCGTTTATCAGGAATTGCAGGGTCAAGTTGCGCACCTGACCCGGGAATTAGCGCTTGCCAATGGAGAACTGCATAAGCAACTGGTTGCTAAAGAGAATCTGTCGCAACGATTGGGGTTGTTGTTAAATGCACTGCCGGGAG
This sequence comes from Proteobacteria bacterium SG_bin4, assembly GCA_002083395.1. Lineage (GTDB taxonomy): Bacteria > Pseudomonadota > Gammaproteobacteria > Burkholderiales > Nitrosomonadaceae > Nitrosomonas. The sequence continues at coordinate 22,908 of LWDH01000055.1, read as the reverse complement.
GGGTTGTCGCATTGAACGCGCAGGAATGTATTGAACAAGTAAATCCCGCAGCCATCAGCTTGCTGGGAGAACCTTTGCTTGGTCTGGAGTGGAGTCGGGTCGTTCAGGAACGCTTAATAGCTACGATGCTCGTCAATGAGTGGCTGATCAAATCGGATAAACCTTCAGAGTCTCGCCGGATTCGTGTAGAAAGTAGCGCCGCGGATACGCTTGGCAGAAGAATCCTGCTCATCAATGACATCACAGACGCTTATGCCTTGCAGGAACAGTTCAGACGAAATCAGCGGTTGACTGCTATGGGGGAAATGGCGGCGAATCTCGCGCATCAACTGCGTACGCCGCTATCAACCGCGCTCATTTATGCGAACCATCTCGGTAGCGATGCGCTGACTTCCAGTGAGCGGCAAAAATTTGCAGCGAAAACAATCGAGCGCTTACTGCATTTGGAGCAATTAACCAAAGACATGCTCCGTTTTGTAAAAGGCGAGTCAAATCAACTTGAAGCGGTTGAGATAACCAGTCTGATAGCAGAGTTGCAGCAAGTCATTGAGCCGCAGGTAAAGCAAAAGAAACTGCAGTTGAATATGTCGGATTGTTGCGGATCTGAAAAGATCATGACGGATCGACCGGCACTGTTCGGAGCATTGATGAATCTTCTCGAAAACGCTGTCCAGGCAACACCGGCCGGTGGTGTGATTTCACTTTCCGCCAGCTTGGAAAAGGGGCGCGTTATCCTGAGTGTTCATGACACCGGTCCTGGAATTGATTCGTCACTGCAGGAAAGGTTGTTCGAGCCTTTTTTTACTACCCGATCAGAAGGTACCGGACTTGGTTTGGCAATTGCCAGGGGTGTGATTCAGTCAATGGGCGGCAGCATCCAGATTCATTCTACGCCTGACACGGGAACTGAATTTATCGTGCATCTGCCCAGAAGCAAAGGAGACTAATGTATGAAAACACTGCCGATTCTGGTGGTAGAAGATGACCAGGATTTACAAGAGGCAATATGCGCTACCCTGAAACTATCCGGTTATCAGACGCGGGCTGCATCTAATGGTGTTGATGCAATGAAAATACTTCAAGAGCATCAGATCGGGATGGTTGTCAGCGATGTGCAAATGAAGCCCATCGACGGGTTTGCGCTACTACAGGAAATTAAAGCATTTGAGCCGGAATTGCCGGTTTTGTTAATGACTGCCTATGGCGACGTCAAGCGGGCAGTGGCTGCAATGCAAACCGGGGCGTGCGATTATTTGCTAAAACCGTTTGATCCAGGAAGCCTTTTAGCGCATGTCAAGCGCCATGCGCTGCCGGAGATTGAACAAGATGATAAAGTAGTCGCCAAAGATCCGCGGACACGATCGTTGTTAGCGCTTGCCCGGCGTGTTGCGCAATCGCCTGCGACGGTGTTGCTGACAGGCGAGAGTGGTTGCGGCAAGGAGGTAATAGCCCGGTTCATTCACCTGCATTCTTCACGTTCGGCTAAGCCATTTGTCGCAATCAATTGTGCTGCTATCCCGGAAAATTTACTCGAGGCGACTTTATTCGGTTACGAAAAAGGCGCGTTTACCGGAGCTTCGCAGGCTCAGCCGGGAAAATTCGAGCAGGCGGAGGGCGGCACGTTATTGCTGGATGAAATTTCAGAGATGCCGCTGGAACTGCAGGCAAAATTGCTGCGAGTGCTGCAAGAAAGGGAAGTTGAGAGAGTCGGCGGGCACAAAACGATTAAGCTGGATATCCGGGTGCTGGCAACATCAAACCGCGATATGCCGGCGATGGTTAAAAGCGGCCGGTTTCGCGAAGATCTCTATTATCGTCTCAATGTGTTTCCGATCGAAATTCCGCCATTGCGCGAAAGACCTTTGGACATCGAGCCTTTGGCACTTCGTGCGCTGTCTGTCAGTTCTTCCAATACAGATAAACCGGCGTACAGGATGACTCCGACAGCCATTGATAAACTGATCCGATATGCCTGGCCCGGCAACGTGCGGGAATTGGAAAATGTCATGCAGCGAGCGATGATTCTGGCGACAGACAACCGGATTGATGCGGAACATATTCATTTGCCGGTGGCGGCAAATGAAATTGCCGAGATAGCTGAGGCAAAAAATCAAACAGCTGAGCCAGCAGCGGAAGCAGATATTAAATCGCTGGAACGAAAACATATTTTGGAAACATTGGCTGCGGTTAATGGTTCCCGGAAACTGGCCGTTAAGAAGCTCGGAATTTCGGAAAGAACATTACGATACAAATTACAGCAGTATCGCATGACAAGTTAACTATCATTTTCCTATAGACAGATAAACTTGATTTGATAGAATTTTCAGCCGGATTAGGGGTTGCCGGTGCTTTTAAGATGCGCGTAGGGATAAATCATGGATAAATCAGGGATTGACAATATATTGCAGCAACTGCAAGCAGCTTCAGAGCTGGCTTCCGGGGTTAAGAAACAACCGAAAAGCGATGAGGTTGCAAGCGTTGATTTTAGCGAAAAGCTGAAGGCGGCGGTCGATCAGGTCAATAAATCGCAACAGAATGCGGACAGAATGACTGAACAATTTGTCAGTGATCAAGCCAATGTCGATTTGCATGAAGTAATGATTTCCCTGCAAAAAGCCAATGTGTCGTTTCAGTCCATGGTCCAGGTACGGAATAAATTAGTCACCGCCTACCAGGAAATCATGAATATGCAGGTCTGATCCGTAGCGGCTTATGCCGTTGACTTATTCTTCCAGGGCTGATTCCAGCTCAAGCCAACTTTCTTCCAGATCCGCTATTTTTTTCTCAAGCGCCGAGTAAACTGCATTAAGTCGGTCAATTTCTTCCCGCGGGCAATTCGCATAAGTAGCCGGATCCGCTAACCGCCGGTTTATCTCGGATAATTCTTGTTGTGCGCTTGCTAAGGCTGCCTCAAGTTTTGATTGTTTCGACAACAGTGATTTTTTGTTTGGTTTGGCCGCAGTCTGGGATTGTTTTGGCGGCAGTGCAGGTTTCGTTTTTGTTTCTTCCGCTGCGCGACGGGTTTCCAGCCAATTTTTATATTTCTCCAGATCGCCATCCAGTAGCTGTATTTTGCCGTCTGCGACCAGCCACAATTCATCGGCCACTGCACGTACCAGACTCCTGTCATGCGACACCAATATGACCGCGCCGGTATAATTTTCTAGCGCCAGCGTCAGTGCGTCGCGCATATCCAAATCCAGGTGGTTAGTCGGTTCATCCAGCAACAATAAATGCGGCTTTTGCCAGGCGAGCATGGCCAGTGCCAACCGGCTTTTTTCACCACCGGAGAAACTGCCAGCCGGGCGATTCTCGCTATCGCCGCCCAACCCGAACCGTCCCAGAAAAGTTCGTAATTCCAGTTCGGTTCGCAGTGGCGCGATTTTCTGCAGATGTTGCAGCGGTGTTTTCGAACCATCCAGATTTTCTAATTGATGTTGTGCGAAATATCCAATTTGAATATTTTCCGCGTGTTCCAAAGTGCCGGAGAGCGGTTTTATCTCCCCGGTCAGCAATTTAATAAATGTCGACTTTCCAGCGCCGTTGGGGCCCATGAGGGCAATCCTCGAACCCGCTTGCAACGTAAGGTGAACCTGTTGGAATAACATGACATTGCTGTAGCCGAAGCTGATATTTTTAATGCGTAGCAGAACATCAGGGCTTCGTTCAGGCGCTTCTATTTCAAGATCGAAATGACCGTCTTGCACATGAGCTGGTGCAAGGCGCACCAAACGTTCCAGGGCTTTGATGCGGCTCTGTGCTTGTTTGGCTTTGGTTGCCTTGGCGCGAAAACGCCGCACGAAATCTTCCATGTGTGCAATCTGTTTTTGCTGCAGTTGCCAAGCCTGATTTTGTTGCGCCAGATGTTCCGCACGGGCGCGTTCAAAATCGTCATAGTTGCCGCTATAAGTTTCAATTGAGCGGTTATGAATGCTGGCAATGCGATTAACGCAGGTGTTGAGAAATTCGCGATCATGGGATACCACCATCAAACTGCCCGGATAGCGCAATAAATATTGTTCCAACCAAAGAATTGCTTCCAGATCCAGGTGATTTGTCGGTTCGTCAAGCAGCAGCAGATCGGCGCGGTGCATCAATGCTCTCGCAAGATTCAAACGCATCCGCCAGCCACCTGAAAAATGGTTGACTGTACGTTCCAGCGCCGAATTCTCGAACCCTAACCCATTGAGTAGCTGCGCCGCCCGTGATCGAGCGGTGTAACCGCCGATCGCTTCATAACGCTGCTGCGCTTCAAACCAGGCAGTATCGTGTTGTGCCCGCGACAATATGCTTTCGACCTGCCGCAATTCAACATCGCCGTCCAACACAAATTCTATTGCAGGCAACTCGGAATTGATGATCTCCTGCTCAACAAAAGCAATTGTCTTGCCCGATTGCATGCTTACCTCGCCGTTATCCGGTTTGATAACACCCCGGATTAACTTGAATAATGTGGATTTTCCACAACCATTCCGGCCGACCAGGCCGATACGCTGATTGGCAAAAATTTGCAGATAACAGTTTTCCAACAGCGGGACACCGTTTTGCAAGTAAGTCAACGACTGGATCGTTAGCATGGCATGTCAGCGACGATAAACATTTATAAATTCCTGAAATCAGTCAAGTCTGTGTGATAAACCGCACAGGGTTTGTAAAATCCTTGTTGCAAGGTTTGTTAACTTCTTCGATACTGTCAAACTCTATTGCGCGATTGCAGCGCTTCACATCAAGATTCAAGAAAATTTCTTGTGGGTTGTAGATTAAGGCTTTTCCGGAAATTGGAATGTGATCAATCACGATAAATTAAAAGAAATTTCACGGCCATTATTTTAATCCATTCAATGGGCAAACTACTAAAAGCCGTATTGCTGGCGTTCATCAGCCTTATGATCGTAACCGTATCAGGGCTATATCTGTTTCGCCACGCCATTGTTGAAGCAATTATCAGCGATCAATTGCGTCAGCGCGGTTTTCCGTTACAGTCGATTGAAATTCCGGACGTTTCTTTTAATTCTCTGCAATTGCAGGAGATAGCGGCTGGGAAAAATAGCGAATTTCGCCTCAAGAGACTTCAAATTGCGTGGAATTTTCAAGATCTCCTGGCAGGAAAGCCGGTTTCGGTTTTAATCAGCGGTCTGCAAGTCACTATCGATTTAACTGATGGCGCTTTCAATTTCAACATACCACAATCCCAGATGCCTGCTGCACAATTAAAAATTTCCATACCGTGGCTGCCGGAATTAGATCTCAGCGACGCCGCCATTTATCTGCGCACCGCAGCGGGAGACATCACACTGGCTCTATCCGGTCATATCGGTGCGATACAATCCGGTAAGCAAGAGATACACTTGAGCGCGGCAACTGCTGCTGCATTTTTTCAGGCGACGACAATTTTTAAAGCCGCTTTCGATCTTCAGGGGAATCTCCAGGGCAAAGCCATTGTTTCGGAGGGTAAGCTCGATTTACCGGAAGCCAAAATCGCGAATTTCTCCAGTGAAACATCCTTTACATTTTTAGCGTTACAACCGCAGCAAATACTGACTAATACAGCATTGTCGGGTATTCAGTTGCTGCAAAAAGCAGGGACATTCGCTTCCGAATTGTCATTTGATGAAATTTCCCTGTCCGGGGAGTTGCAGAGATCATCCGATGCGATGCTGGGGGATGTGGATTTCAGAATCGTTGACGGTCAAGTCACTGCCGATACACTGAAACTCGAGCAACTCGCAGTTTCCATTCCGGTTCAGATCAAATTCGATCCATCTTCCTTGCAAATGGAATTGCGCGAACCAGGGCGCGTCACATTGGGGGCAATCCATACCGGGTATCCCCTGCAAATCAGAGATTTTCAAGGCCTTTCTATCGATCGGGCTGATCTGGAACTCGCGAAAGATACACATGGATTCAAGCTCAAGCATACTGTTTCGATTCTTCCTGCCAATTTGACATTACAAGATGAGCGCTCCGGTTCAAAATTGCCCAAAGTTCAGATTCACCCTGGGACAATTTCTCTGAATGGAGAACTGGAAGCGGATGAGAAATACCGGGGAACATTGGCGATTAGTGATGCGGCCGTTCATTTGCCATCGCAGGTGCAGGCGTCTGATATTTCGGTTGTTCTGCACCTGAATGATCAGGAAGATGACGAAGTCGCAAGTTTTGCGATCGGCCGCTTGCATCACCTCGCGCCGGAACCGTTGTTTGCGGCAATGTCTTTTACCGGCGCGATTCGTGATATTGCTAAGAGCGGCGAACCTGCTGTTTATTCGCTGGCATTTTCGGGCGGCGTACCCGGGTTGGACTATTTCAAACTGACAGGAAATTATGCGGCTGATACTGGCAAAGGCAAACTGAAAGCAGAGATCGTCCCGCTTAGTTTTTTACCTGGTGCTTTGCAGCCCGGTGATCTTTTGCCACCCCTGGCAGAGTTACAAGATGTCAGTGGAAAAATTAATGCATACGCAAAGCTCCGATGGGATAAGAATGGTGTGCAGAGTAGCGGCGCCGAATTCGAAATACGGGATCTGTCTCTGACGCGTGAAACTTTAAAGTTAAGCGATTTGAATGTGTTGCTCAATTTGGATAATTTAATCGCGTTAAGCAGTGCGCGGCATCAATCTATTACGATCCGCCGGATTGATTCCGGAATTCCGTTGGAGAACGTGTTGATTTCTTATCATATCGAAGGTACGACGCCACCCCGTCTGGCGATACAAAAAGCGCAATTTTCCGTGATCAACGGTATGGTGTCTTTGGTGCCGACGATTATTGATCCGGCGGCGGCACAGACCGATATTTTGCTTCGCATCGAAGATATCGATCTCGAGACCTTCTTCAATTTGATTAAGATCGAAGGGTTGGCCGGAAGCGGTCAATTGGATGGTCAAATTCCGATCACATTAAAAGATAATGTATTGACGGTTACAAACGGGCACCTTGCTGCGAGATCACCGGGAATTTTGCGCTTTAAATCGGATAAAGCCTCGAAAATGCTGTCTGCTGCGGGGAAAGAAATGAATCTATTGCTGCAAGCGGTGCAAGAGTTTCATTACACAGAACTTTCATTGAATCTTGATAAGTCGGATTTGCATGATTTGGTGGTCAAACTCTCGGTATTGGGGAATAATCCCAACGTTAAAAATGGACAGCCGTTCCGGCTCAATATTAAACTGGAAACCGATATTGATAAAATTCTGCAAACGATTAACCAAGGGTATAACCTGTCCCATGAAATTCTGCGCGGCTCATTCATACTCCGTTAATTCAGGCGGCGCTAAATTGTAGCCATGAGTACATAATGTTCATAACAGGCTCCCATCGAAAAGTACAACAGGAGCTCATTACAAAAAAGGAGTGCAATCATGCGCAACATTGATCAAGTGGCTAAAATAGTGATCGCTAAGGTTAGCCTGATTCTTGTCTGTTTGGTAATCACAGCTTGTGCGCCAACAGTCAAAGTGGAATCGCCGCAGGAACCCATCACGATTAATTTGAATATCAAATTGGATGCTGATATCCGGGTCAAGCTTGAGGAAGAAGCCAAGAAAGATATTGCAGCCAATCCCGGCATCTTCTAGAAGTAATATTACAAGGAGACTAATGTGCAGCCTATTGAGACAACAAATTTGAAGAAACCAATACCCAGCCTTACGATCGCTTTTGTATTGATCCTGACACTGTTTACCTCACCGATCCAAGCGGAAAGTCTTGAGGATCTCCGTGCCTCAGGTGCGATCGGCGAGGGTTATAATGGCTATGTCATTGCCCGGCAACCCGAGGCTCAAGCGGAAGCGGATGCGATCAATGTAAAACGCCGGGCTATTTATCAAGAGAAAGCCGCTGCTCAAGGTATTGATGTTGAGCAAGTGGCCAAGGTATATGCGGCTGAAATCTTTAAAACCGTTCCTGCGGGAACTTGGATTCAAATTGATGGACAGTGGAAAAAAAAGTAACGCCACTGATGTTTAACAAAAAACCCTGACTTACTTGTTTACCTGAGGAAACGCTGAATAATTCGGAGAACAAGATGAGATGCAAGGCGGATGAAGTGCAGAAAATGAGATCTATCATAGTGATAGGCGAATTTCCGAGCGCCGCTCAACACAGCATATCGCTTGTATAGCCAATTATTCAGCGTTTCCCTAAATTTTACCTCTGGAGGGCAACACCATGACATTCCACGTTTTTCACCTCAACGAAGTTTATTCCAATGCGGATGGCACTATCCAATTCATCGAGTTCATGGGCGATGCCGATGCGCAGCATTTGTGGGCGGGGCGTACCATTACATCAACGGATGGCAGCGTTACCAAGACCTACAACATTACAACCAATCTTCCCAGTGCTGCGACCCTCAACAAAACGGTGCTGGTTGCAACCCAAGGATTTGCGGACTTGGGGATTGTGACGCCTGACTATATCATCCCTAACGGTTTTTTGTTTCTATCCGGGGGCACTGTCAATTTTCCGGGCATGGATAACGGCAGATTGTCTTATGCCAATTTGCCGGTGGATGGGGTCACTTCCTTAAATCCGGATAGTTCGACCGGCATCAATTCGCCGAAAAATTTCGCGGGTAATACCGGAACGGTGCCAAGTAACATCTTTTCGGGAACAGATGGCCCTGATAATTTGACCGGTACCTCCGGAGATGATTTTATTGTCGCATCGGGCGGGAACGATACACTGAATGGTAACAGTGGCAACGATAAATTAAGCGGGGGTTTCGGTGCAGACACTGCGATCTTCAGCAGCAGCCGGGGGAATTATACCGTTGCTGGCACCAGCACCGGTTTTAGCGTGACTGGTCCTGATGGCAATGACACGCTTTTTGGAATAGAGCGGTTTAGATTCACGGATAAGAAAATAGCCGTGGATCTTAGCGATGGCCAAGCCGCTGGGAACACAGTCCGCCTTATCGGTGCGGCTTTCGATGCGCCGACCATTGCGCAGCATCCGGATTATGTCGGTATCGGATTGAATCTATTTGATTCCGGGCAAAGTATGCTTGCGGTATCGCAACTGGTGGTTGGCGTCATGGGGCTATCCAATGATGCGTTTGTCGACGAAGTCTATCAGAATGTTGTAGGCAGTCTACCGTCTGCTTCCGAGCATGATTTTTACGTCAAGTTATTATCCGGCAGCGGCGGAACCTTGAGTCAAGCGCAATTGCTGGAGATTGCCGCCAACACCGATATCAACGAAATCAATATCAACCTTACCGGTTTGCAACAAACGGGTGTGGAGTTTATTTGACGGATTGTCTGAATCAATCCAATCGGTTTTTGGGCTGAAATTGTTGAAGAGAGCGGGAACCCGGATAGAATCATGAAAGATCGCTATGGATAGTATCGACGTCCCCTCCGAGCAGTTCTTTTTTTATTTTGGAGATTCGCGCGTCGCGCACTTTATTGTGGATGGCGGCGGGTAATTCCGCAGTATTGATGACTACTTGACTCAGTTCGGCGGCAATCGCGCCGGCATCGACTTGTTGTGCTGCCATCAATGCTATCTTTAAACGCTCGGCTTGAGTATAAGGTTTGCCGGCATATCCGGGGCGGCCATGAAAATCACAGGCGCAAGCTTGCAGAAATTCTTCAAATCTGGCCGGTTTTCTATACGCATCGACGCTTTGCAACATATCCGCAACGGTTGCCGGTCGCAATTCTTCCGCGCGATGCACATCGCCGTGATAACGGGCGACCAGTAACGCCAGATCGCGGGCATCCTTGGGCACCCGGATGCGCTCGCACAAATTTCTGGTCAATTCGATGCTGCGTGCTTCATGCCCGATATGGCGCGGCCATTCTTCCGGCGGCGTGGTGCCTTTGCCGAGATCATGCATCAGTGTTGCAAAGCGCACCGGCAGCGAGAAATGTTTCGATGCCGCATAATCAATGGCCATCATGATATGCACACCGGTATCGATCTCGGGATGCGCATGCGCCGGTTGCGGTACACCGAACAGCACATCGACTTCCGGCATAATCCGCGCGAGCGCGCCGCATTCCCGCAATACATAAAACATGCGCGACGGATGTTGTTCCATCAATCCGCGCGCCAATTCCTGCCACACACGTTCCGGTACCAATGCATCGACTTCGCCGTTATGCACCATGTCATTCATCAATGCCAATGTTTCCGGCGCAAGGCGAAAGCCGAATCGCGCGGCAAAACGCGCGGCTCTGAGAATACGCACCGGATCTTCGGAAAAAGCCGGGCTGACATGACGTAATATTCCCGCTTCCAGATCGGCAACGCCATTGAATGGATCGATGATATGACCGGTTTCATCCTTGGCGATCGAATTGATCGTCAAATCGCGCCGCGCCAGATCCTCCTGCAGCGTGACTTGCGGCGAGGTGAATACTTCGAATCCTTTGTAGCCGCGTGAGATTTTGCGTTCGGTACGCGCCAAGGCGTATTGCTCATTGGTTTGAGGATGCAGAAAAACCGGAAAGTCTTTCCCTACCGGACGGTAACCCAATCGTTCCATATCCTCGGGCGAAGCGCCCACGACCACGTAATCATGATCCTGGACAGGCAACCCTAACAGTTCGTCACGAACCGAACCACCCACCAGATAAGTTTTCACTGTTTTTTCTCATGTTAAAAAGGACGGAGCGCTGCCCCGGCGGTTATTTTGCAGCCCGTACGACGCCAAGGCGCTGTTTGAGTGTCGGTTCATTCCGGTGATCCAGAACTTTGGCGTAGTACATCGAATTCTTCAGAACCTTCTTGACGTAATCGCGAGTTTCGTTAAATGGGATCGTTTCGGCATAAATCGCGCCTTCCAGCGGCAGGAAATTGTCACGCCAGCGCCTGGCCCGCCCCGGCCCGGCATTGTACGCGGCGGAAGCCAGCAGCGGCTGGTTATCCAGGGTGCCGAGCACATGTTTCAAATAATACGTCCCCAGCCGCAAATTCGTATTGACATCGACCACCAGGCTTTGGCGGAAATTCGGTATTCCCAATTGCTTGGCAACCCACTCGGCAGTGGCCGGCATCAGTTGCATCAGACCGGCGGCGCCAGCGTGCGATTTAATGTCGGCGATGAAACGGCTTTCCTGCCGGATCAATCCGTACACCCACGCTTCGTCGAGTTCATGTTGCTGCAATACCTTGCGCAGCATTTCGCGATGCGGCGATAAAAAACGCAGACTGAAATCATGCTGCGCCACCGTGCGGTTGGCGGTATTGATCGCGCGATCGTATAAACCCTGACGGCGCGCGACTTCGGCAGCCGCCAGCAATTCGGCATCGCTGAAATTGCGGATAGTCCAGCTCCACTCGCGCATCGCCTCGGTGCGCAAATTCATGCGCGAAAACGCCAGCGCCCGCTGAATTCCCGGGTTGCGTTCCATTGCTGCAACTTCCGCATTACTGACGCGGTAGGTTTTGTCGGCGATGGTGAGCATCGTGCCCAGTTCTTCCCGCGCCAATTGACCGTAGAAACTGTGTTCATCGCTGAGCGGCATCAGGATCGTGTTGGCGTCCAGCGTATGGCCTTTCACCAACAAAGCGCGCGCTTTCCAGTAGCGCCAGGTATCCACTTGCTGCTCGGTCAAGGACATGCGGTTAATGGTTCTCAACACCTCATCCCAGTTTCCCACTCGTAATGCCGCCCGCACTTGCCAGCCGAGCACCAGATCCGAGGGGGGATACAGTTGCGTAGAGTTCTGTGCTTCACTGAACCAATCCAAAGCACGGGGATCGTGCCGCATGGCTGCGCGGTAACCCAATCGCGACAAGAAATAGGAGCGATCGGAAGCGGTCAATTGATTTTTGATTTTCAGCCATTGCACATACGTTGGATTGGTATCGTTGCGCAATAGGCGCAATAACGCGAATAGGGCAATCTCACGGTCACTGCGGGTCCTGATGGTTTTTAAGGACTCGAGATAGCGCAGGGGATTTTTGGCGGCGTTGTTCAAATCGGCGCTGTTGAGCGTTTCATTGCCGGACAGATAGCGATTGATATGCGTGGCAACACTCGTCTGACCCTCTTCCAGCGCCAACCGGATGCGCTTCCAGATATCGTCCGCGGTCAATTGTCCACCGTGGATGAGTGACTGAAACACCGGCGCGCAGCTATCGGGCAGGCTGGTCGGCGTGAGCCATAGTGCACGGATATCCGGCAGCACCGAAATGTCTTTATGGTTGAGTTGGCGGTGATAGTAATAACACAGCAGCTCGGTATCCTTGTTAACCAGCAACGGGTATTCTTCGTCGAACAACGACCATTGCTGATTCTTGCCTAGAACCTTGAGCCAATCGCTGCGCATCCGGTCGGCGACCAAAGCGCCATCGTAACGCGCAATAAAATAACGGATCGCCGCGGTATCGGCGGTGCGCAATAACATGCGCTGCTGATAATAGTCGACATACGGCCACAACACGTGGCGTTTCAGCCTCGCAGCAGATTCATCCAGGCGTTTGGCATTACCGGACTGGAACGCTTCGCGGGCAATCAGGAAATCGCTGTCCTGGCTTGCTGTTGATGTGCCAACGAACGCTAATAGTATCAATGTGAAAACAAAATTTTTCATAGCTATTAACCGTGCGGATTCACTGACAGGATGAAAAAAACGTTGTGCCGCTATTCTACAATGAAATCGGGCTCTTCCGGCGGCGCGGAAAGAGCCCGATATCTCGTTCAAATCTAGGAATTCAGACGGCGGTTCTCAGAATTCCCTTAACAGCCTGTTAAATAACGCCTTGTCCCAGCATCGCGTCCGCCACTTTGACAAATCCGGCAACATTCGCGCCATCGACATAATTGACGCTGCCGTCAGGCTTGGTGCCGTATTTCAGGCAGGATCGGTGAATCGCCTGCATGATCTCCTTCAAGCGCGCATCCACTTCCTCGCGCGTCCAAGAAAGGCGCATCGCATTCTGGCTCATTTCCAAGCCGGAAGTCGCAACGCCGCCGGCATTGCTGGCCTTACCCGGTGCATACAACACTTTGTTATGAATGAAGCATTCGACCGCTTCGGCAGTCGACGGCATATTCGCGCCTTCGGCCACGCAAATCACGCCGTTCTTGACCAGCGTTCTGGCGTCGTCGCCGTTCAATTCGTTTTGCGTCGCGCACGGCAGCGCGACTTGCACCGGGATATGCCACGGTTTTTGGCCCGGCAGGTAAGTGACATTGACACGTTTGGCGTATTCATCCAGGCGCGCGTACAAATGATTTTTCACTTCCGCCAGCACCGCCAGTTTTTCCGGCGTAAAGCCCGCTTCGTCGACGATCGTGCCGCTGGAATCCGATACCGTCACCACTTTGGCGCCTTGCGACATGGCTTTTTCCACCGCGAACTGCGCTACGTTGCCGGAACCCGACACGGAAACACGCATGCCTTCGAGCGAACGCCCGGCATGCTGCAACACTTCCTGCGCAAAATAGACTGTGCCGTAACCGGTCGCTTCCGGACGGATCAGCGATCCGCCGAAACTCAAGCCTTTGCCGGTAAACACGCAATCCGCGCGGTTCGATAATTTTTTCATCATTCCCGCCATGAAACCGACCTCACGTCCGCCCACGCCGATATCGCCCGCCGGAACGTCGGTATCGGAACCGATATGACGGAATAACTCACTGATAAATGCCTGGCAGAAACGCATCACTTCACCGGGGCTTTTACCTTTCGGATCAAAATCGGAACCACCCTTGCCGCCGCCCATCGGCAGCGTCGTCAGCGCATTTTTGAAGGTTTGCTCGAACGCCAGGAACTTAAGAATCGACAAATTCACCGACGGATGGAAACGGATACCGCCTTTATACGGACCGATCGACGAGCTGTGCTGAATGCGATAACCCCGGTTAACCTTCACTTCGCCATGATCGTCCACCCAGGAAACCCGGAATATAATCACCCGCTCCGGTTCAACCAGCCGGTCCAGCAAACCGTGCTCGGCATAGCGCGGATGCTCCGTAATAAACGGCCACAAACTTTCAATGACCTCCGTCACCGCCTGCATGTATTCTGGTTGATTCGGATTGCGCTCAGCCACATAGGCGCTGAACTCGTCGAGACTTTTATATTTCATTTTTATTCCCCCGGTAAGTAAAAGGTTATCTGCAAATAGGGCAATTTTGCCAAATAAATGCACCGGGCGCACTGTATTTTTGTCGGAAGGAGGGATTTTTGTCGCTGCTGCTTGAATAAAGGGTGTTTTGGGTTAACAGATAACTCGGATAAGCTTGCGCCATCCGGGGCTGTTATGAAATTTGCCGACGTGGTATGAACAGACCACGGCAAACATTTTTGAGCGAAGCGTTGCAAGGCGAATTAAAACGGTAGCAGCTTTTTACAATAAATAATTGTGACAGGAACGTAATTTCATTGATTCAATATGCATAATTGTCTATGCTTTTATGCATCGTAAAGGAGGCATTATGAGAACGACCCTGGATTTACCCGAAAACCTGTTAAACGAAGCGATGCGCGTAACCCATACCGAAACTAAAACGGCAGTGATCGTATTGGCGCTGGAAGAGTTAATCCGCAAAGCAAGAATCGCCGAACTCAAGCAATTCAAGGGAAAAATCGAACTGGATATCGACCTTGATATTCTTCGGGCGCGCCGGTGATGGCAGTGTTGGTGGATACCTCCGTCTGGATCAATTATTTCCGAAGCGGCCAGCAATTCACCGAATTGAATTATCTCATCGATGAGAACATTATCGTAATCAATGACCTGATTCTGGCGGAATTAATTCCCTTCTTAAAGCTGAAACGCCAAATGAGAGTCATCGAATTGTTGTGTGAAATAAAACGCCTGCCATTGCAAATTGATTGGGGCGATATCATCGAATCGCAATGGCAGTGTTTGAAAGCCGGATCCAACGGAATAGGCATTCCCGATCTCATCATCGCACAAAATGCTAAAGCTAATCACTGCGAGGTATTCTCGCTCGACAAACACTTCCAAATGCTCGCGCAAGCGATTAATATCAAACTTTATCAATTATCAGCATAAATACCCTTAATCTCGCAACGATGGAATTTTGATCTGTGGATCTAACACCTGCATGCAATGAAACCTAAATCTACAGCAACGCAATAAAATTAAGGAGATAAAATGAATTTTGCATTTTTAGACATGACTTGTGACGCAATATATCACGTCATTTCGGATGTCTAATTCTAGTTAGGTTGTCCCACAGCTCCACTCATATCAGTGAGGAAAAATGAAGATATTTAGCGAACATAAAATTGAATGGTTGATTGGTGTCGTGTGCGCATTTTTACCGGCAATACTATCAAAATTCATTTCTTTTACTTCAGGAGTCCCAGATGTGAGTGTTCCATTTTGGCTATTGCTTATCTTGACATGCGCACCACTCGGATATTTGGCTGCAAGGATATATGGTAGGAAAATGAAAGATATATCAAATCGATCATTCGGTGTCGAACGTGTGAGTATATGTGGTAAGCACTTCGTGAATTGCAAGTTCGACGGAACTGAATTGATTTATGACGCTAGTGCACCTACTTCTATGAGTTATTGCAATTTGTCTTCAATGAGAATTTTATTTACCGGTAGCGCGTCAGACACGGTTAGCTATCTTACTGCTCTTTATAGTGATCCAGCTTTTAGACCATTCGTTGAGCAAACTTTTGAAAAAATTAAATCTAACGGTTTAAAGCTTGCTCAGGAAAAGTAACCTAACAATCGCGTCAATTAGGGTGCTCGCAAGCTTGCGCCTATTAAGCGGGCGTTGGGCCTCAGAGGCAACATGACCGACTCGGCAGCTCTCGACTACATCAGCGAGTTCTATCTCTCTTCGCGAGACTTCAACGGTGTGCCAGTCCGGGCACTTAGAAAGCACCTCGGACTCGACATGCTCGCTACGAATGAATTGCTTGAGAGATTGGTCAAGTCCGAAGACGTCGATCTGCTTTTTGGCAACGTTCACCCGAATCCTCACATCAAGGCGTTCTCCCACATTACTCATGAGCAGCAGCTTGAGTTCCTGAAGGAATTGGGCCTCACTGACTCTGTCTGTGTGTATCCGGGAAAGAAACACCTAGCAAAGCTTCCCTTAGATTCACGATTCGAAGGTCGCCCATTCGACTTGGAGCTCGCGCGGGGCTATGGACAATTGGAGCACCGCGCATTTGATCTCTCTGTTCTAGAACATTATCGGAACGATCCACGGTACTACTATGAAACCGACTTTATCAACGGTTCCATTTCGATTAAGGATGAGTACTTCGAGAACCAGTCGATGCCGAAGCACGATCAAGTGCTCATGCAATCCTTTGGATTTGCATATGACAACGATCTGAACCGCGCAGTCGCGGTATTTCTGCGCTACTTGGCAGATCTAAGTCCAGAGCATCAGCGTGTGTGGCACGCCAAGATGCTTTCTGGCGACTACAAACTCCACCCTGACTATTATCGCAACAGCATTCTCGGTGATTGGGGTACCCGAATCTCGATATTCGAGGCGTTCACACTGGAACTGAAGGTCATCAACCAAATGGCCGCGCTAATTGGAAAGCCAGCGCTCTTCCGAAATGTGTTTCAGTCCGAGAGACCGAAGGAGTTTGGATTCCTGCTTCGCCCAACGCTTGCAGAGTTCAATGCCTTCGTTTTGCTACTGGACAAGATGTTGTCGGACAACATCGACAAAGCGTTCTTCGGGAACGACGTACCTCTTGAAGAGGATAAGACTCGACCCGATGGAAAGATTGAGGTAAGACAAAAAGGCACTCTCGCACTGTTGGAGGAGTGGCTCCGCAAGTACTTTCGTCCGGCAGACCCGAAGCCCTTCGAACGCATGTTCACGGCATTCCGAACGGTTCGTCGTCTGAGGCAGAAGCCGGCCCATGCCGTGAATGAGAACCTCTTCGACCTGTCCTACTTCAAGGAACAGCGCAAGATCATGATCGACGCCTACGACGCGCTCCGTACGCTGCGCCTTGTACTTGCAAACCATCCCAAGGTTCGTCGGAATCCGCCCGAGATTCAAGAGTACTTGGCGAAGGGCGAGATATGGGACATCTGAGGCCCAACCAATCCATCAACACGGACGCTGCGCGATGAAACCGCGCAGCGCCGGTTATGTCAGACGTTCGGCGACACAGTAATGGCTCTCAGCGAGATCGAGCTGGCTCGTGTTCGAAAAGCGCTACATACGGCAGCGTGCAGCCGCTAAATTGCTGCGTTGGGCAACGTGGAAGACTGCGGATCAAAGCAACCTTCGAGGGCGATAACGCATGAAAGCAGTTGTGTATGAAAGATATGGGCCGCCTGAGGTCCTTCAATTGAAGGAGGTCGAAAAGCCCACGCCCAAGAACAATGAAGTTCTGATAAAAACACATGCGACAACGGTCACATCAGGCGACTGGAGGGTGCGAAGTCTTGATGTACCTGCCGGTTTCAGGCTCATCATGCGCCTGGTATTTGGAGTCTCGAAACCCAAGCAACCCATACTAGGGACAGAACTGGCCGGGGTCATTGAGTCGGTCGGCGAAGGTGTAAGGAAATTCAAAGCCGGTGACCAAGTTTTTGCGTTCAGCGATGCCGCCATGGGGTGTCATGCGGAGTACAAATGCATGCCGTGGGATGGGGCAGTGGCACTAAAACCCGTCAATCTGACCTACGACGAAGCCGCTGCACTATCTTTTGGCGGAACAACGGCGCTGGATTTCCTCCGAAGAGGAAAACTTCAGAGCGGGGAAAGAGTGCTCATCAACGGCGCTTCCGGAGGGGTGGGCACAGCTGCGGTGCAGCTTGCCAAACACTTCGGGGCAGATGTAACCGGGGTGTGCAGTACCGCGAACATTGAACTGGTGAGATCTCTGGGTGCCAGTCATGTCATCGACTACACCCGGGAAGACTTCACGCAGAATGGTGAAACCTATGATGTCATTGTCGATACCGCCGGCACGGCCCCGTTTTCCCGTAGCAAAGCTTCGTTGAAGGAAGGAGGACGCCTTCTTATGGTTTTAACCGGGCTGCCAGACATGCTTCGGATTCCATGGGTATTGATGACGAGCAGCAAGAAAATCATCGCTGGGCCAGCAGCCGGGCGCGCGGAAGATTTGCGTTTTCTCGCGGGACTGGCTGAAGCGGGAGAATTCAAACCGGTTATTGATCGGCGCTATCCGTTCGAGCAGATCGCCGAGGCTCACCGCTACGTCGACACCGGACGCAAGAAGGGAAATGTCGTCATAACTCTGGAGCATGACGACTGAACCTAGGGGCATGGATCACGTATGCGACCATCTGAGAGGGCATTGTTCAACATGGCGTTCGAGAGGGACGCGCCAAAAGCGGCGCACTCGTTAGCTTTATGATAGGCTTGTTGCGCAACGTCTTCACGCATTAACCAATGAGGAGATAGTCATGAATGATCCGTTTCAGATACAACGCGAACTTCGCTACGGCGCCCCCGTGTGCGACGAAATACTGCCTGGGCGGTACTTCACCATCGGTTATTCGTGGTACTTCAGGCAGGCCAAATGGGTGCTCGAAATTGTCAATCCGAATGCAAAGTTCGAGTGGGAAGTAGAGAATCGAAGCGAAAATTTCCGGGCGGATATTCGAATTCCTCGCAGATTCCGTGCCGGCCTTAATGCGTACAAGGGTAGCGGATACGATCGCGGCCACCTTGTCGGGAGCGCAAATCAGGATGAGCTGGAAATTCAGAACAGCGAAACGTTTCTTCTCTCCAATATGTCGCCACAGCAACCAGACTTCAATAGAGGCATGTGGCGTGAGCTTGAGAGCGCTGTTCGCAAGTTGAACGACAAGAAAAGCATTCTCGAAACCTATGTCCTAACGGCCCCGGTTTTCTACTTCGACAGAGCGGTTGAGACGATTGGAGACGCCAATGACAAGTATGGAATTGATGTACCGATCCCCCATGCGTTCGTAAAGAGCATACTGGCGGAGGACAACCGAGGCCGTCTGAGTCTCTGGACCTTTGAAATGGAGAACAAGAAGCTCACCGGAAGTCTCGAGGATTATTTGGTCGCAACCTACGACGCCGAGCAAAAGGTGGGAGGGCGATTCTGGGACCGCATTGCCGGTGCCGATCTCCATGAGCAAAAGCGAAAGCCAGGTAAATTGTGGAGCATGGACTAACCGTGCAGCGGTCTATGCGGACGGCGCTGCGCGCCATTCTCGTCACGGCAAACATTTTATTGACCTCGACAATCTTCGGGCGCTCCGGTAATGGCTGTGTTAGCAGATACTTCAGTATGGATCGATTATTTCCGAAGCGGCCGGCAATCCGTCGAATTGAGTTATTTCATCATTGCGCAAAATGCGAAGACTCTAATCATTGCGAGGTATTTTCGCTCGACAAATACTTCCAAATACTCACGCAAGCGATTAATATCAAACTTTATCAATTATCAGGATAAATACCCTCAATCTCGCCACGATGGAATTTTGAGCTGTGGATCTAACATTTTCATGCAATGAAACCTAAATCTGCAGCAACTCAATAAAATTAAGGGGATAAAATGAATTTTGCATTTTTAGACATGACTTCTGACGCAATATATCACGTCATTTCGGACGTCTAATTGTAGTTATACCTATTACGCCATGAAGAGCCTTCCAGACGAAGATCAGCTTAGAGAAGGATTCATCGATTTCGCTGAATTAGCAGTGGAATTGACTGGTCGATCTGAAAGCGACCCAAAATATCTCAAGTTCGCCGCTGTAAATGCGCAGGTCGCGCTTGAGCTATTTTTGAAGTACTTCTTTACGAGAAACGGAAAAGTCGCCGAAATCCAGAAGAAGAAAAATGGCCTTTTGCAAAATGACTTTATCGAGCATGCGCAAATATTGAGTCATTACTATTCAACCCGGAATTGGTCTTATGGAGTAAAGCGAGAGCTTGTCTCTTTGATGGAAGCAAGGAACTCGATCCTTCACCGAGCCCAACAAACCGAATGGGATATTGCGCTTGCGACAAATGTTGTCAGAACGCTGTTCTTCATACATAGCACTTGGTACTCAGATTTCGGGGAGTGCCTATTCGAGAGAAGCTATGGAACACCTCATCCCCTATCTGCCAATAAGGTTTGGCGGAAAGGAGTTGAGGGCTTTGTAGATCACCTTGCCGAAATACACGACATGGAAATTCGAACATGTCTGGCATGTAACCAGTACGCTGTAGTCACTGGTGAGTTTTTCGGGTTGCTAGGAGCAGAGGGCTCCGAGTATCTGATTTGTCTTAACTGTTTTGACTCAATAGATGTTGAGCATGAAGCACGGCTTCTGAAATGCCATAAATGTCTAGAAAAGACCTACATCATTGACGCATTCAATGAACAGAAACGGCAGCTTTACGTTGGAAAGTGTTCAAACTGCGGCGAAGACAGTTGGGTGCGTTGCTGTCGCAACTGCGAAAGATTCTTTCATCCTGAAGATGGCGAGGTCTATGTAAATGGAATCTATTTTTGTTCATCAGATTGCGCCGAGATGTTTGCTGACAAATCGGTATAACACTGCGCTCAACCGGACCTGCGCAAAAAGCCGCGCAGGCCGGTTAGCTCCACGTTATGTGCCCGTCTCCATCAGACATCGGTTTAGGGTCGATTGACCGGAGTACAATTTTGGTACGAAGCTTTGCCATATTACAGCCCGGTCCGTGCAATTATTTACACCATTTGATTGGAGTTTAGCTTTTGAAGCAGCAGCTAGTTAAGTTTCTTCGCAGAAAGGATTTCGAGCTAGTCCGGGAACTTGGCAGGGGCGCGTGCGGGAAAACAGTTCTTCTGCACGACCCGGTGATAGCAGAGAATTTTGTGTGTAAGAAATACTCCCCCCTACAGGAAGAGCACAAAGAAGAGCTGTATTCAAACTTTGTTCACGAAATCAAGCTTCTCCATCTCCTAAATCATCCAAACATTGTTCGGGTATTCAATTACTACCTATATCCAGAAGAAAAGACTGGATACATCTTAATGGAGTTTGTGGAGGGAAAAGATATTGAAGATTATTCTCGAGCAAACCCGGAGAATATTAATTCGATTTTTGTACAGGCAATTGAAGCTTTCTATCACCTAGAGCTAAACGAAATACTTCATCGAGACATTCGTCCGCTAAATATCCTGGTCTCAGATGCAGGAGATGTTAAGGTCATTGATTTCGGATTTGGCAAGAAGATCGTCGACTCAAAAGGGTTCGATAAGAGCATTTCATTAAACTGGTGGTGCGAGCCTCCAAACGAATTTAGCGATGACATCTATGATCACTCAACAGAGGTGTATTTTGTAGGAAAACTGTTTGAAAGCATGATTATTGAAGGCGAGATTGAACAGTTTGCCTATAAGAATATTTTGGGCCGAATGACAGCTCGAAATCCCGAGAACAGAATCCGGGGATTTTCAGATTTGAGAAATGAAATTCTGTCTGGCAGTTTCGGTGATATTGAGTTTGATCCATTCGAACTGAAGGCGTATCGAACATTTGCCCAGCAAGTCACTTCTACTCTTTCAAAAATAGAGCGCTCAGCCAAATACGTTGAAAGTCCTGCCGAAATATTGCGCAAACTTGAAGACACATATCGATCGGTAATGCTGGAAGTGCATGTGCCCACCAATTCAACTGTCTTAAGGGCATTAGTGAATGGCTCATACTACTTTTCAACAAAAGTGTACTTTGATGTCTCGGCGATTAAGAACTTTCTCGACTTACTTAGACATGCGTCCGCGGCAAAAAGGAACATTATCATTGCAAATTTGAAAACAAGGCTTGATGCGATAGAACGATATGATGAAAACGCGGAGCTTGATGATGACATCCCTTTTTAGTGAAACTCACGAGTGGTGTCGCCTGGACTGAGGCGTTGGTTCGAGAGGTTTAAAATGCAAAGAGGAATTACGCCTAATAAAACCATCAAAACGGACGCCAGAGACTCCGCGTCATTTGCGCATGGCTTCGCCATTTTATGCGCAAATGCCACTCCGCTCTGTCGCCGTTTATGGTGGCGTTATTCTACTCAACCACTCATGAGGAACATGCTATGGGGCTTAGCAATGGTTATGGTCTGGTAATCGGTCAGAAATCGAACTACTACCGCGACCCACCGGACAACTTTGGTCGTTATTATCACGGCAATCTGGTTGTTAACACACCAGTCGGGAACTATTACTGCGCAATAGATGTTGACCCAAAATCTATGCCTGATGGTATTCAATGGCGTATCGTGCGTATCCGACCAGTGGACTTCGCAAACATAAAGGGGCTTTCCGATGGTTGGCATTCATTGCCATCCACAAATACTTCTGGTGCGCTCGACTACATTCGATCAAGGGTTCTTCATCCACCAATATTGTTCTGGAATGTTCGGTACGACAGTTGCCTATCTAGATTTCTCGAATTTATACGATGGAACCCACCATGGAAGAGTGGAACCGGTATTCAAGCCCTCACAGATCTTGAGTTGATTATTTCTCAGGGTGTCCGGTTCTATATTTTCGGAGAACCTTTCAACAAAGGACTTGGGGTCCATAATATTCATCAAAATCAGGGTGACCCTATAGGTGGAGGGCACGATGCTGAGAATGCGGTATGGCAGGATGGTGCAACCATTGTCGAAACTGCGCAGGGTGAGTTCGTTGGATTTCTTAACAAATTTAAAACACAATCATTCAAAACCGATGACTTGGGTCATCCAATGTAATCTTCAGGTATGGCTGAATATGCCAGAAAAACCTAACACGTCTCTCAAAGGGACGCTTCGCTACGCGACCCCTAGCTTTGCGTTAAGCAGCCAGTTGAAGTAAGTAACCTAGATAAGCTCGCGCCATCCGGGGTTGCGGTGAGTTCGCCACGTCGGATCAGCGCGTCACCATGGATGATCGGCTGATTTATACGATCCCGGAATCCATCGCTCATGCCGGTGCCAGCTTGTCCACGCCGCCTTTGCGAACG
>LWDH01000054.1 GCA_002083395.1 Proteobacteria bacterium SG_bin4 | reverse complement strand
GCTGCAGTTGATCAACCGCTTCCGCGCAAAACAATCATATATGGGCGAAGCTTTCTTGTATACAAAGCCTCCGCTACGGTCATGTGAATTTTGCAGGGCCGACTAGGTAAAGTGTCGATTGAAAGTGTCATTTATAGTGATGGCTGGCGTGGTTATAATGGTTTGGTAGATGTGGGATACTCCAAGCATTTTCGAGTATCGCATGGTGACAATGAATTTGCCCGAGATGGGCATTGCCACATTAACGGTATTGAATCATTTTGGAGTTTTACCAAGCGACGATTGGCAAAGTTTAACGGCGTATCAGTTAACTTTGAGCTGCATTTGAAAGAATCTGAATGGCGCTGGAAAAAACAACCTGATGAACTTGCTAGTGAATTATGGCAACTCGTTAAATATTTTTAACCTCTGATAGTCTAGAGCCTAAAATTATTGTGATGACATATCCTCAAGAAACTCCGAAGGCAGTTCTCCACTGGTAATCAACAATCTGTCACGTGCCCTCGTACACGCGACATAAAGCAAGTGTCTTTCGGTGTCATAGACTTCTTCCAGGTCAGCATTGTCGGCCACTGACTCTATGCGCTCTTGCGATGGAATAATTTCATCATCGCAAGCCATCACAACAACGGCTCTGAACTCCAACCCCTTGGCAAGATGCATAGTGCAGATTGCGGCGCTTCCGTGAACAAGCTGGATGTAGCTGTCCAAAATCTTGTATGGCATAGCTACATTCTCAACAGCAGCCGTGGCGCGATCCAGTTCATTCTCCGAGCGAACAATGACACCGATTTCGTGCGGCTCGTATCCTTCGATAAGCAGGTTGCCGATCCATTCAGACACGAACGAAATTTCTTTTTCCTGCGTATCGAAGTTCTTAATGAGGGGCAGCGGGCCATTGAAAACAGAAATTGTGCTGGTGCGGTCGTCTTCGTATCCGTCAACGTCAGCGACGCTCGGGCCAAGCAAGCGGTCTGCCTGCATACGGATTTGGTGAGAGGTGCGGTAATTGACGCGCAAGGTTTTGGATCGACCGCGCACTTCAACGCCCAAAGATTTCCATGAAAATGCCTGCTGGAAAATCCGCTGCCCAAGGTCTCCTGCGAAGAACAGCGCATTGGTTTTGTCACCGCCTAGCGCGGCCAAAAACCTAAGCTGCGGAATGCTTATGTCCTGAGCCTCATCGACAACTACAAAATCGTAGGGACTGTTATTTTTAGTGCTGAGAGAATTCGTCAAATCCAGATAAATACCTGCCATCGACACGGCATTCATTCGTTTCAACTCAGCATTCACGTTCTCAAATATCGCCCAGAGTGTCTGACGCTGAGATTCCGTAAGCTTTGTTTTCCGCCCAAGTCGGCGAACATCGCGATATTCTTCCCATGTGGTGATTTGCCACGCATCGACCGCTTGCGACCACTCATCAAAAACAAAGGCTTTTGAATACTTCAATCCATCCACTTGTTCTGCGAATTTTGAGACAAGTTTGAATAGATCACCTCTTTCGAGCAACGTTTTCTTTTCCACATTGAAGCGATGAAGCCGCGCCGCAACGGCATCCATGGAATAAATCTCAAGGCGCTCCGCCAGTCTGGGCGTATTGCCGATTAAGTGTTTCAATTTTTCCTTGAGAGCATTCGCCAAAGCATCGGTAAATGTCGTTAGCAACACGCGGGATTCGGGATTTTTCCTTGCGAGATGCGCGGCGCGGTGCAGCGCGACAATGGTTTTACCCGTGCCAGCCGAGCCAGATACACGAGCGGGGCCATTAAAGTCTTTTTCAACCAACTCTTGCTGGTCTGGGTGAAGGAATACTGTCCATTTTTCCCATGGGGAATCCAGAGCCCGTTCAAGTGCTTCCACATCGCTCATTATGCGGAAGCGGCGCTGTGCGTCCGGGTGGTCAAACGGATTGACTGGCTGAGGGATAACTACTGGCAGTCTAGGCGTCCCGCCCACCGCAATTTCAAGAACCGCCTCCGCTGCTTCTGCCGGAAGGTGGTTTGCCAATTCCAAAATTGAATCTTCATTGGAATTCTTTACATCTGCCAGCCATTCTGGCGGTACGCCATATCTCAGCAATTCCTCATCCTGAAATTTGGCAAAAAGCAATGGCTTAGGTGGCGCTGTCACCTCGACGTTGACATAGTAAGGAACTCTGATTTCTTCGACACGCTCCCTAATTTCTACGAGCTGCGCCGCGCCTGTTGCCGGGTGCGTTTCCAGTTTGCGCTTCTCTGCCCATTTATACGCATCGTCATGGTGGGCAACGTAGCAAAGCAGCAAGCTGGATTTGGAGCGATGAACGATAATACGAATATCCAGATTTACTCGCACCGACCAGAAATTCTTATCCTGAGCGCGATCCAACTTATGAAAGCTGTTTCCTGGCGCATCCGGATTCATTTGCAAGTCAAAGGCCGTGGTTTTAACAGCTTTTTGTTCATCGCCAGTCAATTTAGCGAGGCTGCTTGTGAATGAATCGGATATACGGAATTCCATGTGTTACACCCTATAAACCTTCATCACCTCATCGCCCAGGTGGTTGATAACCTTCACTGCGATGCGTCCATTTTTTGGTTTGTCAAAAGGTCGGGATATATCGCTGTTCAGTGTATCCCATGCCTCTTGATTGATTTCAGCCTTGAGTGTTGTTTTGAGCGATTTGTATGGATCGTTTGCGCCAAGGAAATAGGCATGACGAACGAAAAAACTTTCTTCGTTATAGTCGGTATCAATAAACCAGCAAGCAATACCTTCCGCACCATCACTAAGGACTTCGCCCGTATTGGGGTGGAATACATCAACGCCATTGATCTTGACTTGGATTTGCCCATTCTCGGCATTAAGTAAATCAATGTCGGGCTCACCAAAGATCACGAAGAGATTGCCTTTGCCCGTGTTCTTCAGATCGTCGGCCATGTGCAAGTCAGCGTTCATCCTGGCTTTCAATACTGGAACACGGCCTAGCTTTTCGAATTCCGTGGAATGGGCATCGTAGTTAAAGGCACAGGCAATCAGCACATCAAAGGCCGCATCGGCGGCTTCTCTGGCTGCACTCACCAAATCTGGTCTTGAAACAGTGCCAAATTCCGGGCCGATAAAAATGGCGGCGCGTTTTTCGGAATCTTTTTCATCGATATATTTCGCTTCGGCGCAGACCAAATCGCCCGGCCATGGCGTAAGCGATATGAAATTGATTTTGTCTTCTTTGTGTGCCTGTTGAACACCTGCGGTTTTCAGGTTTTCAAGAATAATATGAACGAAGTCCTGCTCATCCTCGAATTCCGCTTTTTTATTCGCCGGATCAATCAGCTCATCATCGGCACCAACGGTTAGGGCGCGATGGGGCGAAAGGCTTTCCACGGTAAACGGGCCAGCAACACGGACTTTTTTGTTGTCCTCATACGGCTTATCGTACAGGTATTCGAATTCGGCTTTCGCTGCGATAGAGGCATCAGCTTCCTTTTGCCTCAAAATGCGCTTATCCCACCATTTTTTGTGAAGCTCTTTGGCTTTATCAGACCATTTCTCTTCGGCTTCTCTGGGGATGTCCCATTCATTCCAAGATTTTTTAATCTCATTATTCAAGGCTTCGCGCAATGGCTCAAGCTCAAGCTGGTATTTATCCCAAATAACGTCAATTTCGCTGTTGTTAGCGATCGACTTCAATGTGATATGCGGAACGCGATCATACACAAAACCATAACGAATGTTATTGGTTGTTTGTTTCGACGATGGTGCAGTGCGCGTAATTTCCGCTTCTTTTTGTTGTCCATCTTTTGAGTCAGCCAACAAATAATAAGGATAACGCGCTCCCATTATGCGTGCACGCGCCAAAGCCAGAGAAACGCGAGAAGTATCGATGGTTATCCAACGACGCCCCCACTGCTCAGCAACATATGCCGTTGTTCCTGATCCACATGTTGGATCAAGAACCAAATCCCCTGGATCAGTGGTCATTTGCAAGCATCGCTCTATCGGTAGAGCGCTTGTTTGAACTATATATTTTCTATCCAGCTCGGCATATGTATCATCCCATGAACCAGTAAGTCGCATAGCAGCAAAGTCATCGTGATATAAAACATAGGGTCTTAGGAAGTTAAGCACTTAAAGAAGT
>LWDH01000053.1 GCA_002083395.1 Proteobacteria bacterium SG_bin4 | reverse complement strand
TTACGCCTAAACCCGCTTTAACTTCCTAAGATCCAAGATTAAATAACCATTCATTGTATTTTTCAGTTTGTTCGGTTCATATTAATAAAAAATTTGCGCTGACTGTCGTCAAGTTCAATACAAATTTTTACATGTTTCAAAATTCACAATGCAGTTTTTTTCAGGAATAAAGGAACACTATGATAAGAATTTTGTTACAAACAGAATTATCCGATACTTTAAAGGCCGATCAAGGACGAATACGAAAACGGCTCTTAGCACTCTTCATACTATTTAATCTCATCAGTTGCGCAACTCAAGAACCCATCCCCGCTCCGATCATCGAACAAGCGCCTGTCATTACCTCTCAAGATGAAAAGCTACGTCAGGAAATTGCGCACCTCAAAAAACTTTTAGCAGAAAAAGATGCGTTGATTAAAAATCAGCAAATTCAGCAGCAGAATCAGGCACGAGTGCTACAGGAAGTGAATAAGGAAGCTACACGCGCACAAGTAAAATTACATCGGTTAGCCACAAAACCAAGCACGGCATCTGCGATTGCGGAAACCGAAGTAGCACTGGCGCATTTGAAACAAGTTAAAATCCCTGCTGCGGATCAAATTTTATTGACCCAAGCGCAGCAACTTACTGAAACAGCCTCGGCACTTTACTTAAGCGATCAATATGCATCCGCAATGAATTATGTTGCCCAAGCAAAGCATCTGATCGAATTAATTACGAATCCGAATCGCAAAAAAGAATCCAATGGCCATAGCCTGTTACTTGAATTCCATACACCCATCAAATTGCATACTAAAGCCAACGTGAATTTACGCAATGCGCCCAACACGCAATCTAAAATCATCAGTACGTTAAAAAATCCTACTGAGGTCACAGCCAATGCAAGTCAGGGTTCTTGGTTACGCGTGCAAGTCAATCAAACCCAAGGTTGGATTCTGAATACAGGACTTGAAGCGGGGAAAAATTAATGACAGCGACTGTTAAAGGTCATTGATAAACGTTTTTGCAGAAAAACGACACAAGGCAAAGACAGCAGAAAAAGCACATTTATAAAAAATGAGTATTTTGAAGCTGTTTAAATCGGCCTAACACCAATGGGAAACGTTTCAATAAGTCTTTTAAGGCGCAACAATATCCGGCTTATTAGACGATAAACAAAAAACTTGATCTCTACCGGCGCGTTTTGCTTCATACAACGCACTGTCTACCCGGGATAGCAAGATCGTTAACGAAATATCATCTGGTTCACTTTGGATCACGCCAATACTCAAAGTTACATGCAGATCCTGATTGATAGAGTCACAATGGATATTTGCCACTTGACTCCTAATCCGCTCTGCAGTTTTCTCTGCTTCATCAACAGTTGTCTCAGCCAGAATAATAATGAATTCGTCTCCGCCGAATCGTGCAGCAAAATCCACATTCCGGATCGATTGTGAAATTCTTTTCGCAACTGCCGCTAAAATTTCATCCCCCACTACATGGCCCAGACTATCGTTTAAAGTTTTAAAATAATCGACATCGATCATCAGTACGGCAAAAGGCCGCTTGTTTCTCTCGAAGCGAGCCAGTTGATCACTGATAATGGCATTGAGTTTATTGCGATTGTAAAGTCCAGTGAGATTATCAGTCACAGAAAGTGTCTCAAGGAGCTGGTTCTTTTGTTGCATTGCAATCGCTGCTGCTTGAATTTCAGCTTGATTCTGGCGCAATTTGTCGGCCATTTGGTTAAACCGATGCGTTAATTGACCGATTTCATCCCGTTGGCCATTTACCAAATTAACATTCAAATCACCTCTGACGATTTTCTCAGTTGCATCGATTAATCGTTGCAGCGGCTTCACGATGGCGTGGCTTAGGCGGAAAGCGATCGCGGTAACAATCAAAATAATGATACTAACCAAACCGATGAACATATTCCGTTGCTGCTCCCATGCGGAATAGATAAGTTGATAGTCTCGGTTTGCAATGACGGTAATAGGCATTTTTTCCGATAAATAGGCCAAACCGGCAACTTTCTTTTGCTGCGGTCCCAGAAAAACATCATATTCACCAGGATTATTGCGTAACCGGGATAACACATCCAATTCGGATGAGAGCGGCTTATTTAAAAGCGTAGTGTCACTCGCAAGCATTACATGCCCTTCTTTATCCAACAGCAGTACATCACCCGGAGGAGACTTGATTTTATCTTTTAAATGCGGCCGTAAGTTTTGCATATCGAACGTTACAATCAGCGCACCCAGAATATAATCGTCAATGGATAATATCGGGACTGCAATGCTTACGATTGCTGTGCCATAGCGCTCGCTCCATTGCGGAGAGACCACGACATCACCTTGAATGGATGCATTCTCTGGCCAGTTCTGAGCCAACAAGACCGGAAATGGTTCATCCACGTTACTGGCAATGACTTCACCCTGCACATCTACAATCGTTAATTCCACTACCGTATCCAAGCGCTTATGCACCGACTTCAGATAGAGTTCCGTTGACTTCGTTTGATTGGTGGGTTTTCCACTAGGTAGCTGATTTTCCAGCGATAAACTTTCAATAAGAATCTTCGATGTCGAAATGGATGCTGCCAGATCTCTGACTGAAAGAATCTGCTCTTTAATCCATAAATCCAATTCCCGGCTCGCATAATTCGCCAGTGCACGCAGCTCATGTGTTAAATTTTCTGTAATCATCTCTTCATTTCGTTGAAATGAAGAGATGCCTAATCCCAAAGACGGAATCAGAGTCGCCAAAATAGAAAAAACAATAATTTTGCTTTTAATGCTCTTCAAAATAGTTTCCGGCTAAATCGGCATGACTAGGCTAATCGAAGCGCAACCGGGCGCCGGTCTGGATAATTACTCATTTGATAGCCTTGCCACAAACGTCCTGCAATAAAGTTTGCGACCGCATTAGCATGTTGCTCCAGTTGCGGATTTCCTAGCTCATTGGTCGTCTGATGAAAAAGCTGCACCCAGCGTTCAAATAACTCGGCTGATAGTTCTGGTAAGGCGATATGTTTCGGCATCGGAGCACCTCGAAACCGGCTGGTACCCCGAAGTTGAGCTGACCAGAAATTAATCATTTGTACAAAATGTGCATCCCAGTCGATTACATGCGCCTCAAAAATGGGTCCTAAACCCGGATCTTTCCTGGCCTTCGCGTAAAACGTATGCACCAACTGAGCAATTTCTTCTTCGCTATAAAGATCTGGATCGGGTATGGGAAAGGGTGATGATTGATTCATAATTTTTTAGAATTCTCACAAAAAACAATACAGGTTATCAAAGAGTTTATTAATATAGCTTAAAAGCCTATGGGCTTGCACCTATACTACACATTCAATATTGAAAATCTATTGACATAAAAACTAAGTTTATCGCCGCTAAGTGAGATTGTCCAATCGCTTAAACAGTTCAAACATGAAAGTTTTGGTGCTTACCATAGACTTTCTTTTCCAACTAAGTAGAAGGTTAATATGAAAAACTTATATGGCAAATCATTGCTCGCCGATCCGGGATTGACGAAATCAACCGCATTCTCGCGCGAAGAACGTGAGCGCTATGGCTTAAGAGGTCTATTACCCTATGAAGTTGCCAGCATCGCGAAACAAACCACCCGCGTTTTAGACAGCCTGCGCCGCAAAACCAGCGCCATTGAAAAATATATCTTCTTGAATGGGTTGCTTGAGAGCAATCAAAGGCTCTTTTACCGGACGCTGATCGATCACATTGAAGAAATATTGCCCCTGGTTTACACCCCGACCGTTGGTGAGGCATGCAAGGAGTTTGCGCATATATTCAGAAAGCCACAAGGATTCTATATTACACCGGATGATCGCGGGGACATTGCAACCATTCTAAACAACTGGCCTGAAAAGGATATTAGAGTCATCGTGGTAACGGATGGAGAGCGGATTCTGGGTTTGGGAGATCTGGGCGCCAATGGCATGGGAATTCCCATTGGAAAAGTTGCTTTATATGTGGCTTGTGCCGGAATACATCCGGCACAGTGCATGCCGGTGATGCTGGATGTCGGCACCAACAACGTCGCTCTGCGTGAAGATCCGCTCTATCTCGGTTACCCTTTTCCCCGCATCGACGGGGACAGCTACCGTTCCATCGTTGATGAATTCATCAATTCAGTTCAAATACGCTACCCGGACGCGCTTATCCAGTTTGAGGATTTTCTGACACCTCATGCGTTTGAATTCTTAGAACGCTACCGCCATCGAGTCCGTTGCTTCAATGACGACATCCAAGGAACAGCGGCTGTAACGTTAGCGGGAATCTATTCGTCATGCCGTATCACCGGAAAAAAATTTTCCGATCTTAATATTATGTTTCTGGGAACCGGTTCTGCAGCGGGTGGAACAGCTGAATTAGTGGTTGATGCGCTCTGTGCGGATGGATTGAGTCGTTCTCAAGCTCAACAGCGGTTATGGTTCATTGACCGAGCGGGTCTCGTGACCGCAGCCAGTGCAAATGTTAAACCGCGTATTCAGCCCTTTGCCCATCGGCATGATGCATTGAGCTTTGCCGATGCCATCAGCGCGATCAAACCCGATATCTTAATTGGCGCCACCGGAGTCGCTGGAACATTTACTGAGACCATCATACGGCGGATGGCAGCCGTCAATGAGCGGCCGGTGATCATAGCATTGTCAAACCCGACATCGCACACCGAGTGTACTGCCGAACAAGCCTATGAGTGGAGCGACGGACGGGCAATATTCGCCAGTGGCAGCCCATTTAACGCCGTACAGTACGGCACTCAGCGTTATAAGCCAGCTCAAGGTAATAACGCTTATATTTTCCCCGGGGTTGGACTGGGCGTTTACGCCAGCTCCGCACGCCTGGTGACTCAAAGCATGTTCTTAGCCGCTGCGCGGGAATTGGCGCGTATCGTTACCGATCAGGAATTACGCAATGGCGCAGTATACCCCAACCTTACGCGCGTGCGGGAAGTGTCCCATGCCATTGCTCTCGCTGTAAGCCAGGTAGCCATTGAAGAAGAATTAGCCGGTGCCAGCTTACCGCAGGATTTAAGCAGTCATATTAAATCGCTGATGTATGAACCGAATTACTAGGGAAAATCCTGGAGAGATTACGAATTATCCACAGATGGGATTAAGTTCCGGCAACACATGATTTGCCCCAATGTGTTAATGCTGCAGAAACAAATTCGTCACACCATTCAATCCCACATAATTGATTGAATAGGTTGCATGATTTTGAACGATCGGCTTCGCGTGATAAGCAATACTGACACCGGATTCGGACATCATATCCAAATCGTTGGCGCCATCGCCGATGGTGATCACTTGCTCGCGCTTTAACCCCAATGCTTCGCAAACCTGCCTGAGAACTTGCGCTTTGCCTTGTCTGCCGATGATTTCCCCTTGCACTTTACCGGTCAATTGATGGTCTTTAATATCAAGCACATTAGCAGCGGCAAAATCCAGTCCCAGCTTTGCTTTAATGCGTTCCGTAAAAAACGTGAATCCTCCGGAGATCACCATTGTTTTTAATCCGGCAAGTTTGGCCTTTTGCAACATGATTTCGGCGCCAGGACTCAGTTTCACGCGTTCGTCGTACACTCGCTGCAGCGCATCTTGATGTAGACCCTGCAACAATGCGGTGCGCCGCACCAAGCTCTCTTCAAAATCAATTTTACCTTGCATGGTTTGCTGCGTGATTTCCGCAACTTGAGCTTTGATATTCAGCATATCGGCAATTTCGTCAATGGATTCGATTGCCAATAATGTCGAATCCATATCCATCGCAATCAACTTAAAATCCGACAGCTTTAGATCCGGATTTACAAATGCAAAATCCAATTCTGCGGCTGCGCAATGTGCGGGAACATCCGCAGAGTCACTGGCTCTCGTCAGCCGAAAAGCCTGCCCGGTTATCCGCTCAATGCCGTCGGCCTGTGATAACTTTGCCAATGCACGCAAATCACTGTTATTAATCTCCAAACCTTGAATAATCAGATTCATTATCACTAAAATTAAGATTTCAACGAAGCGGCAATTATAAAACTTCTCAAACGCACCATTCGATTATTTGGTTTCGGCCCGCATTCTTTGCAGCATAGAGCGCGGAATCGGCTGCTTTGATCATGTCTTTGGGTTCAAAAAAATTAACGTCACCCTCGCGATAGGCTGCCACGCCGATTGATGCGGTAACACGAATTGTGGTAGCGCCATCGAATTTATAGGCTATTGAAGCAATTGCATCCTTTAATCGTGAAATCAAATTTCGAGCGGCAATCAACGAAGTTCCCGGGAGAATCAATGCGAATTCTTCGCCGCCGTAGCGGCTTAGCGTATCATCTTGGCGGATCTGATCGAAAATTGTTTTGACTACCGTCGCCAATATGGAATCTCCGGCAATATGGCCATAAGTATCGTTGACATTCTTGAAATGATCGAGATCGATAATGGCAATGGTTAATGGCAAATGATATTGCGTCGCCAGATAAAATTCCCGCTGCAATGTTTCATCGAAATAAGTTCGGTTATAAGCCCCTGTTAGCCCATCACGCTGCGATTTGTCTTCCAGATCTTTCATCCGGGACAGACTATATATCAGCAATAATTCCTTGGCTTCAGCCAAAATTCCGGTGACTTGTGATGGATGATGGATCTTCAGTTCAAACAATTCTTCCACTGCACTTAAACCAACTTCCATGATTTTAATGACTTCGATCAGTGCATTGGCGTCAAACCCAAGCCAATTCTGTGCCGCCTCGTTCAATGCGGTCATTTTCTCTGCTTCTTGCGGGTAAATAAAATAATCGGCTAAATACCGGGAAACCGCCAGGCACGATTGCAAAGTGGGACCTAGATGCTTGGGCTCCGGCTGGCTATGACTGTTAATGCACGATAATGCAATATAATCCGGTATATGCCATTTCTTCAGCAGGGCATAACCCAACTCATCGTGGCCGCAACCGAACGTTTCGCGCTCGGACTTCAGTAACGTATCGTGATCGGTCGTTGCGATAAAAATTTTTTCGTACGCTTCCGGCACTAAAGCCCAAAAAGCAATGATCCCGATTTCTTGGATCAAGCCTGCTAAAAACAAGTCATCCAAATAGCTCAGTCCAAGCTTTTCACCCAGAGCTCTGCAAGCAAGCGCGGAGGCGATCGACCGGCGCCAAAACACATAACCATCGAACACGCTGTTTTGTGGAGGCAGCGGTGCTTTCATTAATGAATGCGACAGTGAAAAAGATAAAGCAATGACAAGAACGGTATGCGTGCCAAGAATACTGACCGCTTGACGGATATTGGTCGCGATCCGCCGGGATTTATACAAAGGCGTATTTGCAGTCCGCAGTAATTTTGCAGACAACACAGGATCCATAGAAATATATTGACAAATAGCCCCTATATCCGCATTCGGGTCGTTTGCCAATTCGATTATCTTTACAGCAACCGCGGGTAAAGTCGGTAACGTCTCGCAAATATTTAATCGACTTCTCAGTGAGTCATCAATCACTTATTATCCTTATCCTCATGTAACATCTATATATTACTGAATAATATACTGATTAATTTCCGATAATATTAAGATAACATATTAACTTGAATGTGTAGGCGGTATTTATGGATTAACGCCGGTATTGATAACGATATATCGGATTTCACGATCATCATCCACTTTCTCAAGCAAACTGCTACTATTCGGTATTATTTTTTTCTTTCATTTTTTTGACAGAACCTGCTATTTATAAAAGCAAGTCATGGAATATTTCGTATCTAATGAATCTCATGGAATAAAGGAGCTGGATGTGGATTTCACAATTAAAGTAGGAACACCGGACAAACAACGTGGCGCCTGTGTAGTTGCCGGCATTTTTGAATCCAGAAAAATGTCGGAAACGGCAAAAATTCTTGACAAAATCACCCAAAGCTATCTCAAAAGCATCCTTGCTTCGGGAGATATGGAAGGAAAGGCGAATACCTCGTTGCTGTTGCATAATGTACCCAATACACAATTCAAAAGAATCTTGCTGGTCGGTCTGGGCAAGGAACAGGAATTTAAGGAAAAAACCTTCTTGGCGACGATCAGTTCGATTTTAAGCGCGCTCCAAAAAACCGCAGTAACCGACGTTACGCTATCCTTATCCGATTTCCCGCTCAAACAAAAAAATCACGATTGGAAAGTTACACAAACCGCTATCGCGGTATCGAATAGCTTCTACCGCTTCGATCAACTCAAAAGCAAGCCTGAGAATGATGGCGGTCAGTTACGAAAGATTGTTCTATGCATTGATGATCGTGCCGCGCTAGCAAGCTGCGAGAGTGCTTTGCAGCAAGGCCTGGCAATTGCGCATGGCATGAGTTTAACGAAAGATTTGGGAAATCTAGCGTCCAATATTTGCACGCCGACCTATCTTGCCAAGCAAGCCAAAGATCTGGCAAAAGCACACAAGCTTAAAGCGACCGTGCTTGACGAAAAGGATATGGAAAAGCTTGGCATGGGTTCCTTGCTGGCCGTGGCCCGCGGCAGCGAACAACCGGCTAAGCTAATCGTGCTGGAATATCAAGGATTAACCAAGAAAGATAACCCGGTGGTCCTGGTTGGTAAAGGCGTTACTTTTGATACCGGGGGGATTTCACTTAAGCCAGCTGCCGAAATGGATGAGATGAAATTTGACATGAGCGGCGCTGCCAGTGTGCTAGGAACTATGTTGGCGACGGCCGAGTTGAAATTGCCCATTAACTTGATTGGGATCATCCCGGCAACTGAAAATATGCCCAGCGGCAAAGCCACCAAACCCGGCGATGTTGTCACCAGCATGTCCGGACAAACCATTGAAATCCTGAATACTGACGCAGAAGGCCGGTTGATTCTGTGCGATGCGTTAACCTATGCCGAGCGTTACAATCCGAAACTGGTTATCGATATTGCAACTTTGACAGGCGCATGCGTGATTGCACTCGGGAATTTTACAACCGGATTATTGAGCAATGATGAGCAGCTCGCGCAAGAATTACTCGCGGCCGGTGAACAAGCGGCTGATAAAGCATGGCAACTGCCGCTCGGGGATGACTATCAAGAATTGTTGAAAAGTAACTTTGCCGATATCGCCAATATTGGCGGAAGAGCCGCAGGCACTATTACCGCAGCCTGCTTTCTCTCCCGTTTCACCAAGAAATATCGTTGGGCCCACCTGGATATCGCCGGCACAGCCTGGAAATCAGGAAAAGATAAAGGATCCACCGGGCGGCCTGTACCATTATTGATGCAATTCCTGATCAATCAGGCAAAAACAGCTAGCTGAGCCTGCTGCCAGATGCTCACCGATTCAATGAGGAATTTGATAACAATGTCTGTTTCTGGGGTTTTTACCTCAGACTGACGGCGGAATACAGCAAAGTAAGTGAAGTAGGATGGAAAGGAATATGGCGCAAATTTTTTTCTATTCCGGAGCCGGCGATAAGCTCATCACAGCTTGCCGCTTGTGCGCCAAAGCAGTTCAACAGCAAATGAGAGTCCTTGTCTATGCGTTGGACGAATCGTTAATTGAACAATTTGATGAATTGCTTTGGACATTCTCTTCCATTAGCTTTATTCCGCATTGCAATCTGCGCGATGAACCGGATTTGGTGAATGTGACACCGGTAATTTTAGGCAACCGCATCCCTGCTGATACGCATTTCGATGTATTGCTCAATCTGGATCGGCAGCATCCGCCTGTGATCGGTGGATTTAAACGGATTATCGAGATTGCGGATAATGCTCCGCACGAAAAAGCGGAGGCCCGCATCCGCTACCGTTTTTATAAGGAAGCCGGCTATGAAATACAACATTTTCAGCTTAGTGAATAGGTCGACAACCTATGAATGAAAATAATTCTTCTACAGACCTCGATGATTCTGAAATACTGGAGAAATTTCGTAAACTGCTGAGTAAATATCAGCATCAAGGAAAAATAATTTCAACCAGCGATTTTTCACCCGCGGCCCCGCCACTTCCACCCGGCAATCTCCTAAAGACTGATAAATCCAATGAAATCCCGCTATTGACTGATGTCGTGATACTGCATCCAACCGTCATTCATCCGCAACCCGCCCGATTGACGCCGATCCGCCAAATACTGGATTCGGCATTGGCTGAATGCTTGATCGAAATGAATGCCACGGATCGTAAAGCGCTTGCAAACGCATTGGAAATCCGCTTGGCCCGCCTTCTAAAATAATCCCGGTTGTTTTGCTGCGATTATATTTCTGACTCATAACCGGTTATCCAGCATAACGGCGTATCGGACTTGTTATGCGGGTCAAATGCCTTCCGCTATAATGGCAGCTTTTGCATCTTCCAACAAAAACATAAACTCCATGGAACTCGATAAAAGTTTTGATCCTAAAACGATTGAAAGCCGTTGGTATTCCGTCTGGGAATCGAATGGATATTTCAAGCCTGCAATCTCCAGCGAACAGCCCGCCTATTGCATCATGCTGCCGCCCCCCAACGTCACAGGTACGTTGCATATGGGACACGCGTTTCAACACACCCTGATGGATGCTTTGACGCGGTATCACCGCATGCTTGGCGACGATACCTTATGGCAACCGGGGACCGACCATGCCGGCATTGCAACCCAGATCGTGGTTGAACGGCAGCTGGATCAGCAGCAATTGAATCGCAGGGAAATGGGGCGCGAAGCCTTTTTACAGCGCGTCTGGCAGTGGAAAGAGGAATCCGGCTCCACCATCACCCGGCAAATGCGGCGCTTAGGTTCTTCCTGCGACTGGACACGCGAGCGATTTACCATGGATGCGGAATTATCTCGGGCAGTTACCGAAGTGTTTGTTCGGCTCTATCGAGAAGGGTTAATCTATCGAGGTAAACGGCTGGTAAATTGGGATCCCGTGCTGCAAACCGCGGTTTCTGATCTGGAAGTAGTTTCCACTGAAGAAAATGGTTCCTTATGGCATATCCGCTATCCACTCGAGTCAGCGGATGGTATTTCCGAACAAGAAGCCTTGATCGTTGCCACGACACGCCCGGAAACCATGCTGGGTGACGCAGCGGTCGCCGTCCATCCGGAAGACCCGCGTTATCAGCATCTGATCGGACGGCATGTCCGATTGCCATTATGCGAGCGCACAATCCCCATTATTGCGGATACTTATGTCGACCGGGAATTTGGAACCGGGTGTGTCAAAATCACGCCTGCTCACGATTTTAATGATTACCAAGTAGGCCAGCGGCATCAGTTGATTGCCATCAATATCTTCACTTTGGATGGCAAGATCAACGATCTAGCGCCATTGAATTATCAAGGCATGGATCGTTTTGAAGCTCGGAAAAAGATCGTTGCGGACCTCGAAAGCCAAGGATTCCTGGTCGAAACAAAACCGCACAAATTGATGGCTCCGCGCGGCGATCGCACCAATACCATCATCGAACCAATGTTAACCGATCAATGGTATGTTGCCATGGAGGGACTGGCTAAGCGTGGGTTGCAAGTTGTTGCCGATGGCGAGATTACTTTTACGCCGGACAACTGGACTCATGTTTATAACCAATGGTTGGAGAACATTCAGGATTGGTGTATCTCCCGGCAATTGTGGTGGGGGCATCGCATTCCGGCTTGGTATGACGAGGATGGAAATGTCACGGT
Source organism: Proteobacteria bacterium SG_bin4 (assembly GCA_002083395.1). Classification (GTDB taxonomy): domain Bacteria; phylum Pseudomonadota; class Gammaproteobacteria; order Burkholderiales; family Nitrosomonadaceae; genus Nitrosomonas. Next base: position 86,369 of record LWDH01000053.1, on the reverse strand, counting down.
TGCGCATGACCTGGCTGAAGCGCAGCAACTATCCGGCAAAACCGATCTTATCCAAGATGAAGATGTGCTCGATACCTGGTTCTCCTCGGCGCTTTGGCCATTCTCCACACTCGGCTGGCCGAATGACACCGCAGAACTCAAAACCTTTCTGCCGACTTCGGTGCTCATCACCGGTTTTGACATCATTTTCTTCTGGGTTGCGCGCATGGTGATGATGTCGTTACATTTCACCGGCAAAGTACCATTCAAGGAAGTCTATATTACCGGACTGATCCGCGACTCCGAAGGACAGAAGATGAGCAAATCCAAAGGCAATGTGCTCGATCCGCTGGATCTGATCGACGGCATTGCCTTACCCGATCTGATTGCGAAGCGCACCACCGGATTGATGAATCCCAAGCAAGCCGATACGATTGAAAAAACCACCCGCAAGCATTTCCCTGAGGGCATCCCTGCCTTTGGAACCGATGCCTTACGCTTTACCTTTGCCAGCCTGGCGTCACATGGCCGCGATATTAAATTCGATATGCAGCGCTGCGAAGGCTACCGCAACTTCTGTAACAAACTGTGGAATGCAACACGCTATGTGCTGATGAATTGCGAGAGCAAAGATACCGGTATAGACGAATCCGTGCCACTGACTTACTCCGCTGCCGATCTGTGGATCATCAGCCGTTTACAGCAAGCGGAACTGGCGGTTGCCCAGGCATTCGGCAATTACCGCTTTGATTTGGCTGCGCGGGAAGTCTACGAATTGGTCTGGGATGAGTATTGTGACTGGTACGTGGAACTGGCGAAAATACAGCTCGGTTCCGATCAGGCTACGATACAACGGGCAACGCGCCGGACTTTGGTGCGTGTGCTGGAAGCAATGCTACGGCTTGCTCACCCGATCATTCCTTTCATTACCGAGGAATTGTGGCAAAAAGTAGCGCCTTTGGCTGGAAAATCGGGTGCCAGCATCATGTGCCAGCCATACCCGGTTGCGAATCAGAGCAAGATTGATCAGAAAGCGACTGAAAATATCTTGTTGCTCAAAGAATTAGTCAATGCCTGCCGCACCTTGCGCGGTGAAATGAATATTTCTCCCGCACTCAAAGTTCCGTTGCTCGCGGCCGGCGATGTATCTTTATTGGAAAAATATAAACCTTACCTATTATCGCTTGCGAAGTTATCCGCGGTAGAAATCCGATCTGATGCGTTACCCGATGCCGATGCGCCGGTCGCGATCGTTCGCGATTTCAAATTGATGCTGAAAATCGAGATTGATGTTGCCGCCGAGCGAGAACGTCTATCCAAAGAAATCAGCCGCCTCGAAGCAGAAATTGCAAAGGCCAGCAGCAAACTTTCAAATCCCAGTTTTGTTGAACGCGCCCCGCTGCAGGTCGTCGAACAGGAACAAACGCGTTTGGCGGTGTTTAAAGCAAAACTTGAGACTCTCAATGAACAATTACGTAAATTGAACGGATAAGTTCTGTCCGCAGGTTTTGCCAACCCCAATCAATCAATTACATTCTTAAATCATTTATTTAAAAAAATCGACAACCTGCACCCACCGGCACCGATCAGTGGGTGCAATACAAATGTCATTGGGTGGATTGCGCCATCTGGATTACCGGCTGCGCACCCGATTCCGATAACAATACCGTCATCATATTGGTTACCAACACCGCGCGCTGATCTGGCGTTAGTAACACAATCTGCTGATCCTCCAATCTTTTTAACGCCACCTCGACCATTCCGACCGCACCATCCACCAGCTTTTGGCGTGCCATTACAACCGCTTCCGCTTGTTGACGCCGCAGCATCGCATTGGCGATTTCTGGCGCATAAGCAAGATGTGCGATTTTAGCTTCCTCGATCACAATACCGGCCACATCCACATGTTGCTGAATCGATTCACGTAACACCGCCGCAATTGCTTCCAGATCGGTCCGCAAGCTCTTGCGTTGCCCCCCTTCTGCATCGTCATAGGCATGGCTGCTGGCCACTTGCCGAACAGCGGATTCACTCTGAATTTGCAAATAATTCATTGCACTTTCCACATCAAAAACTGCCCGAGCGGTATCTTGAATTCGCCAAGCAATGACCGCAGCAATTTCGATGGGACTGCCGCGTTCATCATTGACTTTTAGCACCGGAGTATTCCAGTTATTGATGCGTAGCGATACTTTTGTTCGGTTATAAAATGGATTAACCCAGAAGAAACCGCTGGTATTAACGGTGCCGGCATATCTGCCAAAAAAAATCATTACCGCAGCCTGATTCGGTTCTAAGGTGAATAAACCTTTGCATAGAAACAATGTGATGGTCAGTAGCACGCCGCCAAAAATATTCTTGACCGGTATCCCCGGTGTCGCCACAAGAAAGATTCCCACTAGCATTGCAGCGATCAACAGTATCAGCATCAACCATCCGTTGGCGCCCGGAATAATTTGTTCATCGGTCCCAATTGCGTTGCTGCCAGATCTTTTATCCAAGTTACTTCCTCCTGTAATGTACTGCGACGTGAGTTACGTTAAAGGTAACGGCTAGAAAAAATACTGTCAAACCGGATAAGCAGCCGCAAAATCGCTTATTTCCTCGTTAGCCTATTGAAAAAAAGAATTATCATTCAGATATTGCGTTATTGAGTTCCTATTTCCTCTCACGCGCGATATAAGGAATGCAACTAAAATCCGCAAGCTGATTGATAATCCAACAAGAATTCAGAACTCCATGATATTGTTCTATTGGAGATTTATAGACTAAACTCATTTTTCTAGAAAAAATTCAAGAAATTGATCTATCGATATGAAAATAAATATTTATAATAATAAGGTGCGCGGTGAATTAACTGACAATGATACAGCGCGACTATCTCATAGATTTGTTTCTTCTTCTCACCCTCCATTGTTCGTGCAATTCGATTATTGGCTGGTTCTATCCGTCTTTAGTGATCGTTTCGAATCACAAATAACAAAGCCGGTTTGGGTAAGCTAGAATATGTGCTATTGAGTTCGTAAATAACCACTTCCGTAATTCTATGTCGAGTAAATTATGATACGCTCAATCTTTTATGGTCTTTCAGTGATATTTTTCTCACTGACAATCTTAATCATCTACAAAGCTGTTAAAAATCCCGAGAATCATTCTTCGTCCATCAGTTTGCCAGCGGAAATCGCTCTGACGCCGGGACCTGCTTATTCACCGCCAGCAGCACCAGCAGTGCCAGCACCGTCGTCGCCATTCCCAAATTTTACGGATCATGCAACACCTTCTCAGGATCATCGTTCACCCGCGCCGATTGAAGAAACAAGAATCGCGACCGCTCAACAGGAAGCTCAATCCAACGTTCTGGAACAGCTGCCGCAAGATGTAATCAACAGCAAGGCAGAATCGCAATCTCGAACGCTGATCGTGTTCGGTGGTAAAATATTCCGCTCCGGACAAGATGTTATCCAAGACGTCGCTTATTCCACAATCGAAAACCTTGTTAAGGAAATCAACGCATCACCGGGAAGTTTGATCCTTATTGAGGGTCATACCGACAATATCCCGACAGGAAAAGTTGGCAGTGATAATCTGGAGTTATCGTCCCGCCGCGCTAAAGCCATCGCCAATATCCTGATGCTTCATGGTATTCCACCGCAAAGAATCTCCATTAAGGGTTATGGAGATACCCGGCCGATCGAATCCAATAGCACTGAAGAAGGCCGCGCGAAAAACCGTAGAGTCGAAGTAAAACTCATACCCAAGGAGGGAAACATTTAATGCACATGTACGTTCAACATTTCAACCTTAACTTACTTCCCTTCGAGAATGTGCCGGATCCGTTGTTCTTTTATGATCAGGGCGACCACGCGCGCATCCGCAAGCAGATATCCGGCTCCTTGCAAAGCGGACGAGGTCTCATTGTCGTAACCGGCCCCATCGGTTCCGGAAAAACTACGTTGAGCCAAATGATTAAGGCAGATTTCCCTGATAATATCAAACTCATTTGGATGGCCGAACCGCCTGCGACTAGTTCGGATCTTTACCTGTTTTTGGCTCAGGAACTTGGTTTACAACCGTCCTCATCCGAAAAAACTTTCGTCATGCGTGACATCAGAAATGCGCTTTTACGAATCAATGCGGAAGGAAAAAAATGCCTGGTCATTGTCGATGAATCCCACCTGATGACCGAGGACGTTATCAATGGCATCCGGTTATTGAACAACCTTGAAGAAGGATCCTTAAAACTCATCCAGTTATTATTGCTGGGTCAGGATGAGTTAATGGAAAAAATCAACCGCCCGGAAATGGCGCCATTTAAACAACGCATCGCCGCCCTTGAAACACTCGGCAAAATGAATGTCGACGGCGTCTTGAGGTACATAAAGCATCGCATTCACATTGCAGGCGGTTCGCCCAATCTGATTTCAAATACCGGCTGGGAGGCGCTATCGATCGCATTCGGTGGCGGTGGAACTCCGCGGACTATCAATTCTTTGTGCGACCGATCATTTAACGTTGCTTACGAGCGCAATAAACCTGTTGTCGATGCTCAGGATATTTATGAAGCAACGCAACGCATGGGATTGGTTACCGATGTATTTCATTACATCATTATGCTCAACAATCAAGAGCGTAAGCGGCAAGAATCGCAGCTTGAAAATTCTGATCCCGCTTCAGAAACAGCAGCAGCTGCTGCACCGGCAACCGTGTCTGTGACCGTTGAAGATCAACCATCTGCGCTCGCTGCTAGAAAAATTGAACATAAAAGTCAGGTAATCCAGGATGTCATGCAAGATATTTCCGCAGTGAGAGTCGACACATCGGAAAAATCGTTCGATGAGATCGCCAGTACAATCAAGGCCAAATACGAGCAGAAAAGCTTAAAAGCTCCTGCGATCGTGCTGATTTCCTCGATGATCGCGTTTATTTCAAGTATTTTTTTCTTCTGTCATCGCTCCGATGCAACCGGATTGCTCGGATGTCTCATGGAATTAGTGAGTATCTGATCAACTCTTGCGCTAATTCATGGCTCTTGGCTTGTAGACATTACTTGCAAGTCAAGGGCCTTATTCAATCGACCCATGTCTTTACGTTTTCTACGTCAAGAACGGGTTATTTTTGTGATGCTCTTCTCGTAAAAAATTTGATCTTCTGATTTATTTATAGCTGATCACTAGCGCTTCTCTTTTTTCCATTCTGAAATAAAACTACTGACTCAAACTTGCATTACTTCTCGCGAGAGCGCTTCCGGCTCGCTTCATTTTGATCCCAAAACTCCAGTATTACCGCAGGATACTCATTTGCATAATGGATTGACTATGCACAGCAATTCAGAAATGTAAATTAAATGTGAAATAAGTGTGAACTTTTTGTGAATATACACATCCAACCGAATGTTAAAAAATTCTTTATCAATTTATTAAACTTTTGAAGGAGTCAATCATGTCCACCAATCATATCTTCATTATTTCAGCGTTAGTGATCAGTGGGGTGTTCTTTGGAATCTTATCGATGTTTGGATTGCCCCAAACAATTATCGAATGGGTTATTACCGATGGTGCACTCGCGGTTATTCTTTATATCAGCTATTTGATTATAGCTTCGACGAAAGGAACTTCCAAACCGAGGATGCGCTGATTCGTATCAGCAATAGAGAATGCACCAGCATCTAATTTAAATTAAAAATTACTCATACAGAAAAAGGATATTTTATGCAAACAAATCAAATTGTTACAGTAACTCTGTTACTCATCAGCGGTATATTCTTTGCCGTATTATCGCTATTTGACTTACCTGCATCGCTAATGTCATGGATCATTTCTGATGTTATTTTGGGAGCAATTCTGTACGTCAGCTATTTAGTGATCGCTTTTGCCCATGGTTCATCGAAGCAATCCGGATATCGCCCCAATAAAAGGATATATGCTTAAGACTTTCCATTATTAATCTGGCTGCTAGGGGCAGGGGTAAAGGTAAATAAAGTTACGCGCCTTTACCCCTTTTTCTATGAATGACCTCGAATCACAGTATTATCAGAAATTCCACTGATCATTTCATAATTGCTTAAAACGCTCTGTTGGTTGATCAAGCCAATGAATCAAACCTTGCGTATTGAGGCGGATATCAGAATGCAAAAGTTCTTTGATCTCGGTCTGCGCTAAACGGCAACCGTGCTTAGTTAATCGATCAAGCAGTACTTCAGTTAAAGCTTTGGAAATCTCATTAGCTCGATCATGATGCTCCCTTGCCCGTTGCGCAATTGCAACATGCGCTTCAATTAAATCATGCATAGTTTCTGCATGATGGGTTAGATGACTGATCCGGCTAAAGTGTGTCAAGAAAGCATGGCGGGGTTGATAGCTCATGATGCGATCAATGGAATGATGTGCGGCTGTTGGATCAAACTGCACCGGTGATGTGGTTGGAAAAACAAATTCCATTCCATCGACATCCAATTCCCGGTATGAAACGCCAAAGGTATCACCGGTAAAAAAAGAATGACTGCGAGCATCAAAAATACAATGATGGTGGCGCGCATGTCCGGGGGTATCAAGGAACAATAAGGGGCGCCCATTGAGCGCAATGGTACTGTTGTCAGCGGCTTCAATGATCCTGTTTGCTTCAATCGGATTGATTTCACCGTACACGCGCTTAAATTCAGTTTCTCCGTATACGCCTATGGCGCCAGCTACAAGTCGAGCCGGATTCGCCATATGACTTGCAGCGCGCGGATGAACAACCAGTTTCGCATTTGGAAATAAGCGCATACAGGCACTCGCTCCGCCCGCATGATCCAGATGAATATGCGTAAGTATAATGTATTCAACCGCTTCTAATGCAATGGATTTCTGTTTAAGCGTTGCGACCACACCAGGGATAGAAAAATTCGTTCCGGTATCGATTAACGCCGCGCTGCCATTCTCGACAATCAAATGGATGGCGGCACGCCGAGGCCGATGAAATTGCGCATCAATCGCACAAATTCCATCTTCATAGTCTATTACAATTGGTAAAGTCATATTTCTCCAATCTCACCCGCGTTACGTCCGCCAGATAACCCATTCACAATTAAAGCCCAGATTTCTTTAATTGCTCCAGGATAGCCGGATTTTCCAATGTTGAAGTATCTTGGGTAATTTCTTCGCCTTTGGCCAGGGCTCGCAATAACCGTCGCATAATCTTCCCCGATCGGGTTTTTGGTAAATTCTCGCCGAAGCGGATTTCTTCTGGTTTTGCGATGGGGCCGATTTCTTTCGCCACCCACTCCCGCAATGTATGAACAATATCTGCGATCTCTTCCGCTTGCGGATAGCGACCTTTTAGAACCACAAATGCGATTACAGCTTCTCCTTTAACTTCATGGGGTTTACCCACCACTGCCGCTTCGGCCACTAGCGGGTGCGCCACCAACGCCGATTCTATTTCCATCGTCCCTAACCGATGTCCCGATACATTCAAAACATCATCGATGCGCCCCATAATCCAGAAATAATCATCCATGTCACGATAAGCGGAATCACCGGCAAGATAATACAAACCATGCCCGATATCTTCTGGAAAATAAGTTTTTTTAAAGCGCTCCGGGTCACCCCATAACGTCCTGATTTGTGAAGGAAAAGGCTTCTTAATTACCAAAAATCCTCCTTTTCCTTTTTCGACGTCATGTCCCGCTTCATCAACGATTGCAGCAAAAATTCCAGGCAAGGGAAGCGTGCACGAACCTGGTTTAAGTGCAACCGCTCCGGGAGCAGGTGCAATCATATGGCAACCGGTTTCGGTTTGCCACCAAGTGTCGACCACTGGACAGCGCGACTGTCCGATTTTTTCATAAAACCAAATCCAAGCTTCCGGATTAATTGGCTCTCCCACCGAACCCAATAAACGTAAGGATGACAGATCATATTGCGCTGGCAAATCGGTGCCTAGTTTAATTAATGAACGGATTGCCGTAGGTGCGGTATAAAAAGTAGTCACCCGATGTTTCTGAATAATTTCCCAGAAACGCCCGGCATCGGGATAAGTCGGGATACCCTCGAAAATCACCTGCGTAGCCCCCATCGCCAACGGACCATAGCACACGTAACTATGACCGGTTACCCAGCCGACATCCGCGGTACACCAGAAAATGTCATTCGGTTTAAAATCAAAAATCCACAACATGGATAGTTTTGTGCCCAGCAAGTATCCGGCGCTGGAATGCTGAACGCCTTTTGGTTTCCCGGTTGATCCTGAAGTATAAAGCGTAAACAATGGATGCTCGGCATTGACCCACTCCGGCTCACAGCTTGCGCTGGCAGCTTCGGCAATTTCATGCCACCACACGTCACGGTCGGCATTGAAAGATACCGGGGTTCCGGTGCGCTGATAGACCACCACACGTTTGACTGTTGACGTATCGTCAGCACGTAGCGCTTCATCGACTGTTTCCTTGAGCGGATGATGTTTGCCGCCACGAATCTGTTCATCAGCGGTAATAACAGCCACGGCACCGGCATCGACAATGCGCTCATGCAAGCTTTTCGAAGAAAAACCACCGAAAACTACCGAGTGGATTGCACCAATCCGCGCACATGCTTGCATCGCAACGACTGCTTCGATTCCCATCGGCAAATAAATGATTACCCGATCACCTTTTTTGATTCCGAGCGATTTCAATGCATTCGCAAACCTGCATACTCTCTGATGCAGATCCCGATAAGTGGATCGGATTACCGTACCATCATCGGCTTCAAATATGATCGCGACTTTGTCAGCTTGGGTTGCCAAGTGCCGGTCAAGACAGTTATAAGATACGTTTAATTCTCCATCACCAAACCACCGGTAAAACGGCGGTGTTTGATCATCAAAAATTTGAGTAAAGGGCTTATGCCATACAATTTGTTCAGTCGCGTGATTTCCCCAAAACTTCAAGTAATCTTTTTCCGCCTCGTCACAAAGCGTTTGATAAGCTTGCATACCGGAAATATTGGCTTGTCGGGTGAATTCTTCTGATGGCGGAAAAACGCGCGTTTCATGCAATACTGTTTCGATAGTTGTCATGCAAAAATTCTCCGGTTTTCCAAGTAATCTTCAATCAACAAATTGTATCATCCACCCCAATCGCCATAGCACTTCTTTTTATGTGATTGAGATTGAGGTAGATAACCGCAGTCAAATTAACCTCACATCACTTTGAAACTGGTAGAACTATGCCAAGAAACGCTGCAACAGCGGCGTGCCCTAAAAGTTTATATTCCATAATCCATAAATATTTGTTAAAATGGGTACAATAATTTCGATGGGCTTTGTCAGCCCATTTTTTATTTGTGGCGGAGCTATGGCACTTGAAGAATTGTTAGAATCAACTCTAAACGAAATGGGTTATGAGTTGGTCGAAGTGGAGCGGCACGCACATAACAAGCTACTCAGGATTTTTGTAGATAAACCGGACGGCATCACTATTGATGATTGTGTCTTGATCAGCAATCACTTGAGCCGCCTGTTTGCTGTTGAAAATATAGACTATGGCCGGCTCGAAGTTTCTTCACCGGGACTTGATCGGCCATTGCGAAAAGAAGCTGATTTTTCTCGCTTTATTGGAGAAATGATCAAATTGAAACTCCATGTTCCTATTCAGGGGCAAAAAAACTTTACTGGGATTTTGCGAGAAGTAAATAATGGCATAATTAAGCTTGAAATTGAGGGAAAAGTGCTAGACCTTGAATTAAGTAATCTAGGAAAAGCTCGTTTGGTACCAAAATTGTAAGTCATACAGAATAGGCTGGAGGGTTATGAGCCGCGAAATTTTACTGTTGGTTGATGCGTTGGCACGAGAAAAAGCAGTCGAAAAAGAAATCGTCTTTACGGCGCTCGAGCTTGCCTTGGCATCTGCAACTAAAAAACGGTTTCAAGAAGACATCGATACACGTGTTTCTATCGACAGAGTGACAGGGGACCATCAATCCTTCCGCCGCTGGCTGGTGGTGGAAGATGGTGTTGTCGATGATCCCGCACGCCAGGTATCCTTAAGTGATGCGTTAAAATCTGATTCAACAATCCAGCTCGGCGCATATTTGGAAAAACCTTTGGAACCAGTTGAGTTTGGCCGCATTGGCGCACAAGCAGCCAAGCAGGTTATTTTCCAGAAAATTCGCGATGCTGAACGCGAGCAAACGCTGAATGACTTTCTTGAAAAAGGTGATTATTTAGTTACCGGTACAATCAAAAGAATTGAGCGCGGCAATGCGATCATCGAATCAGGAAAGATTGAAGCGGAGTTGCCTCGTGATCAAATGATTCCCAAAGAAAATCTGCGTGTTGGTGATCGCGTTCGTGCTTATTTATACAAAGTTGATCGCACAACGAGAGGTCCGCAATTAAAGCTTTCGCGAATCTCTCCGGAATTTCTGGTGAAATTGTTCGAACTGGAAGTTCCTGAGATTGAAGAAGGTTTGTTAGAAATCAAAGCTGCGGCACGAGATCCTGGATCCCGCGCAAAAATTGCCGTCAAATCGAATGACCAACGTATTGATCCTATCGGCACTTGTGTCGGTATGCGCGGCTCCCGAGTGCAAGCCGTTATCAGCGAACTCGCCGGTGAACGGGTGGATATTGTGCTGTGGTCTGAAGATCCCGCAACTTTTATCATTAATGCTCTGGCGCCGGCGGAAATCAGCAGTATCATGGTGGATGAAGAAAAGCACAGCATGGATATTGTGGTGGACGATGACAATCTTGCGCAAGCGATCGGCCGCGGCGGGCAGAATGTCCGCTTGGCTTCGGATTTGACAGGATGGGAACTCAATATCTTGACTGTCGAAGAATCCAAAGCTAAACATGAACAGGAATCGACGCAAATCTGCCAGCTTTTCATGGAAAAACTGGATGTCGATGAAGAAATTGCCAAGATATTATTACAAGAAGGTTTCGTGACACTGGAAGAAGTCGCGTATGTTCCACTCAATGAAATGTTAGAAATAGAATCATTGGATGAAGAGACCGTCAATGAAATAAGAAATCGTGCTCGCAATGCTTTATTAACGGATGCCATAGCCAACGAAGAGAAAGTTGAGCACGTCGCTGAAGATCTACTCTCGATCGAAGGAATGGATATCAATATTGTCAGGGAACTTGCATCCCACGGCATTAACACGCAAGAAGATTTAGCCGACTTGGCCGCTGATGATCTAGTTGAAATGACCGGTATCGATATTGAACGTGCCAATCGATTAATTATCAAAGCGCGTGAGCCATGGTTTACGTGATTCAATGGCATGCGAGAAATGGATTAACTTGGGTTTTACAAGATTCAGCTTGAAGTACGGATTGGTGAAGGGTTATAAATGGCTCAAATGAGTGTGGAACAATTTGCGAATGAATTGGGTTTGTTGCCGACAGTGCTGCTCGAGCAACTGAAAGCCGCGGGCGTCAAAAAGATGCTGGTGGAAGACAGTTTAACCGAGCAAGACAAGGCGCAATTGCTCGATTATCTTAGAAAAACCCATGGAGCCACTGATACCAAAAGTAAGGTTACGCTTACCCGCCGCCAAACTTCTGAAATCCGCAAATCCGATAGTACTGGCCGGGCACGGACTATCCAAGTCGAAGTCAGAAAAAGAAGAGTTCTGTCAAAACCCGGTATCTCCGGAGAAATCGAGTCCGCACCAACAAAACCTGTGACCCCGGAAGTTACGAGTCGACCCGTCAATCAGCCGATTATTGATGAAGAACAATTGGCATTACGTAATGAAGAAGCTAGAAAGCAAGCTGAATTAATTGCACGTCAAGCTGAAGAAATTCGACAAAAGAGAGCTCGTAAAAAAACCGAAGAAATTGAAAAATCACAAGTCATCGCCGCCGAAACAAAAGCTTCCATCGAGCAAACACCCCCTACGGTCCAACCCTCCCCCCCCGCATCGACAGAAACCGCTTCTCAATCGCCATCGGATGCCAAAAACAAAATTGAAACTGAACGGCCAAGTGTCGAAGCGCATGCGAGTGCCACGGAAGGAACGTTACACAAGCCAGCTATAAAAACAGAAGAGAAAACTGATAAGAAAAAGAAACAGTTAAAACAGCAAGTCGTATGGAAAGATGAAAATATCAAAAAACGATCTGTAAAAACTCGTGGCGATATTTCAAACGGCCAAGGCTGGCGCACGCGCAGAGAAAAACATAGCAAACCTCACCCCGTCGAAGAACAAAACGTCCATGGTTTTTCTGCGCCCACTGAACCCATTGTGCGCGAGATACTTGTTCCTGAAACCATCTCAGTAAGCGCTTTGGCTCAAAAAATGTCAGTCAAAGCGGCTGATGTGATTAAAGTGCTGATGAAAATGGGCAGCATGGTAACAATCAATCAAATGCTCGATCAGGATACGGCGATGATCGTGGTTGAAGAGATGGGTCATATCGCAAAATATGCCGAGATGGACAATCCCGAGAGCTTTCTCACCGATCAGGAATCATCGATCACAGCGGCTGAGATGGTTTCCAGAGCACCGGTGGTTACGGTCATGGGGCATGTCGACCATGGTAAAACCTCACTGCTTGATTATATCCGGCGCACCCGGGTTGCAGGCGGTGAAGCCGGCGGTATTACTCAGCATATCGGCGCTTATCACGTCGAAACCGACCACGGTATGGTTACATTCCTCGACACCCCGGGTCACGAAGCATTCACTGCCATGCGCGCGCGCGGAACAAAAATTACCGATATCGTCATTCTCGTTGTAGCTGCGGATGATGGCGTTATGCCCCAAACCGTCGAAGCGGTCCATCATGCCAAAGCTGCAAAAATTCCGATCATCGTTGCAGTCAACAAGATTGACAAACCGGAAGCCAACGTAGAAAGAATCCGGCATGAATTGGTCAATCATGAAGTCGTGCCTGAAGATTGGGGGGGCGATACCATGTTTGTGGAAGTATCGGCCAAAACCGGTCAAGGTATTGATGCGTTGCTGGAAAGTATCTTATTGCAAGCGGAGGTGCTTGAACTCAAAGCACCGATCAACACTCCCGCGAAGGGTGTTGTGATCGAATCACGCTTGGACAAAGGCCGCGGCCCGGTAGCGACGATTTTAGTGCAATCAGGCACGTTGAACCGTGGTGATGTGCTGCTGGCAGGCGCCGTTTATGGCAAGGTTCGCGCCATGAACGATGAAAACGGCAAAGCTATTAAGCACGCAGGAACATCGATTCCTGTCGAAATACAAGGCTTATCAGAGGTTCCCGAAGCCGGTGAAACCGTGCTGGTGCTGGATGATGAGCGCAAAGCCCGGGAAATTGCACTCTTCAGGCAGGGTAAATACCGCGATGTAAAACTGGCCAAGCAGCAAGCTGCAAAACTGGAAAATGTTTTCGATCAACAGGAAGACGTCAAAGTTTTGTCACTCATTATCAAAGCCGATGTGCAAGGCTCATGCGAAGCACTGACTTATGCTTTGGAAAAAATCTCTACTGATGAAGTGAAAGTCAACATCATTCACAGCGGCGTCGGAGCCATTATTGAATCGGATGTCAATCTGTCCCTGGCATCAAAAGCCGTCATTATTGGTTTTAATGTCCGCGCTGATGCCAGCGCCCGTAAATTGATCGCTTCTACCGGTGTCGATGTTCGTTACTACAACATCATTTATGAAGCCGTTGATGAAATCAAGGCAGCGCTCTCCGGAATGATGGCACCCGAACGCAAAGAAAACATTATCGGTTTGATCGATATCCGCGAAATTTACCGCATCCCTAAGGTCGGAGTAGTCGCTGGATGTTATGTATTAGACGGTATCGTCAAGCGAAACTCACTCGTCCGGGTGTTACGCGATGGCTTAGTGATCCACAGTTGCGAATTGGATTCATTGAAGCGCTTTAAAGATGATGTCAAAGAAGTAAGAGAAGGCTTTGAATGCGGATTATCGCTAAAGAACTTCAATGAAATCCAAGTTGGCGATCAGTTGGAAATCTACGAAATTGTTGAAACAGCCCGATCTTTATAATAACTACTGGATCATTGACAAGATTTCATGCCAAAAGAATACTCCCGCACACTCCGGGTCGCCGATCAGATACAACGGGAATTAGCCGATTTACTGCAAAATGAAATCAAAGATCCGCGCGTGAAACAAATCACGATTACCGCCGTTGAAGTAACGCGCGATTACAGCCACGCAAAAATCTTTTATACCGCGCTTGGTAATTCTGAAGAACATAGTCTGGTTGAAAAAGGTTTGGAACATGCCAAAGGTTTTTTGCGCACCCACTTGTCTCATCGGATGAAGTTAAGAGTCATCCCGCAGTTACATTTTGTATATGACGAATCAATTGAACGCGGCATACGTCTGTCGAAATTGATTGACGAAGCGATCGCACTGGATAAAGCCAGTCATCAACCGGATTGATAAAAGTAACTATCTGCAGCGCTCTACCAACTTGTCTAAGCCGGAAAAACGTAAAATCAGCGGCATATTACTGTTGGACAAACCGCGTGGCGCCTCGTCCAATAACGCATTACAAAAAGTTAAAAGAATTTTTTCGGCGGCCAAATGCGGCCATACCGGAACATTGGATCCAATGGCCACCGGATTACTTCCAATCTGTTTTGGCGAAGCCACAAAATTCTCATCATTTTTGCTGGGCGCCAAAAAATCCTATATTGCCACGTTGAAACTAGGATTCTTGAGTACCACTGGCGATGTGGAAGGGGAAATTCACCGGCTGGAAATATCAGAGTACCCGACACAGGCAAAATGCGAACAAATACTCTCGCAATTTATCGGGGTAACTCAGCAAATCCCGCCGATGTACAGTGCGCTTAAGCATCAGGGTAAACCGCTGTATCAATATGCCAGAACTGGCAGCATCATTGCACGGCCAGCGCGCGAAATTAATATTGATGCATTGCATATGCTATCGTTGCAGCAAAATGAATTACGCATCAGCATCCGCTGCAGTTCCGGCACTTACGTCCGGGTGTTAGCGGAAGATATTGGCAAGGCGCTTGGATGCGGAGGGGCTTACCTCACTGATTTGCGCCGGACCGCGACCGGACAATTTGACATTGCTCAGGCACAGACGCTGGAAGCGATTGAGAATTTGGATGACGACGAGCGGCAGCACTTCTTATTATCGGTCGATAATATGCTGCAAGAATATCCCATGATCCAATTGGACGCATTAGCGGCAAAATATATTTTGCAAGGAAGAATCGTCTCATCTTCATCCGCTTGTGGTGAATTAACTGCAGGTGCAATGGCGCGGCTTTATAATGAACGGCAGCAGTTTCTGGGGCTCGGTGTCATAACCGCCGAACGCACGATAGCAGCCAAGCGGCTTTTATCGGATATCCAATAACGGGCTACGGATCTGTTTCAACCGGCCCAAACTGATATTTTGCAATTCATTGCGGTAATTCATTGTTTGGGAATCTCAAGCCCGCGCAACCGCAAATAAATCATGCGTATCGGAATCCGTGATTTCCACTTGCAGAAAGTCCCCTGGCTGAACTTTTCCGGCATTCTCAACATATACCAATCCGTCGATTTCCGGCGCATCGGCGCTGCTTCGGGCAATCACCTGCTCTTCAGTTAATTGATCCACCATTACCGTAATTTTTTGCCCGATTTTTTTGGCCAATCGTTCGCGGCTAATATCTTGCTGCAACTGCATGAAGCGTGCTCGGCGTTCTTCCTTGACTTCTTCCGGTACATGTCCCGGTAGTTGATTGGCTGCAGCACCTTCAACCGGTGAATACGTAAAACAACCGACGCGGTCCAATTGCGCTTCCTTTAAAAACTCCAGAAGCGCTTCAAATTCTTTGTCGGTCTCGCCAGGAAAACCTACGATAAACGTACTGCGTAGCGTAATATCAGGGCATACCTGCCGCCACTGCTGGATTCTTTCCAAATTATTCTCTGCGCTTGCCGGCCGTTTCATCGCTTTCAAAATCCTTGTACTCGCATGCTGAAAAGGAACATCCAGGTACGGCAGAATTTTACCCTCCGCCATTAATGGTATGACCTCATCGACATGCGGATACGGGTAAACATAATGCAATCGCACCCACACGCCTAACGAACCCAATGCGGTTGCCAATTCCGTCAAACGGGTTTTAATCGGGCGCCCCTGCCAAAAACCGGTACGGTATTTCACATCCACCCCATAAGCGCTGGTATCCTGGGATATGATCAATAACTCTTTGACACCCGCATCAACTAAATGCTCGGCTTCTTGCATCACTTGATGAATCGGCCGGCTGACCAAATCTCCGCGCATCGAGGGAATAATGCAAAAGGTGCAGCGATGATTGCAGCCCTCGGAGATTTTGATATAGGCATAATGCTTAGGCGTTAACCGGATTCCTTGCGGCGGTATCAAACTGGTAAATGGATCGTGCGGCTGCGGTAAATGTGCATGAATCGCCGACATCACTTCCGGTAGTGCATGCGGCCCGGTTACCGCTAGAACCTGAGGATGCGCCTTCTTGACTACGTCACCGCCCTCTTTCGCCCCCAAACAACCGGTTACGATGACTTTACCGTTCTCGGCTAAAGCCTCTCCGATGGCATCCAGCGATTCTTCAACCGCGCTATCAATAAACCCGCAGGTGTTAACCACCACCAGATCGGCATCATCGTAAGATGGGGAGATTTCGTACCCTTCGGCACGCAGTTGCGTTAGTATTTGCTCCGAATCGACCAATGCTTTCGGGCAACCTAGTGAAATAAAACCAACTCTGTTTGGAATTTGTTTGGATGAGGACATAATCTACCGGTTCGGATCAGAATGAATACTGCTAAAAGAAAAGCAAATGCGGGATTTTAGCTGATAACCGAGGTAATTTTTTTAAAAATAACCCGCTTCGATCTTTCAATCGTATCGGTTATTTAAAAATTTTACCCCTGAAAACGCACCGCCCATCCTTGAAACGGCAATCTCACTACCGGTGGAAGTTTTGAAAAGCGTCAAAATAGCAATGTTGCTACTTCTAAACCTGAATGGTGCTTATACCGGCCCGCTAAATCGTGCGGCATCGATGATCGACCAAAGATGCAAAATTCCCGCAATCACAGCCGGAATAATCAGCACCCAGAAAAAATAACCCAGTCCTGTCAATACAAAAAATAGCAAAGCCGGCAACAAGCGCCCCTGCACTAACTGACCAAGCCCTGGAATAAAAAAACTACAAACCGCTGCCAGTACATTACCGCCGGATCCCTGCCCTGTCACCCTGCTACCTCCTTGCGCTGAATTTGCGTGCAAGTTTATCATGAGTACGATGATCAGCCATACTCGTTGCTGCAGCATCATACTCAATACCCACTACATTCCCTGCCATTCTCTTCTCACGAACCTCTTCCAAATTGGTTAAATTATTGATGCGCTGCGATGTATCTTGAATGATGGCTTCGAGTGTATGCAGCGACTCGTTGCTCAGGGTTTTATTGTGAATGATCTCGAGCTTAAGAATCAGCAAATTATTCAAAAAGTTTCCTATAATGCCTTGTACTGTGTACATTGTTGCTTTTAATACTTTTAACTTCTCTTCCTGGATCTCGGCTATTTTTTTCGATTGTAGATGCTCCAATCGTTCTTGATGCAATTGTTGGATACTATTACGTTGCCATAAAGTCAATATCGTGGTTACCCAAATTGCCAGCACGCTTAAAAAACGATTGATATACACAACTTCGATGCTGACCTCGTTTTGTGGTGACCCCAGATAGCCGACCCACACCAAAAGCGTGCAAATCAACGCTGTAACAATGGTAAAACGATTATTGGATAACTTCAGAGAAATCAGTATGACCGCAATATACAAAACCCCGGTAGCGACCCCGAGCGGTATTCTCAAGTCAATGAACAAAATGAATAATGCACATAAGCAGCAAGCCGCAAAAGTACCATACATTGCCGCATTGCTTGCTGGATTGGTATTTGGGTCAGGATTCACGTAATTATTCATAGCATTAAAATATAAATATCAAAGTAAGAATATTCTCACATATAATCTTCAAATGCTAATTGATTAATACCAGAGGTATTCTTGCCTTATTCTCATTACTTTGAGATTGATATCAACTTCTCGGCTTCTTTTAGCAAAAATTCCTTAAAAGCATTGGCAACACTCGATAAGCGCTTATTCTTGCGATTCACGACATGCCAATAGCGAACGATGGGAAAGCCCTGCACATCCAGTATTTTCAGGCGCTTGGTTTCAAGTTCCAATTCAACCGTATGCCGCGACATGATCCCCAAGCCCATTCCGGCTTGCACTGCTTGCTTGATCGCTTCGGTAGTATCGGTTTCCATGCCTTTATTGATTTTGATCTCGTGCGCGGCAAAAAAACGTTCCATTGCACTCCGTGTGCCAGACCCCGATTCCCGCACGAGAAATGTCTCAGTGGCTAACCGCTTAACCGGAATATCGCGCTCCTTGCACAGCGGATGATCGGGCGGTGCGACAACTACTAACGGATTCTCCATGAAAGACTCGCTATCGATGTCGAGATTCTCGGGTGGTTGCCCCATGATCGCAAGATCAATCAAATTATCCGCTAATTGCTTCAACACCGTTTCCCGGTTGGATACGTTCAGACTGACTGTAACGCCTTGATAGCGCTGGCAGAACTTCGCCAGCAAATGCGGCGCAAAATAATTCGCTGTGGTAACTACCGCGATGTTCAATTTGCCACGCTCCATTCCTTTCAATTCTTCCAGCGCCACTTCCATATCGGATAATTGTTGCGCAATGGCGCGACTGTATTGATACAACTCGCGCCCTGCTTCAGTGAGAAAAATTCGTTTACCGAGTTGCTCAAACAGCGGTAAACTAATGTTGTCTTCCAATTGCTTTATCTGCATGGAAACAGCGGGTTGGGTCAGGTGCAATTCATCGGCAGCACGCGAGTAGCTCAAATGCCGTGCAACCGACTCGAAAACTTTAAGTTGCCGTAACGTTACATGAAACATGGTTTAGTCCATCAATTTTTTATAAGTAATACCTTATCATAAATATTAGAATAATTGATTTGTTCTTATAATCTTATCGCGCTATAGTGCAATCTAATAATTTGAGCTATTTCAAGTAGTCGTGTAGTCGTAAAAAGCAGGCCTAAGCAATCACTTAGGCAGTTATTTTGTAATGCAACCTACTAATTTTCATAGCATTCGTGAAAATTAAAGGGAATTAACTGGAGAAAATATTATGGCAGTAAAAATATATAATGCTGGTGTAAAGGAATATCGACAAACTTACTGGACCCCTGATTACACACCACTGGATACAGACATTCTGGCATGTTTTAAAATCACACCACAACCCGGCGTACCTCGCGAAGAAGTAGCAGCTGCAGTAGCCGCAGAATCTTCTACAGGAACCTGGACCACCGTGTGGACCGATTTGCTAACCGATTTGGATTACTACAAAGGACGTGCATACAAAATCGAAGACGTTCCTGGAGATGATACTTGTTTCTATGCTTTCGTAGCTTACCCGATTGATCTATTTGAAGAAGGATCCGTGGTTAACGTACTGACCTCATTGGTTGGTAACGTATTTGGATTTAAAGCGCTGCGTGCACTGCGTTTGGAAGATGTTCGCTTCCCGATTGCCTACGTCAAAACCTGTGGAGGACCTCCAGCCGGTATTCAAGTGGAACGTGACCGTTTGAACAAATATGGCCGCGCGTTGTTAGGTTGCACGATTAAACCAAAATTGGGCTTGTCGGCTAAAAACTATGGCCGTGCTGTGTATGAATGTTTGCGTGGTGGTCTGGATTTGACCAAAGACGATGAAAACGTTAACAGCCAACCGTTCATGCGCTGGCGCGATCGTTTCGAATTCGTGATGGAAGCCGTACATAAAGCAGAACGTGAAACCGGCGAGCGCAAAGGTCACTATCTGAATGTTACCGCGCCAACCCCGGAAGAAATGTACAAACGCGCCGAGTTTGCTAAGGAATTAAATGCGCCGATTATTATGCATGATTACTTAACAGGCGGCCTAACAGCCAACACTGGGTTAGCTAACTGGTGCCGTAACAACGGAATTCTGTTGCACATTCACCGCGCTATGCATGCTGTACTCGATCGCAATCCTCATCACGGCATTCATTTCCGCGTATTGACTAAGGTACTCCGTTTATCGGGTGGTGATCACCTGCATTCCGGTACCGTAGTCGGTAAATTGGAAGGCGATCGTGCAGCAACCCTCGGCTGGATTGATACCATGCGCGATGAATTCATTAAAGAAGACCGTAGCCGTGGCTTGTTCTTCGATCAAGATTGGGGTTCTATGCCTGGCGTATTCCCAGTTGCTTCGGGTGGTATTCACGTATGGCACATGCCAGCCCTAGTCTCGATTTTCGGTGATGATGCTTGCTTGCAATTCGGTGGCGGTACTTTAGGCCACCCTTGGGGTAACGCAGCCGGTGCAGCCGCAAACCGCGTAGCATTGGAGGCCTGTGTAGAAGCACGTAACCAAGGTATTGAAATCGAGAAGGAAGGCAAAGCGATTCTTACGAAGGCAGCTAAGAGCAGCCCAGAACTCAAAATCGCCATGGAAACATGGAAAGAGATTAAGTTCGAGTTTGATACGGTTGATAAGCTCGACATAGCCCACAAGTAAGCAATTTTGACTAAAGAAGAAAAGCGAATGGTTATATAGCTTTTCTTCTTCATCTCCCTAAAAATGAGGAATAAATAATGAGCGAAGTAATAGATTACAAATCACGTGTCAGTGATCCGGCAAGTCGTAAGTTTGAAACATTTTCCTACCTGCCTGCAATGTCTGACAAAGATATCAAAAAGCAAGTGCAGTATTTAATTAGCAAAGGCTGGAATCCAGCCATCGAACATACAGAACCTGAGTATGTGATGGATTCCTACTGGTATATGTGGAAACTGCCTATGTTTGGTGAAACGGATGTAGACCGCGTGCTGGCAGAAGCTGCTGCGTGTCATAAAGCCAACCCGAATAATCATGTACGTTTGATTGGCTACAACAATTTTAACCAATCACAAGGTACCGCCATGGTGATTTACCGCGGCAAGACTGTTTAAGTAACAACGGGGTTCGAACCCGCAAGACCCCCTTCTCCCTTAACAGGGCAGGGGGTTTTTTTTCACCGGAATTTTGTTTGCAATTACTCGAGAACATCTCGATAAAGACTGTCTCTACACAGGAGTTTGTCATGAGCACTATCATTGATCAATATCGCATTAAAAAAGAACCTTATTACCATCCCGTCGCGGATGAAGTGAAACTCTACGAAGCCGCCTATTCGGTACGCATGCCGATGATGCTGAAAGGTCCGACCGGCTGCGGCAAAACACGCTTTGTCGAGTACATGGCGTGGAAACTGAAAAAGCCGCTGATCACCGTTGCATGTAACGAAGACATGACTGCATCCGATCTGGTTGGACGTTTCCTGCTCGATGCCAACGGCACCCGCTGGCAAGACGGCCCGCTCGCAGTGGCTGCGCGTTATGGCGCGATCTGCTATCTCGACGAAGTCGTGGAAGCCCGCCAGGATACTACCGTGGTCATTCATCCTCTGACCGATAACCGCCGTGTATTGCCACTGGAGAAAAAAGGCGAGTTGATTCAAGCGCATACGGATTTTCAAATCGTCATTTCATACAACCCCGGCTATCAAAGCTTAATGAAGGATCTGAAGCAGTCGACCAAGCAACGTTTCGGCGCGCTCGACTTCAACTACCCAAGCCACGATATCGAGAGCGAAATCGTTGCGCACGAATCCGGCGTATCGACCGATGTCGCAGATAAACTGGTCTCGATCGCCGAGCGCGCGCGCAATTTGAAGGGTCACGGTCTGGACGAAGGTATTTCCACACGTATGTTGATTTACGCCGGCAGCCTGATCGCCAAAAAAGTCGACGCGCATGCCGCTTGCCGCGTAGCCTTGGTGCGACCGATCACCGACGATCCGGATATGCGCGACGCGCTGGATGCGGCTGTCAGCACGTTCTTTAATTAAAAGCTGCTATCAGCGAATATGTTGATTGTTCTAAAACGTAAATAGGTGCTGCCATGAGTATCAATCTGGACGATTACAAAGAATTGCTCGAGGATCTGGAGCCGGAATCGATTGAGCTGCTCCATCACGCCTGGCCTGAAGCGACTAAAACTTTTTCAGCGCGGGGACTCGATAACTATCTGAAAGGGGCATCGGCGATCCGCGGATTAGGGCGCGGACGCAGTTTAGTGAATTGCTGGATCGACGAAACACCATTAGTCGCCAAGGAAATCGGTGAAGATATTATCAGTGATCTGGCGACCACCGTGCTTTCGCTCGCCTCAAGGACGTCAGGCGCTGTGATCGAACTGGTGTTAGCCACTGCCCCGACTGCCGCCAAACGGCTAGGCGATACACAGTTGTTCCAGAATTACCTGCAATTCCTGAATATGTTGATTGCCCAGGCACCGCGCGGCATGCGTCCCATGCTTAGCAAACTGGATATTCTATTCGGGCAACTAACCCTTGGCGGCCTACGCCGCTGGGCGATGTGGGGCGCGCACGCGCACCGCACCGATTACGAAGAGCAAATCCGCTATTTCGGACTGGAATCGAAGGAATCGCTGGCAGTATTGCAAAAAGAACGTAAAGGCACGCTGTTTGTGGATGTGCAACGTCGCATCAATATGTATCTGCGTGCACTGTGGGCGCGTGATTTTTTCATGAAACCCACTTCCGGCGACTTTGAAACCCGCGAAGGCTACAAGCCGTTTATCGAAAACTATTTTATTCACCTGCCCGATGCCTACGATGCGTTCGGCGATGTGCCGGCGACCGAAGTCTACCGCGCCGCTGCAGCCCATGCCGCCGCGCATCTGGTCGAAACCAAGCAGCCGATTTCCGCGGAAAGCTTGAATCCGCTGCAAATGGCGGTGATTTCGGTGATAGAAGACGCGCGCATCGAAGAACTGTCGATTCGCCGCTTCCCCGGTTTGCGTCACACCTGGTCGGTACTACATAGCGCCACCCCAGACATGAACGCCTCGATGGGCGATTACCTGAACCGCCTGGCGCGCGCCCTGCTCGACCCGGATTACAAAGATAAGGATCCTTGGATCGCGGAAGGCCGCAAACTGTTCAAGGCTGCGCACGATAAGCTCGATAGTCATAAAACCTCGTGGGACATCGGCGTGCAATTGGCGCACAGCTTCATGGACAAAAAGATTCCGTATAACCCGCGCACCGATATACTCACCGCGCCGTACCGCGACGACAACCGCTATTTCTGGGAATTCGAGGAATTTGACTTCAACAAATCACTGTCCGCCGGTTACGATGCGCCGAAACAAGTGCGCAAATACGTTAACGTAATGGAATTCGCCAACGAACTCGACGTGGAAACCGCCGGTGACGATGCAGAGGAAATCTGGGTGATGGGCACCGAATTCTTCCCGTACGAAGACATGGGCGTGTCGTACAACGATATGGAAGGCAAGGAACCGGTATCGGCGCCCTACCACTATTCCGAATGGGATTACCAAATCCAATTGGAGCGTCCCGATTGGGCGACGGTACAGGAAAAACGCGCCAAATTGGGCGATATGCAATGCATCGACGACATTGCCAACCAATACAAACGCGAAATCGCGCGCATGAAATTCCTGCTTGACGCGATGCAGCCGCAAGGCACGCGTCGCATCCGCAAGCTTGAAGACGGCGACGAAATCGATATCAACGCCGCCATCCGCTCGATGATCGACATCCGCATGGGCATGCAACCCGACCCGCGCATCATGATGCGCTCGGTGCGCAAAGTGCGCGATATTTCCGTGCTGGTATTGCTCGACTTGTCCGAATCGACCAACGATAAGGTTGCCGGACACGACTACTCGGTGCTCGACCTGACGCGGCAAGCAACGGTATTGCTCGCCAACGCCATCAACAAAATCGGCGACCCGTTCGCGATCCACGGCTTCTGCTCCGACGGACGCCACGACGTCGAGTACTTCCGTTTCAAGGACTTCGACCAGCCGTACGATGAAATCCCCAAAGCCAAACTCGCTGGCATGACCGGGCAATTGTCGACCCGCATGGGTGCCGCAATGCGCCACGCCACGCATTACCTGAAACTGCAAAAATCGGCGAAAAAACTGCTGCTGGTGATTACCGACGGCGAACCGGCGGATGTCGACGTACGCGACCCGCAATACCTGCGCCACGACACCAAAAAAGCCGTCGAAGAAGCCGGCCGCTCCGGCATTCTCACCTACTGCATGAGCCTGGATCCGCGCGCCGATCAGTACGTGTCAAGGATTTTCGGTGAACGTAATTATTTGGTGGTCGATCATGTGGAACGGTTGCCGGAGAAATTGCCAGTTTTGTATGCGGGGTTGACGAGGTAATAACGCTTAATCAAATTTCAAACCTCAATAATAGATACTTTCTGGTTTGAATTATGTTGGCTACATTTACAATGAATATTGAAGAATGGATAGCAAATATTAATTTTTGGTGGTGTAACGATCTATCTATTTTGATTGCATTGGTAGGTTTTGCTGCCAGTATCATATGGAATTTATATACCGTTTATCAATCCCGACAAGTAAAACTGAATGTTACTGGCGATATTTCACCTAGTGATAATTCAAAAATTCAAATTACTATCAGCAACGTTGGAAAAGTTAACACTCGCTTAGGAAAAATCGGCATTGAGTTTTATGTTAATGAGAAGTGGTACAAACCGAAATCTGGTGGGGGTTTTGAAAGCTTATATCTTCATGAATCATTAAAAACTGATCCGATTCTTGGCGCAGGCGAAACTGTAAGGGTTTACATGAATCTCTCGAGCATAAAAAGAAATTTGGAATCTATCGCACTAGATGATTATAAGAAAGAAGCTTTAAACATTCGCAAAATCAGTGGATGGATATATTTAGCTAGAAATAAATTAAAAACCTTCGACGATGAATTTAAAAAATTTGAAGATGAATTAAATGATTCTAGAATAAAACGTTTTTCCATTAATTTCTCAGAAATATTGATTTCTACAATAAAAGAACACATAAATTCATGCTGCAAGAAACAGATTTAACATGGTACATGGCGAATTGGAATGATATCAAGCATGGTAGGATGCGCCGACGTCAGAAGGCGCATCAATTCTGTTAATCGCACCAATCCAACATTCAATCATCGCATATTATAGATTCCCGCCTTTGCGGGAATGACGGTGGGCGCGACTGGTCAATGACGTGACGCCTTGCACTACAACATTCCCGTTAAGCCGCTTGCAACAAAAACTCGACCTTAATCGCTTCATAAGGAAATTCAATCGCGCCGGTTTCGGTGCGATTGAGCAATCCTGCTTCCAGCAATGCCGTCACGTCGCCGTGAACGCCTTTGACATCGCGCGCCACCCGCCGCGCGGCTTCTCGAATGGAAACCGGACCCGCGCCGCAAAGCGCTTTCAGCAGTTCCCAACGCTTCGCAGTCAATATTTTCCACAACAACTCGGGGGATGCGAAACTGATGCGATCGGTTTCTTGCTGCTCGTTCAAATGCCATGCACGCGCGAAGTCGGTCATTGCTTCCCTCGGCTCCCGCACGTCAAGAATAACCGTTTTCATGGTTCCACCTCTCAATATCTTGTTGAAAATCAGACAGCAAGTAGGGTGGATAAGCGTAGCGTCATCCACCATTAGTTAGTCATATGTTCATCATGAATGACTTCGGTGGATGGCGTTTCACTTATCCACCCTACACACTGTTGTCAATTGCACCAACATATATGTTGGCTAGTAGCTTGAATAGCCTCACGTCATCAGTAAAAACGTTGCATCCCCACACATTTCTGCATCTACCAATCAAACACAATGGCTAAGGCATTCTTGATCGCCGGAAGATAGCTTTTGTCCAACTTTCCCTGCAGTTTAACGATTCGGGAAACATCCACGGCACGCAGTTGTTTGAGATTGATGTGGCGGTCTTTGTCCAAACCGTTTTCCAGATTGGGTTCCAGATTCACTGCAAAAGGCCAGGGTTTATGATTGGGAAGCAAGGGTGCAACGATCAGTGTTTTCGATTGATTGTTGACCAGGTCGCCTTGAATGACGACGCAAGGTCTTAATTTCTTGGTTTCCGCACCTCTGGCCGGTTCCAGATCGACCCAATAAATATCGAGTCGATTGAAATCAGTCATTCGATAAGCCGTCAGATAACGTATTCTCCCAGGCTTTCAATTCTTCCTTATAACCCAAATCATCCGCTTCTTCTTGATTGGCTTTAATTAATGCCTGTTTAAGAAAATTCTTGCGCTCCTGTTTCAACAATTCATTGATATACGCGCTGCGGTTATCGCCCGCGATATCATTCAGGAACAGATAGGCTTCATCATCCAATGTGATAGTCGTTCGATGTGTCATGAATCACCTCATACTTATGAAGTGTCAATTTTATCATACCAATCAGTATGAATATTACTTAGTACAATAGAAAACGATTCAAACACAATGTTTTCTAATAATTTTACCCACCGCATCAATAATCAGCGCCATCGAAACCGCGCCCGGATCCGGGTTGCCGATGCTTTTCCCGGCATGCGGACGGGCGCGGCCGATTTTGGGCGTGAGCCTTTTGGTTGCTGCGGCGGATTGCTTGGCCACTTCGGCAGCGGCTGTCCAGGCTTCCGCGATTGAAAGTCCTTGCGTCGCGCCTTTTGCCAACGCGAAGGAGAATGGGTAGAGCACATCGACTAAGGTTTTATCGTTCAGTTGCGCCTTGCCGGCAGCGATCACGGCTTGCAATGCCACTGAGATGCCGGTTGCAATCGTTGCAATATCCGGCTTGACTTCGTCACCGATTGAGCGACCAAGATTACGCAGAATGACACCCCACAGCATACCCGAGGTGCCACCGGCGCGATCCGACCAGGCATCGCCAGCAGTCATTAACACCGTCCCCGCCCCGGCTTCGGCAGCGATGCCCGCCTTGGCTGCTTCGACGGCAGCCGTCAACCCGCGGTGCATGCCGATGCCGTGATCACCGTCACCAGCAATCGCATCCAACCGGCCCAGTTCGTCTTGTTGCGTTTCTATTACGCGCAACGCAGCTTCCAAGGCTGTCAATACAATCTTGGCGGTTGCTTGCGAGTCCTTAGAACCTGGCTTGATTGAAGACTTGGTTTGCGAATCTACCTGCGTGGCGATATTGTCGATCAGCGAACCGGTAGCACTGACCACACCCCGATGAAACGCCGGTGTGTCGGCGGCGGCCAGCCAGCTTTGCTCAAGTTCCTCATCGAGCCAGAACAACGTCAACGACACGCCCGCCGTGTCGAAGCTGGTGATCAGCTCATCCACGACCGGCGCGACGATCGTCAAACCGTACGCAGTCAACAGTTGTTCGATTTTGCGGTACACCACGAATAATTCTTCGTACTTCACCGCACCGAGACCGTTCAGAATGACACCGATGCGTGCACCCTGAACTGTTTCAACAGTTTCAGGTATTTCAGCCAGCAACTTGCTGACCAGCATTTCCGCCAGACCATCGGCACTCGGCGTTTTGATCCGATCTAAACCAGGCTCTCCATGAATACCCATGCCGACTTCCATGACGCCGGGCGCAACTTCAAATAAGGGTTTGGCCGCGCCGGGCAATGTGCAACCGGAAAATGCGACGCCCAGCGAGCGCACCCGCTCATTGGCTGCAGTTGCGATCCTGACGACTTCATCCAGCGGCTTCCCAGCATCCGCAGCAACGGCTGCCGCTTTAAACACCGCCAGCGTACCGGCGATGCCTCGGCGTCTGTGCCGTTCATTTACCGAAGCGGATGCAATATCGTCGGTCACTACTACCGATCGTACGTCGATACCTTGTGCGCGGAGCTGTGTTTGCGCTTGCTCGAAATTGAGCACATCACCGGCATAGTTGGCATAGCAAAACAAAATACCGCCGCCTGCATCCACCGCCCGCGCCACATTACAAATCTGCTGCGCCGACGGCGCGGCAAACACATTGCCAAGCGCGGCGCCGTGCGCCAATCCTTGTCCGACAAATCCGCCGAATGCGGGATAATGCCCGGAACCGCCGCCGATCACCATCATTACTTGACCGGGTTTCGCCTTGTGACGGCGGATAACGCCCCCTTCGATCCGCAGGATTTTGTCGCGATGCGCGGCAGCATATCCATCGGCCAGCTCGGCGGCAAATTGCGCCGGATCATTAAATAAATAGGTCATTGTTAACTCTTGGTCTCAATAGAAAAATAACACATTGGCTCGCAACGGAATTATAAGCTGCCGCTTCAAAAAATCGCAGCAATGTCGCATCGAAACGGTATGTTTGCCGAGCAATACCGATCAAATTTTGATCCTTGATCCACGCACGAACCATTATCTCGCCACCCCGTAGTCTGATAAAATCCGAGGCTGCAAATCACGCAGATGTGCGAATCAGTCTGCCACCCGATTAAATCACTCCGGTTGCCGATCACAAAGGAATCATTGCATTGTTTTCAGCGTTTCAACATTTAAGTTTCACCCGAATCCTGGTGTTTTTGGCGCTTTCCGCGGGTTGGCTGGGTTTCGCATTCTATTTTGGAAGATTGATCCCGGATAAGCAGTTGTGGTTTGCGTTATTGGTTACGCTGCTATTTGGTTTGCCGATCTATTTTGGCGCAATTTATGCGGTGACGATTGAAAGAATTTACCGCACCAGCCAGTTTAAAAAACTGGGTATTTTGCACTGGTTTCTGACCCGGCGAATACTGGCGTATATCGGTTGGTTGCTGTGGTCTGTTGTGTTTTCGTTCATCTTGCTGTTTTATCTGGGTTCCGCCGACAAGCAGGAATGGATCTTTTTTTTCGCCGCCATTCCAGCGTTTGCTGTTATTTTCACGATTTTTTCACCCATTGCGGCGCGGGAATACAAGCCTTATATCGCCATGCATAAAACCCTAAGCTGGTCACGCTGGGTCACGACGTTGACGATGGCAGTGCTTTTTGTCATTTTTGTCAATCACGCCGATTCCAGCCGCCAATATGCTTCATTGGCCGAAGCGGTCGCGGCGGAAAGTCAAAAACTGGATGGAACGACCAATAGTATTTTGATTCTCGAAACCAACCGGTTGCTGGGTTTTATCGAAGGTCTAAAGCGCTACGCGCTGGGTAGTCTGCAGTCTTTGAGTGACGCGCTCTACCTCGGCTGCGTTTTCGCTGGCAGCTTGGTGTTTTTTTATAACGTCATGCTCGGAATCTCCAGTTTCATGGTGCCTTTGCCGGAATACCGACGGGTATTCGCCCCCATTCAAGATAGCGACGAGCCGCCTGCGGTTTCGCCCTGGGCCTGGGCGATTACTTCGGCCTTCACGACTTTTTTTGTGTTTTTTATTTACGTGCCGTCCACGGTCTATGTAGACGCTTGGTTGCGTTCGAATCCGGAAACTGTCGAGGAAATCCGTGCGTCAAAGCAAATCGTCGTACAAACCGTGGAAATGATCGGGGACGATTACTACAAACCCGGCACCGCGCAACAAATCGAACAGGCTTACCTCGACACCCTTAGCAAAATGGAGGCTTCACTGGAAAAACTGCGCGAAACCACCGGTACCGGTTTCCAGCAGATGATCGATAATGTCGATGCTTATCTCGATTGGTACTATAGCTTGCCCGGCGAATATGAGCGGATTCTGGCGCTGGCCACCGGCGTTCTGGAAAACTGGATGAGCGAAAAACTGCAGAACTATTTGATGCGAGGCAATGCATTCGGTCCGGTACAACTATCCATCGAGGAAGTATTGCAAAACAACCAGCAATTGCGCGCCGAACATCTGCAACAAGTCGAACGGATTCTAGCCGACAATCGCGTTGAACCGATCAGCGAAGCGCAACTCGAAATTGTCCGGCATGCTTCTTTGAATGCGCTCAAGGAACCACCGGCGCACAGTGTCATCATTAATCTGGAAAACCGCATGTTGATTTCGGGCGGTATCGGCACCGCAGGCGCGATTACCGGCGCCATCGCCGGCAAAATCACTGCCAAAGTGGCAGGTAAAGGCATCATCAAACTCGGCGCTCAGGCATTGATCAAAGTAACCGCCGGAAAAGCAGTCAGTGCTTTAGGCGGCGCCGCTGCCGGCGCTGCGACGGGGGCCGCATTGGGATCGTTCATTCCCGGCATTGGCACGGCGATCGGCGCAATGATCGGTGGTATCATTGGCGGCATCACGATCGGTTTGACCGTCGAAAAACTATTGCTAATGCTGGAAGAAGCATTTTCTCGCGACGAATTCAAGCGCCAGATCTTGGAAGCCATCGAAGAAGAACGCCTTGAATTCGAGAGATTCTTAACGACACCCGCATTGTCGGAAAGCCGTCCGGCTGATACCGGATCGGCTGAAGAAGCACCCTGAAATGCAAACCCTGTACCACTAACCCCGGAATCTTATGGACCATAACATTATACTGATCACGACAATTGCAGCCGGTTTTGGCTTGGCTCTGATTTTCGGCTTTATCGCGGAACGGCTGAAAACACCGGCGCTGGTCGGATACCTGCTGGCCGGCATTGCCATCAGTCCATCCACGCCAGGGTTTGTTGCGGATATTGGCATTGCATCACAATTGTCGGAAATCGGCGTCATGCTGCTGATGTTCGGCGTCGGCTTGCATTTTTCACTGGATGATCTGCTGTCGGTCAAGCGTGTTGCAGTACCCGGCGCGATTGTACAGATGGCGGTTGCCACCGCTTTAGGCATGGCTTTGGCATCTTCGTGGGAATGGAGCACCGGCGCCGGATTGGTTCTCGGCTTGTCGTTATCGTGCGCCAGCACCGTGGTGCTGCTGAAAGCGCTGGAATCGCGCGGTGTGCTGGAATCCATGAACGGCCGCATCGCAGTCGGCTGGCTGATCGTCGAGGATTTAGTGACCGTTCTGATTCTGGTACTGCTGCCGTCGTTCGCAACCATGCTGGGAGGTGTCAACGAAACCGGCAACCCCGCCGATCCATTGTGGCAGACTATCGGGGTCACCTTATTGCTGGTTTCAGCATTTATCGCATTAATGCTGATCGTTGGCCGCCGGGTGCTGCCGTGGTTGCTATGGCAGGTTGCCCGTACCGGTTCGCGTGAAATGTTCACATTGGCAGTCGTCGCGGTCGCCATTTGCATCGCCTACGGCGCAGCTGCATTGTTCAATGTCTCGTTTGCTTTAGGTGCGTTTTTTGCCGGCATGGTCATGCGTGAATCCAAATTCAGCCACCGCGCCGCCGAAGAGTCATTGCCTTTACGCGATGCTTTTGCCGTGCTGTTTTTTGTGTCCGTCGGCATGTTGTTCGACCCCGCAGTATTAGTCGAAGAACCCATGCGGGTTTTAGCGGTAGCGGCGATTATTATCGTCGGCAAATCCATGGCCGCCATGCTACTGGTATTGATCATGCGCTACCCGCTCAACACCTCGCTGACGGTCGCCGCCAGCCTCGGGCAGATTGGAGAATTCTCTTTTATTCTGGCGGGATTAGGATTGTCTCTTGGTTTGATGCCTGCCGAAGGCATGAGCCTGGTGCTCGCCGGAGCGCTGATTTCCATCGCTTTCAATCCGATTGCATTCGCCGCGATTACGCCGTTTAGAAACCTGATTCTGAAACATTCGGCGTTGGCGCGGAAATATGAAAACCGCGACGATCCCTATGCGGAATTACCAATGAGCACCGAGCGGAAATTCCTTGAAGGGCAAGTGGTGCTGGTGGGTTATGGTCACGTCGGAGAACGTATCGCGCATGCGCTCAGTGAAAGAAACATTCCTTATATCGTAGCGGAACAAAATCGTGAATTGGTGCAAGACTTGCGCAAGCAAGGAACAAATGCGGTATCTGGCGACGCCACCGAGCCTTCGGTGCTGATTCAAGCGCATATTACCGATGCCGCGATGCTGGTAATCGCTACGGCGGACCCGGTCAACGTGCGCCACATGATCGATACCGCACGCACCTTAAACCCTGATATCGAAATCGTATTGCGCACCCGCAGCGAAGATGAAACAAAATTATTGCGTAAAGATAATCTGGGTACAGTATTCTTTGGCGAAGAAGAACTGGCTAAAAGCATGACACATCATATTTTGGACCGGTTTGACGCCAAAACGGAATCCCAGCACAAGAACACTTAACTCATAAAAATTATTCACTTATCATCAAGAGAGATTATCCATGACAGAACAAAATTATGTCGGCATTCATGACGATATCAACGGCGGACTGACGCACCTCGGGCGAATCGTGCGGGATGCCTGGGTATTCGGTATTTTGCCTGAAACGGAAACTTGCGCAGGCTGGAGCACCTCGCAAATGCAGGTTTTATATGAAAAGGTTCATGAAGCTTGGGAGCCTTATGCGCACCTGCCAAGCCGATTACCGGACGAACTCCGCGAACGGCATATCGCGATTTACGATGAAGCGATCAAATATGCAAAAAGCAAAGGCTGGAGCGCCGAATTAGGTGATGATGATTAAGCCGGTTAAGCTTTCGCAGGAAAATGAATGATCCGCGCCGCTCCGTCCAGCTTGGATTTGCTTTCCAGCAGTTGTAGCGCCAGCGGAAATTCACGCTGTAATCGCAACATAACTTCCGGCATATGATCGCGATAATAAATGGCATCATAGGCAACCGGCTCATTCAGCGTATTCCGGTCATGACGTTTAAAATTGCACCAGGCAATGTCGATCCAGCATTTGCGCTCCCCGTCGATAAACACGAATTCATCATGCTCGATAATCGCCATATATTGCATGCTGCGAATCGGCACAAACAAATGCCGTGTTGGACATCTGGACAGCAAGGTAATGGCCAGGTTATATGATTTTGCCGGTAAAAAGCGCGCTTCCCTACCTATTTCGGGATCACGGTAACAGGTAATTTCCATTTCCAACCTCCGCGAAACATAGTGATAATATTACATATGATGAATCTTATTCGATCTTCAATCAAGCCATGCCGCAACCGAAATAATTTGCCGCCGTTATCTCACCGGCAAGATCCGCCAAATTCCAAAGCAATAAAATATCACATCTAACTTCAGGATAAACGCAAGAGACCATGACATTGATTAATCATTTTCTTTCACGCCTGGGACCCGGCTTATTGTATGCGGGCGCGGCTGTCGGCGTTTCCCATTTGGTGCAGTCAACGCAAGCCGGCGGCATGTTCGGCTTTGAATTGATTATCGCCATTATCATTATTCATGCCATCAAATATCCTTTCTTTGAATTCGGTCCACGCTATACGGCGGCAACCGGTCAACACATCCTGCATGGTTATCTGAAGCTCGGTAAATGGGCGGTGTGGCTCTATCTGCTGATGGCAATCGCCACGATGTTTATCGTGCAAGCGGCCATTACCGTTGTTACCGCCGGCCTGATTACCAATGTATTCGGACTCGAGGGTTTGGGGGGGCACGATCCCCAAGCAGTTGCGTTCATCGTAGGCAGCCTCTTGCTGCTATTCTCTTTCACGCTGTTAGTCAGCGGCCACTATGTGTTGCTCGACAAGTTGATGAAAGTCATTATCTTGATACTCACGATCACTTCGATTGCCGCTGTCATCATGCTGCTATTCGATAATCCTGGACATCATAAGACCGCGACTGTTTTCTTCACCTTCACCGATACCGCGCATTTGATATTTTTGGCGACATTCCTGGGATGGATGCCGGCTCCTCTGGATCTGTCAATCTGGCATTCGATCTGGTCTAAAAGTAAAAACGACAGCGAAGGCAAAATCACCACGATGCAAGAAACGTTGTTCGATTTTCGTGTAGGGTTTATCGGAACAGCATTCCTGGCCGTTTGTTTTCTATTGCTTGGCGCTTTGGTAATGTACGGCAGCGGCGTTCCTTTCGCTGCCGGAGGCGCCGCATTTGCCGGGCAATTGCTCGATATGTACCAGCAAGCCTTGGGAGACTGGGCTTATCCGCTGGTAGCGATTGCTGCGATTGCGACCATGTTCAGTACCACCTTGACCGTGCTGGACGCATTTCCACGCTCAATCAGCGCCTCGCTAGAGTTACTGTTCCCCGGCCGGATTCGACAACGAAATCAACACGTCACCTATCTGGCTGGTTTAGTAATATTAATTGCAGGCACGCTATTTATCTTGTTTTTTTATCTGACCTCCATGCGCGAAATGGTTAAAATCGCCACCGTCATTTCATTCGTCGCTGCGCCAATAATCGCGATATTGAACATGCAGGCCGTTTTCAGCCGTCACATGCCCGACCAATACCGTCCTGGCAAATTCATGTGGATTTGGTGCTGGTTCGGAGTCGCCGCGCTATCCGCCTGTTCGATCTTTTATCTATTACTGTAGGCGAACGTTCCAGGAAGTCTGTAATGCGCCCTACCCGCTTGGAAAAACCTGCAGCCACGCGTAATAATCTGAAGACTATCGCAGCACTGTTGCCCTATCTATGGGAGTTCAAGGTCAGGGTCATTGCGGCGCTCGCGCTGCTGGTATTGGCAAAGCTCGCGAATGTTTCGGTACCGCTGGTGCTCAAAGAAATTGTCGACGCTCTGGATCAACCCCGCGCCGAGCTGGTGCTCCCGGTATTTCTGCTGATCGGCTACGGTGTTTTGCGGCTATGCAGTACACTATTCGGCGAATTGCGTGATGCCATATTCGCCAAAGTGACTCAACGCGCGATCCGGCGGGTTGCCATCAAGGTTTTCTTGCACTTGCACTCACTCTCGCTGCGCTTTCATCTGGAACGCCAGACCGGTGGGGTTTCGCGTGACATCGAGCGCGGCACGCGAGGTATTTCCTTCCTGCTCAATTTCATGCTATTCAATATCTTGCCGACTCTGCTCGAAATTGGCTTGGTATTGGCCATCTTGATCGGCAAATACGATATCTGGTTCGCCGTCATCATCGCTGCAACCTTACTCGCGTATATCGCACTTACACTGATTGTGACCGAATGGCGCATGATCTTTCGCCGCACCATGAACAACATGGACTCGAAAGCCAATACCCAGGCAATTGACAGTTTACTGAATTATGAAACGGTTAAATATTTTGCCAATGAAAACTGGGAAGCACGGCGCTATGACGAGCATCTGCAAGCCTGGGAGAAAGCCGCGGTACGTAACCAGACATCGCTTGCCACGTTGAATGCCGGTCAAAGCGCTATCATCGCCGTCGGCGTTACGTTACTGATGTTTCTTGCCGCCGATCATGTGATTTCCGGCAATATGACACTGGGTGACTTGGTTTTGATCAACGCGTTCATGCTGCAACTCTACATGCCGCTACATTTTCTCGGCTTTGTTTACCGCGAAATCAAGCATTCGCTGGCGGATATGGAACGGATGTTCACGCTGCTCGACGAAAATCGGGAAATAATGGATAAGCCAAACGCGCAAGTGCTCAACGCAAATCACGCGGCCATCCGGTTTGATCATGTGAATTTTTCTTATGAGTCGAATCGTCAAATCTTATACGACATAACCTTTGACATCCCCGCCGGACAGAATGTCGCGGTGGTTGGCCATAGCGGCTCCGGCAAATCGACGCTGGCGCGGTTGTTGTTCCGTTTCTATGATGTGCAATCGGGCGGTATTCTGATCAATGGACAGGATATCCGCGACATCACGCAGCAAAGTTTACGCGCAGCCATTGGTATCGTGCCGCAAGATACGGTGCTATTCAATGACAGTATTTATTACAACATCGCCTATGGGCGGCCCGATGCAACCGCGGAGGAAATCTTCGCAGCAGCACGTGCCGCCCATATTCATGACTTTATTGAACGGTTACCGCTGAAATACGATACGGTGGTCGGCGAACGCGGCTTGAAATTATCCGGCGGTGAAAAACAACGGGTCGCGATTGCACGCACAATTCTGAAAAACCCTGCAATCCTGATTTTTGACGAAGCTACATCAGCGCTGGATTCGGAATCGGAAAAGCGTATTCAAGCCGAATTAAAACGAATCGCGATCGATCGCACCACACTGACGATCGCGCACCGGCTATCGACGATTGCCGATGCCGATGAAATTCTCGTCATGGAGCAAGGCCGGATCATAGAGCGCGGCAAACATCAGCAATTGCTCGCAGCCAACGGACCTTACGCCCGTATGTGGGAATTACAACAGCAGGAAGAAACCGCGCAGGCAAAGCAAGCATCTATCGCTGAGCATTAACCGCCGGCTTAATTCAGTTCCCGTTTCCTCCAACTATCACCTTAGGACTGATTGAAAGCTATTTTCGGCCCCATAGCGGGGCTTTGTTCTCAAGGAAAATAAAAAAACCTGAAAATACCGGGAAAAAACCGACCTTATCCCTACGAATGATGCCAGGTGGATGTGTTAATTTCTCACTCCAGAATTTGCCATCAACAATTGCGTAATTACATTCTAGGGAGTCATCGCAATGCTCGTATCTGTTGGTTATCTCATTATTATTGTTTCTGTTTTCGGCGGCTTTGCTCTAGCCGGAGGTCACTTGGCTTCGCTGTGGCAGCCTGTGGAGCTTCTCATGATTGGCGGAGGCGCTATCGGAGCATTCGTTGTCGGTAACTCGAATAAAGCATTGAAGGCCACTATGAAAGCGTTACCGACCGTCTTCAAAAGTTCAAAGTTTAACAAGGCGTTATATATGGATCTTATGACGCTGCTGTATGAAATACTCAGCAAAGTCCGCAAAGAAGGCTTGATGTCAATCGAAGGTGATGTCGATGATCCTTCCAGTAGCCCGATTTTCACCAAATATCCGGATATCCTGGCGGATCATCATATCACCGAGTTTATTACGGATTATTTACGTCTGATGGTGGGCGGCAATTTGAATTCGCTCGAGATCGAAAGCTTGATGGATAGCGAACTGGAAACACATCATCAAGAAGGTGAGGTTCCGATCCATGTGATATCAAAACTCGGAGACGGATTACCCGCATTCGGGATCGTGGCTGCGGTAATGGGTGTGGTACATACCATGGAATCGGTGCATCTGCCGCCCAGCGAATTGGGAATTTTGATTGCGGCGGCTCTCGTCGGTACCTTCCTCGGAATTTTGCTGGCTTACGGTTTCGTCAGTCCATTGGCGGGTAAGCTGGAACATAATCTTCATGAATCCAGTAAGATGTTCGAATGCATCAAAATCACGTTGCTCGCCAATCTAAACGGTTATTCGCCGGTTTTGGCAGTCGAGTTCGGCAGGAAAGTGCTATTTACGACCGAAAGACCGTCTTTCATGGAATTGGAAGAACACGTCAAACAAAGCAAGTCCAAATAACGATTTATTTCTTTTCCCTCTGAACGACAGGAATAATTATGGCTGACGATCTTGCACAGCGCCCGATAGTTATCAAAAGAATCAAGAAGGTTGCAGGTGGTCATCATGGCGGCGCCTGGAAAATTGCCTATGCCGACTTCGTAACGGCAATGATGGCATTCTTTCTATTGATGTGGTTGCTAGGGTCGTCAACCAAGAGCCAATTGGAAGGCATCTCGGAATATTTCAAAACGCCCCTGAAAGTCGCTTTGATGGGCGGCTCGTCGATTGGCGAAAGCAATAGCGTGCTTAAAGGCGGTGGCACCGATTTAACCCGCCAGCATGGTGAAGTCAAGAAAGGCGCAATCAAAGACGACGATGCCCAGACCAAAAAAATCATCCGGGAACGAGCAGAACGCGTAAAGCTGGAAGGATTGAAGCAAAAGATCGAAGAAGCGATTGAAAACAATCCTTCACTCATGAAATTCGCTAATCAACTGCTATTGGATATCACTTCCGATGGTTTAAGAATTCAAATCGTCGATGAACAGAATCGTCCGATGTTTGCGCTGGGACGAGCGGAGTTACAACCCTATACCAAGACCATATTGCGTGAAATCGGCAAAATGCTGAACGATGTCGACAACAAGATCAGTCTTTCCGGACATACGGATGGCAAGCCATTCCCTTCGGGCGATAAAGGTTACAGCAACTGGGAGTTATCGGCGGATCGCGCCAATGCCTCAAGGCGAGAACTGGTTGCCGGCGGTATGGATACCAATAAAATCCTGCAAGTCATCGGATTGTCTTCGGCCGTTCTTTTTGACAAAGATGATCCGCTTAACCCGATCAACCGCCGCATCAGTATCGTGGTTATGAACGAGCGGGCCGAGAAAGCGGTGACGATGGACAATCCGACTATCGATATCGATCTGCAAGATCAACCGAACACCGAAATGCTGCAAAATCCCTAAAAACACACGAGGACTGCATTAACATGCTAAAACGTTTTCATCCAAGCATCGCTGCATTGTCGATCCAGGTTACAGCGACTGTGACAGCCGGGGCTT
This sequence comes from Proteobacteria bacterium SG_bin4, assembly GCA_002083395.1. Classification (GTDB taxonomy): domain Bacteria; phylum Pseudomonadota; class Gammaproteobacteria; order Burkholderiales; family Nitrosomonadaceae; genus Nitrosomonas. Next base: position 48,111 of record LWDH01000053.1, on the reverse strand, counting down.
TATTAGCAGTACTCTCCGACAGCGCCGGTCTATTGGAATGGGTGATTTTGCAAGGATTGCTAGCCGGCTTACTGAGTTTTGTTGCAAGACTGCCGGTATGGTGGATACCCATGCATCTCTTATTTATGCCGCTGGTTCTCGTCGCCTTGACATGGAATATTTCATCAACCTGGTATTTATTGTTGTTCCTTGGATTGTTGCTAATCTATGGTAAATCGTTCATGACACAAGTACCGTTGTATCTCTCCAGCGAAAGTGTCAATCAAGCACTCGAGACTTTATTACCCCAACAGCAACAATTTTCATTTATTGACCTAGGCAGCGGTTGTGGCGGATTATTAAAAAATCTTGCCGATACTCATGATAACGGCTCTTTTCATGGTATCGAATCGGCGCCGGTACCTTATGTCATCAGCAAATTAAGAAGCTTGTTTGGCTCCGGGTATGATGTGCGTTGGGGAGATTTCTGGAAACAGGATTTTTCACGCTATGATGTGGTTTACGCCTATTTATCACCGGTTCCGATGCACTCGTTGTGGCAAAAAGCAAAAAAAGAAATGCGCCCGGGTAGTCTGTTAATCAGCAATACTTTTGTTATTCCTGGTGTTGCGCCGGATAAAAGCATCCGGTTGAACGATTTTTCTAATTCAACGCTTTATCTCTGGCGTTTATGACAATCACGTCTGATTGATTTGGCTGGTTGTTTGAGAACGTTTCCGAAACAGTCGATACAAAGCATAAACAGGCGATGATCGCAGTTTATTCCTAATAATTAACAACTTGAGTTTTTTAACACGGTAGCGGCAACGCAGATAGTTTTTCAACGGCCTGCTAGGAACGCCGCCAGGTAGTGCCCTGTGGGCCATCTTCCAAAATAACGCCTTGCTGCTGGAGGTCTTTTCGGATTTCATCCGCTTCCGAATAGCGTCCCGCTTTGCGGGCTTCGATACGCTGCTGAATCATGGTTTCGATCTGTTCAGGTGCGAGTGAAGCAGCGCTAACGGCCACAGAAGCGCTTTGCAAGTAATCAATCGGATTTTGTTGTAGCAAACCCAACAATCCACCTAGCGCTTTCAATAAGGCGGCGCTATCCTTTGCACCGGTTTTATTGATCTCACTTGCCAGCTCAAACAAAACAGCGATGGCATCCGGTGTATTGAAATCATCTTCCATAGCTGCTTTAAATTTTTTCGCCTGGGGGTGATTCCAGTCAATGGCTTGTATCTCGAGCGAACCGGCATCCTTTAGTGCGATATACAGCCGGTCTAGCGCAAGCTTGGTATCTTTCAGGTGTTGATCGGAATAATTGAGCGGACTACGATAATGCGCTCGCAATATAAAAAACCGCACAACTTCCGGCTGGTATAGCTTAAGAATTTCCCATACGGTAAAGAAATTCCCTAGCGATTTCGACATCTTTTCATTGTCAACGCGGACGAAACCATTGTGCATCCAATAATTTACGAAAACATGATCATGCGCACCTTCACTTTGGGCGATTTCATTTTCGTGATGCGGAAATTGCAAATCCTGACCGCCTCCATGGATATCAAAGTGAATGCCCAACAACTGCTCGCTCATGGCCGAGCATTCGATATGCCATCCCGGGCGCCCATTGCCCCATGGAGATTCCCAAAAGGGCTCTCCGGCCTTTGCGGATTTCCACAACACGAAATCCAGCGGATCCTTTTTACTGGAATCAATTTCAACCCGCTCGCCAACGCGAAGGTCGCTTAACGATTTACCCGACAATTTTCCATAACCGGGAAAATTATGAACAGCAAAATACACATCGCCATTACCGGCTTGATACGCCAGATTCTTTTTAACCAGCGTATCGATCATAGCGATCATATGGTTCACATAGCCAGTGGCGCGCGGCTCATGGCTGGGCGGCACCACGCCGAGCGCCGCAGCATCTTCATCCATTGCTTGAATAAAACGAGCGGTTAAATCCCCGATCGGTTCCTTGTTCTGTTGCGCGCGAAGAATAATCTTATCGTCGATATCGGTAATATTCCGAACATAGATTACTTCAAAACCATTATCCCTGAGCCACCGGACCACCATATCAAAAACCACCAGAACCCGTGCATGTCCCAAATGGCAATAATCATAAACCGTCATGCCACAAACATAGATTTTTACTTTCCCGGGTACGATAGGAACGAATTCTTGTTTTTCGCGAGCGATTGAGTTATAAATTTTTAGCATATGATTAACGAATCAAATTGTAATCCAACCTATCTTATTGATAGAATCTCCGAAGTTGTTGTTACCTGCGCCCAAAATAAATAGCCGCAGAGTATAACATAGTGTTTATACGAAACTCTTACCATCCATTACCACAGGTTCAATATCGATGCGACGCTACCAAATTCTTCTGCTCCTTATTCTAATTTCAATTCATTTGAACGTCTTCGCGGCATCTATCAAGGTTGAAATGAGAACGAACGTTGGTAACATCGTTCTGGAACTGTATCCTGACAAGGCTCCCAAAACCGTTGAAAACTTCCTGGAATATGTCGAAGATGGTTTCTACAAAAATACGATATTCCATCGCGTCATTGCCGGATTTATGATTCAGGGTGGCGGTTTCGATCCGGCGTTTAACCAAAAACCAACTCGCGCTCCCATTCGCAATGAAGCCGCCAATGAACTTAAAAATGAAATCGGAACGATTGCGATGGCGCGAACTTCGGATCCGCATTCCGCATCGGCGCAATTTTTTATCAACGTCGCCAATAATAAATTTCTGGATTTTAAAGCGCCAAATCAAAGCGGTTATGGGTATGCAGTATTTGGAAAAGTTGTGAGCGGGATGGATGTTGTAAACAAAATTGCTGCGACCCCAACTGGCCCAGCCGGACCGTTTCCGACCGATGTACCGAAAAATAAGGTGATTATTGAGGATATTGTAAAACTACCCTAGCCGTAAGAACGACAGTACTCAATAATACGATTCATCAATCAATTTAGGACTGATATGGTCAAACTGCAAACTAATTTTGGCACGATAATACTCGATCTCGACAGTGAAAAAGCGCCAGAAACCGTACAAAATTTTCTGAACTATGTTTCGAGCGGATTTTACGATAACACATTGTTTCATCGCGTTATTGACGATTTCATGATCCAAGGTGGAGGCTTTACGCCCGGAATGAAACAAAAACCAACCCAGCCGCCCATACACAATGAGGCCGCCAATGGCCTGAGAAATGATGCCTATACGATTGCAATGGCACGAACCGCGGATGTCCATTCGGCAACTGCGCAATTTTTTATCAATGTCACCAGCAACGGTTTTCTGAACTATAAATCGCCATCACCACAAGGCTATGGCTATTGTGTTTTTGGAAAAGTCGTCGAAGGACAAGATGTCGTTGATAAAATCAAAAAAGTCAAAACCGGGGATTTTGCCGGACATCAGAATGTGCCACTGGAAGATGTCGTCATTGAAAAAGCCGAAGTCATTTAGTTACGACGCAGCAGAACGAGCCTTTTCGCTTACCGGACTGTCACTTGCCGGTAGCTAGAGGCTCAGGTCAAACCCCGCGCCAGATCGGCTTGCAAATCCTGAACGGATTCCAATCCAACCGCGATCCTTAGCAATCCATCGGTGATTCCGGCGGCATCACGGGCTTCCTGACTAATCCGTGCATGCGTCGTGGTTGCCGGATGAGTCAGTGTGGTTTTTGCATCCCCCAGATTTGCGGTGATCGAAATCAATCGGGTCGAATCAATCACGCGCCATGCAGCCTCTCTGCCGCCTTTAACTTCGAACGTGACTATCCCTCCCCCCGATTTTTGTTGATGCTTTGCCAGATCGTGCTGCGGATGAGATTCCAGTCCAGGATAAAAAATGCGTGTCACATTCGGTTGCTTCTCCAGCCATTGCGCCATCCTTAAAGCGTTTTCGGAATGTGCTTCGACGCGGATTTTAAGTGTTTCCAATCCTTTCAAAATGACCCAGGCGTTAAAAGCGCTCAACGTCGGACCGGCAGTTCGCAAAAAACCGAACACACCGCCATCCATCAGTAGCTCCCGTTTTCCGAGTACTGCGCCGCCCAGGACTCTTCCCTGACCATCCAAATATTTGGTCGCGGAATGAATCACAATATCCGCCCCCAGTTCCAGCGGTTTTTGTAAAATCGGCGTACAGAAACAATTATCTACAACCAGCCATGCACCGGCGGCTTTCGCAATTCGAGCCAAAGCCGCAATATCAGAAATCTCAGTTAGTGGATTGGAAGGTGTCTCCAGAAAAAAGAGCTTGGTGTTAGGCTGCACTGCACTTTGCCATGCACCAGCATCGGTTGCCGACACAAAAGTCGTATCAATATTGAATTTCTTCAGAATGTTGTTAAATAAATTAACGGTTGCGCCAAATAAGCTTTGCGAAGCGACGATATGGTCTCCTGCTGACAGTAATCCCATGGTACAGGCTAAAATCGCCGACATACCGGAAGCTGTCGCAATGCAGGTTTCCGCTCCTTCCAGTACCGCCAGACGTTCTTCAAATGCAGTGACGGTTGGATTGGTAAATCGCGCGTAGATATTGCCGGGTTCGCTGCCTGAAAACCGGGCAGCCGCTTGCGCGGCGCTATCAAACACAAAGCTGGAAGTCAAATACATTGCTTCAGAATGCTCATTGAACTGACTGCGATGAATACCGGTGTGTAGTGCGAGCGTTTCTGGTTGCAAATTATCGGACATAGGAAAATAAAACGAAAAGTGAGTTAGCGATTGTTACATTGATTCAGAAAGATGCGGTTTTTGATAGCAATTACGGTGTCAATAGCTTTATTCGGAAAAAACCAAGCTCAAATCCAGTTGCGTTTTCGACTGTGCAGACGAAAGCGGTTGACTCGAGTTTCTTTGTAATTCCAGTGTATTGAGATACTCATGCGTCACGTCACCGGTGATATAAACACCATTGAAACAGGATGTTTCAAAGTTTTGTACCGCGGGTGATACCTTGGATACCGCATGAGTCAGCGCCTCCAGATCCTGGAATATCAGATAATCCGCTCCGATCTCTTCACAAATTTCTTCCACAGTCCGATCGGTAGCGATCAGTTCTTGCCGGGTCGGCATGTCGATTCCGTAGACATTTGGAAATCTTACCGGAGGAGCAGCTGAAGCAAAAAATATCTTATTGGCGCCGGCTTCACGAGCCATTTGAACGATTTCACGGCTGGTGGTGCCCCGTACAATCGAATCGTCGACCAATAATACATTTTTCCCGCGGAATTCAATATTCATGGCATTGAGCTTTTGCCGCACGGATTTGCGTCTTTGTTGCTGCCCAGGCATGATGAATGTACGCCCTACATATCGATTTTTGATAAATCCTTCCCGAAATTCGATACCTAAGTGATTGGCAAGTTGCAGCGCACTGGGGCGGCTGGAGTCCGGGATTGGAATTACAACATCAATATCCAGATGATGCATTGTTTTCCTGATTTTTTCCGCAAGCTGTTCGCCCATATTCAAACGGGTTTCGTAAACGGAAATACCGTCAATGACAGAATCAGGGCGAGCTAAATAGACATACTCAAAAATGCACGGATTCAGAGAAACTTCGGTTGCGCACTGCTTATTATAAAAATTACCGTCTTCATCGATAAAAATCGCTTCTCCCGGTGCGACATCACGGATCAATTTGAAACCTAGTGTATCCAGTGCCACGCTTTCCGAAGCGACGAGATATTCATCGCCCAGTTCATTCTCCGCAGTTCCGAAGACCAACGGTCGAATGCCGTAAGGATCACGAAAAGCTAATAATCCATAGCCGGCAATCATGGCTATCACGGCATAGGCGCCCTTGCATCGTTTATGCACGCCAGCAACCGCCGAGAAAATTGCCGCCGGATCAAGCTGGCAATTTTTGGTGCTCTTTTGCAGTTCGTGTGCGAGGACATTTAGCAACACTTCCGAATCCGAGTTAGTATTGACATGCCTCAGGTCGGTTTTAAAAAGCTCTTGATTGAGCTGTTCGGCATTGGTCAAATTACCATTGTGACTTAATACAATCCCAAAGGGAGAATTGACATAAAACGGCTGCGCTTCAGCCGGTGAATTAGCGGACCCTGCGGTCGGATAACGCACATGACCGATGCCGATATTCCCGGATAGCGCGCGCATATTTCTGGTACGAAACACATCTCGAACTAAACCAAGGCCTTTGTGCATATGAAAGGTATTGCCTTGCGCAGTCACAATGCCGCTTGCATCTTGTCCTCGATGTTGCAACATCAATAATCCGTCATACAGCAGCTGATTCGCTGGAGATTTTGCAACGATACCGAGAATTCCGCACATAGAAAGCTCCGTTGGTTTTGCTTTATTTAATCAGAATTAAATTTGGAGTTAATCAACTCAATTACCGCGCTGCTGTTGCTTTTCAAAAAAACAAAAATACCGGTCATTACACGCTTTGCCACTTAAAAATTATCTTTTCTTTCAAAGCTAATGCGTTTTGACAAATCATCAGGCAGCCATGGCAGCACTTGGGTCGCGATTGATTCCAAAGGTCCGCTTAATAAGGCTTGATTCCAGAAAACCTGATTCGGGATGGTGGTCAGTCCTGCCATCAAAACCAGTAAAATCACGATTACCAGTGCCCGGATAAACCCAAAAACAGAACCAAGCAACCGGTCGATAAATCCTAAACCAATGCCCTTTATCAAAGCGGATAGTAACATCGTTGCAAGCGCCGTTATCAGTAACACTGCAAGAAATGTCACAACAAAAGCAATGGCATAACGCAGGGTTTCACCGACGATCTCGCCCGGCAAAAACTGCTCCGTTAACGACGAATAGGAGCTAGCTACAATAAAAGCGACAATCCAACCGGCGATGGACAATCCTTCGCGGACAAATCCGCGCAGAATACTCAACACAATCGAGACTAAGAAAATAGCAGAAACAACGTAATCAAAAGCAGTCATCAGTTGTAATCGATACTTTTTGTTAAATGATTAGCAAGAATAATCGCGATATCGACTTATCTCGGCACCACTACGCCATCCAGACCAAGCGCTTTTAATTTTTTTATTTCACCATCCGCGGCACTCCGAGTCGGGAATGGACCTGTGCGGACCCGCGTTACTTGATTGCCATTGATAACCAATGACTCGGTATAGGCCTTAAAACCGTTCGATAGCAGCAGCGCTTGCTGCAGCTTGGCCTTTTCTGGATCAGAAAAAGCGCCTAATTGAACGACAAATCCTTTTCCTGCGTCAGGTGCTTGAACTGGTGCATTAACAACTGGTGGTACACTTGGTGCGTTCGGTGGCGGCGCACTCGGCGTCACTACATTGGTATTAGGGGCGATTGCTGCCACTGGCGGCGCTACTTTGGCCGGAGTCACTTGTCGTTCGAATTTTGGTTTAATACCGGGGATCGGGATACGTTTCTGAAAATTTGGCGATTCGTTATTTTCATCCCCATGTCGCATAGCTATCGCGGATTTCTCTTGCACTTCCGCTGGATCGACCGCATTCAACGATTCTGTACTCATTGAAGAATCTTCTTTTGGTAACGATACCGCTTTGCTTGCATTTCTATTCGCTTCCGGCAAATTGATTGCAATTTCATGTTTCTCCGTTTCCGGCTTGGGTTCGTCGAAAATTGCAGGCAAAACGATAATAGAAATCAGAACCAGAACGATAGCGCCGACCAGCCGCCTTCTCGCACGTTTACGTAGTAATAATTCCTCTTCGCTGATATTTTTATTCATTTGAAATATCCGGTTACTACTCTCGGGAAGACATGTGCAAATGATTCAGCACATCGCCAACCGTATAGAAAGATCCAAATATGCAAATTCTATCATTTTTGGATGCTTGTTCACAGGCAAAAGCAAAAGCTTCAACGCCATCAGAAAAACGACATATCGACTGGTTTATGTCTGAAAAGCCCGCATTTCCAATTTCTTCAGCGATATGCCCGACAGTTGCAGCACGCGGCGATTGAATGGGAAATAGCAACCAGACATCGATTTCGTCTTTAAGCTTTTGCACGACACCCTGGATATCCTTATCCTGCAGCATCGAGAATACTGCGTAAGTCCGCCCCGCGCACGGGGTCGCGGCTAAATTTTGCGCCAAAACCGCAGCAGCCGCGGGGTTGTGCGCGACATCCAGGATAATCATCGGCTGGGTTGAAACAACTTGGAATCTACCGGGCACGGCTGCTTTGAGCAATCCTTGACGAATATCACTCATGCTAACCGGCAATAATTCATGTACTGTATCCAGAGCGGCCAGGCATGCACTGGCGTTTTGCAGTTGCTTATTGCCCCGTAAAGATGGGATAGGCAATGAATAACGCCATCCCTTCGGTCCCCAAAAATCCCACTGCTTGTCTTTTAATTGGAATCCAAATTCTTTTGAGAATCTATGGAATTGCGCGCCAATTTTTGTTGCGTGCTGATACACCGAATCCGGCACATCGATATCCGCGCAAATGGCCGGCTTACCACGCCGGAAAATCGCAGCTTTCTCGAATCCGATTTTTTCTCTCGTATCTCCCAGATATTCGATGTGATCCAGATCAATGCTGGTTAGAATGGCACAATCCGGATCAAAAATGTTAACCGCGTCAAGACGTCCGCCCAAGCCAATCTCAAGAATCGCCACATCGACGCGTGCTTGAATAAACAAATACATCGCGGCCAGAGTTCCAAATTCAAAGAAAGTTAACGATGTGTGACAATCGAGCCGCGCAGCTTCCACTCGTGCAAAAGCCTGACAAAGTTTTGTATCTTCAACATCTTTCCCATCGATTCGAATCCGCTCGTTGAAGCGAAGTAAGTGCGGAGAAGTGTAGCATCCGGCTTGATAGCCCGCGCTTTGTAGCATTGCTTCAAGCATCGCGCAAACGGAACCTTTTCCATTGGTACCGCCTACTGTAATAACCGGAAATCGAGGAATTAACCCTAGCTCGAATCGAACATTAGCAACCCGTTCCAATCCCATTTCGATGGCGCTCGGATGCAACGATTCGAGGTAATGTAACCAATCTGCAAGTGAATCCGCTGTCAGACCTGGTACATCCATGTGCATGAATCCCAGCGGAAATTATGTTAACGGAGCGGGAATGCGCATCAACTGGGTACAGAGATTAACGAGCTTATCGCGCATTTGGCGGCGATCGACAATCATGTCGACCGCTCCGTGCTGCAGCAAAAATTCAGCACGTTGAAAACCATCGGGAAGTGTTTGCCGCACTGTCTGCTCAATCACGCGCGGCCCGGCAAATCCGATTAATGCACCCGGCTCGGCGATCACGACATCCCCGATAAAGGCAAAACTGGCGGATACACCCCCCATGGTCGGATCCGTCAATACCGAAATAAACGGCAATCTGTTATGACTGAGGCGCGTCAAAGCAGCCGTTGTTTTCGCCATTTGCATCAGGGAAAACAGTCCCTCCTGCATTCGCGCACCGCCGCTGGCACTGAAGCAAATAAAAGGAATATGGTGATCTATACAGGTTTTGACACCGCGCACGAAACGCTCCCCCACAACCGATCCCATGGAACCGCCCATAAAACCGAATTCGAATACCGCAGCAACGACCGGAATAGTTTTGATCGTGCCTTGCATGACCACTAAAGAGTCATTCTCATCCGTACTTTCCTGCGCTTGCGCCAATCGATCGACATAACGCTTACTGTCTTTGAATTTTAAAATGTCCGTTGCAACCACTTCCGCGCCGATTTCACGCCGCCCTTCCGGATCCAGCAAAAAATCCAGCCTATCCCTTGCTGAGATGCGATTATGATAATCACACTTGGGGCAAACATTCAGATTCTTGGCCAAATCGGTATAGTACAAAACCGCTTCACAATTATTACACTTACTCCACAATCCTTCAGGTACAAATTTCTTCTCACCGGCCTCTTTTCTTTTGATTTTTGGAGGAATAATATTTTGGAACCAGCTCATAACAAATGTATCCTAAAGCGTACGTTTCTGATTACTTCAATTCTCATCAATTGCTTTGCGCAGCGAATTTAACAGATAACCGGTTTTGTCCAATATTTCGGCTTCTGCTGATTGCTCAATTTCCTCGATAATCCGGCTGCCGACCACGACGGCATCAGCCAAGCCTGCAACTGCCTTTGCGGTAGCACCATCGCGAATGCCAAACCCTACTCCGATCGGTATCGATATGTATTGCCGCAGTGTTGCCAGCATCTTGCCGACATCTTGCAGATCAAGGTGCGATGCACCGGTGACACCCTTCAGTGAAACATAATAGACATATCCGCGAGCCATTTTTGCCACTTGTTCGATGCGCGGTTGCGGGGTCGTCGGAGATAACAGAAAGATCGCGTCAATTCCTTGCTGGTCGAGACAGGCCACCCATTTTTCCGACTCTTCCGGAGGATAGTCCACGATCAGGATGCCATCGACGCCGCATTGCTTAGCTTTTGCGGCAAATGTCTCATAACCCATTGCCTCCACCGGATTTGCATATCCCATCAAGACAACCGGCGTATCCGAATTCGTCTGCCTGAATTCACTGACCATGCTTAGAACGGCATCTAAACTGACATGGTGCTTCAGTGCACGCTCTGATGATCTCTGAATAGTTGGTCCATCAGCCATTGGGTCCGAAAAAGGAATGCCTAATTCAATGATATCCGCGCCGGATTGAACTAACCGGTGCATAAGCGGCACCGTCACTTGCGGGTTGGGATCGCCCGCTGTAACAAATGGAATCAGCGCCTTACGGTTTTGTCTTTTTAAGGTGTTGAATGTTTGAGCGATACGATTTGACTTTTCAGTATCACGATTGCCATTAAAATAACTCAGTAAGCTTTTAATAAAACTCATTTAGAATCCGATTGGAACTCTTTCCAGAAGATTAAAATTGAAAAATAAGAGTGACTTCATCAAAGTGTCAAGCCTGACATTTGCGCAACTGTCGCCATGTCCTTATCACCCCGCCCCGAGAGATTAACCAGCAATAATTTATCCTTAGATAACGTGGGCGCGTATTTGGCGGCATAGGCCAATGCATGACTTGATTCCAGCGCCGGCATAATGCCTTCGTAGCGGCATAAGGTATGAAACGCTTCCAGAGCTTCATCATCAGTAATCGCAACATATTCGGCACGGCCACAGTCTTTAAGCCACGCATGTTCCGGCCCTACGCCAGGATAATCCAAGCCGGCTGAAATCGAATGTGTTTCGATAATCTGACCATTTTCATCTTGGATCAAGTAGGTGCGATTGCCATGCAATACACCGGGCTTACCAGTCGACAACGTCGCTGCATGCTGGTTTGTTTCAATGCCTTTTCCGGCTGCTTCGACACCGATCAAACGAACATTAGTGTCATCAATATACGGATAAAACAAACCGATCGCGTTCGAGCCGCCGCCAACACAAGCTATCAACGCATCCGGCTGACGTTGAAACTCTTCCTGCATCTGCGCTTTTGCCTCTGTCCCAATCACAGCTTGGAAATCCCTGACCATCATCGGATACGGATGTGGTCCGGCGACGGTACCGATAATATAAAAGGTGTTTTCAACATTGGTGACCCAATCCCGCATCGCTTCATTCAACGCATCTTTCAAGGTCCGGGACCCGGATTCGACCGGCACCACGGTCGCACCCAACAATTTCATACGGTACACATTCGTCGCTTGCCGCTTGACATCTTCGGAGCCCATGTACACCACACACTCCATGCCATAACGCGCCGCCACAGTAGCACTGGCTACGCCATGCTGACCTGCGCCGGTCTCGGCGATAACGCGTTTCTTACCCATGCGCCGGGCTAGAAGCGCCTGCCCGATGGTATTGTTAATTTTATGCGCTCCCGTATGATTCAAGTCTTCGCGCTTCAACAAGATCTGTGCGCCCCCCAGGTGTTCGGACCAGCGCTTGGCATGATAGATCGGACTGGGGCGCCCTACATAATGCTTTAGTTCATAAGCAAACTCTGCCTGAAAATCGGGATCGTCACGGTAAAATTCGTACTGTTTCCGCAAATCCTCCAATGCCGAAATGAGCGTTTCAGCAACAAAGATGCCTCCATACGGGCCAAAATGACCATCTTTACTAGGAAGATCATAAGCATTCACAGTTTTACTCCTTGCATGAAAGCAATAATTTTATTCTTATCTTTGATACCCTTGGCGGCTTCAACGCCACTTGAGACATCCACCGCCCAAGGTTTCGTTTGCTTAATCGCCATTGCAACATTATCTGGATTCAAACCACCGGACAAAATGAACGGAACGGGCAGATTCTTCGGAATTAAGTGCCAATCAAACACGTGGCCTGTACCACCCGGCACGCCTTCGGTAAAGGTGTCCAGCAGCAACCCTTTTGCAGTATGGTAATGTTCTGCGTATTGTAGCAAATCTGTGTCTGATTTGACTCGAATTGCTTTGATATAGGGATGAGAAAATTGATTGCAAAAATCCGGCGATTCGTTGCCGTGAAATTGCAACAGATTGAGCTTGGCTGCTCGGGCAGTTTCTATGACCCACGCCGCATCCGGATCGACATACACGCCGACAGTACATATAAAGGGCGGTATCGTTGCGCTAATCTGCGCGGCCAATCCAGGATTAATATTGCGTGGGCTTTTCGGCCAGAAAACAAAGCCAATTGCATCCGCTCCCGACTGAATCGCTGCCTGAGCATCTTCAATCCGGGTTATTCCACATACTTTTACACGCACTGACATGAAAATCAAAAGTTATTTTTAATTAATGCTACCGGAGCACACCATTTGAAATGATTGGAAATTCGGAGAATTCCGGAATCAGCCAGCCCGGATCGTATTTTACACCCGCCAAATACAAACCGGCTGCGGAAAAAGTTGGCGCAGCAAACGTCCGGTTTTTGTGTTTAAGAAGCTCATCAATCCAATCGGCAGAATATTTTCCTTTGCCGATATAAACAAGGCAACCGATAATATTTCGTACCATATGATGAAGGAAAGAATTCGCGCGCAAATCAAAAATCACAAGATTTCCTTGGCGAGCAATGTTCAGATGTGTAATCGTTCTCACCGGTGATTTCGCTTGGCACTCGGCAGCCCGGAAAGATGAAAAATCATGTTCCCCGATTAAGAATTTCCCCGCCGCTTGCATTTTCTCCAATTCTAGCGGCACATGAAACCAGCCCACCTTGTTGTGATGAACCCCGGGCCTGGCCGATTGATTCAACAAAAAATACAGATATCGCCTTTCAACCGCACTATAGCGTGCGTGAAAATCGTCAGAAACTTCGCCAGCCCACAAAATAGAAATATCATTAGGCAGGAAAGCGTTAACACCACGCACCCAAGCACTCAGGGGACGACAGACTGATGTATCAAAATGCACGACTTGATAAAACGCGTGAACCCCGGCATCCGTCCTTCCTGCCGTCACAATCCGAATGTTTTCCTTCGCTACTGCAGATAGCGCCTTCTCTACCGCATCTTGAATCGCGCAAGACTCTGATTGACTCTGCCAGCCACAATAGTTGCTGCCGTCATATTCCAAGACTAATACGATACGCACAATTGAAATATTTTTCTCGCCAATTGGTTACGATCCGTGATCAGCCTTTTTAATGATAGCTCTACAAGCTCTTCAACATTTTTTTGGCAATTTTTATTTGTTTCGCATCACCATCGCGAATGACTTCTTCCAGCATTTCTCGAGCGCCTTCTTTGTCATCCATTTCTTGGTAAGCTTTTGCCAGATCGAGTTTTGTCTCAACCTCCTGCCATTGCTCGCTATTGGTTTCCAGATCGGCCGCTTCTTCCACTTGATCGGCTTGGCCAGATTCTTCGAGATTTAAATTGATATCTGCCAAGTCGATAGCCGGAACCTCAGGAGAAGAATCAAGCGTGGTCTCTTCAGGTTGATCAAAATCAATTGCAGGACTCAAGGAATCGGATTCATCGCTCAGCACCAGCTCATCTTTCTGGGTTGTGGATTTATCATCTTCCAAATCCATGTTCGCAGAATCGAATTCCAATACGATTTCATCCTGATCAGTATCCGCACCCTTTGTTGCTGCAGTACTTCTTGAATCTTCAGCTTCTGTATCGGCAGCAACATCCAGTGAATAGTCCAAACTCCCGTCATCTGCAATCAATTGACTGATTTCATCATCCTCCGGCAATTGCGCTGATGTCCGTTTTGTTTCTTCTTCAGACCCGGTATCAAGATCAAAATCGATTTCATTGGAGAAAGCCGCTGCTGAATCATTTGAAGCGGATTCGACCGGTTGTTCGACGCTATCCTCAAGGTTCTCTTCGAGATAGGCTGAGTCCAGCGGTTGTTCCGCTTGCATCGTTACGGTATCGGACTCAGCATCCGCTACGGCGGCGATGGGCTCCGATCCTTCATCGAGATCGGCATCGTGCTCTGTAAAATCAGTCCCGCCATGATCGAATTCATCTTCTCGATCGGCCGGTTCCGAATAAGAATGGGTATCTTCATAAGTAGATTCTTCGTCCCCCATATCGGAAGAAGCCAGCGCTTCATCATCGTCTGCAGCCGCTGCTGCAGTGGCTGCGGATGCACCTGCCATTGCAGCCATCCTGGAGCGCATGGCGGAAGAAAAACCTTCTTTCTTGATTTCTTCCTCGTCATCACCTTCCAATTGTTTTCTGCGTCGTCTGATCATCAAGAATACCAATAGCAGCGCCAATATCGACGCACCCGCAACGTATTCAATATTTTCGAAGAGTAATTCGATCAAACCCGCCGATTGCTCATCTTCCGCTGGAAGCGGTGCAGGGTTAGCTGCAGGTGACGGCTCCTGGACAGGTTGCATTGCGGCACTATGCTCTGCTTCCGCTGGCACAGATTGTATTTCAGGCTCCGTCATTGCTCCGGCAGGTACGTCAATCACAGCGGGGGTCTGCGTTTCGGGTTTTATCGACTGCGTGACCGATTCAGCGTTAACTTGGGCTTGCGCCAGGACCGAATCTTTCAATTCCAGCAGATGCTTAAGATTCGCTATGCTTTTTTCAAGCATGGCAACACGTTCGTTAGCTTCCTTCAACGCCAGATTTCTTGCGATCGCATCTTCTTCCATCATCCGCAAACGATCAATCAGGCTCGAATCAGTAACCTGGCCATCCTTATCCGGTAATTGCATACCGCTCGACAATTTCAATACTTCCTTGGGTGCATCGGCGGCCATTGATTTCTTATCAATAGTCGTCGTAATTTGCCCTTGATCCGATTGGCTGATGGCATGCGTTTTTGAGGATTCTCTGCTGGCGGTTGCCAATTTTGATTGATATTGCCGCCAATCATTAGTCTGCATCTTGACTTCGGCGCTTGCTGTGGTGGTATCAATCGAAGCGATTTCAGCTTCATCAGGAATATTCAGAATCGCGCCGGCCTTAAGCAAATTCATGTTGTTGGCAATGAATGCATCGCGATTGGCGCGGTGGAGCGCCACCAGCATTTGGTTCAGATTGACTCCTGGCGGCAATACCCGGCGCGCTATCGACGATAGCGTGTCTCCACGGCTAACCGGCCCATACGTTCTGACGCCTTGCTTGGTTCCACCGCTATCTCGCACTCTTGTCCGTGCGTTTGATTTTAGGTTGCTTCCACTTTCCTGTCTATCATCGGAATCCAATCGGGAAGTAGCAATCTGCGGCGATGGGTTTGTCGATGCAGCAGCGAAATTCTGGGTAGTCGATTCAACCGGATCAAGCAATACGGTATATTCACGCAGAATCTTGCCGGATGACCAACTCAATTCAATTAGAACCATTAAAAAAGGATCATTGACAGCTTGTGGAGAGGTCAACTTGACATAAGGATTGCCATTTATCCTTGACTCCACTGACACTTTGACAGTCGATAAGACGGATTCGTAGCTTATGCCCGCTTGAGCAAACGCCTCTCGGGTTGCGATACTGGCTTTTAGAGTCGGGACCTCATCACTGCTGGTAGAGACAATATCAATCTCAGCATTTAAAGGTTGTCCTAATGCTGAATTAAGTGTCAGCTTGCCCAGCCCTGCGGCATAAATGGCAGCCGGTAGCATCAGAATGATTACAAACAAGCTTACTCTAAAAGATGTTTTATACACTGAAGTACCCTCTCAAGTTTTTGAAAATTAATATCGGAAGGCTAGCATTGTGGCGTAATCATACAAGCCGGAATTATGCATTAAATAATAGGCTAATTTCTTTTATAAAGACTCTGATAGTTATTCAAAATACAAGGATTATCAACTGATTACGGAAATTAATGTTCGATCAATATCCGCAACATTCTTCGTAGCGGCTCGGCAGCGCCCCACAATAATTGGTCACCGACCGTAAACACCGATAAATATTCGTCGCCCATAGCTAATTTACGCAAGCGGCCAACCGGTATGGATAGCGTGCCTGTCACCGCAGCAGGGGTTAAATTCGCTGTCGTTGCTTCGCGTTCATTGGGTACAACATGCACCCAGTCGTTGGATTTAGCGATGATGTCTTCGACCTCATCCAAAGGCACATCCTGTTTTAACTTGATCGTTAATGCTTGACTATGGCAGCGCATCGCACCAACCCGTACACAGATCCCATCGACTGGAATCTGACGGTTGCTTCTTCCAAGAATCTTGTTGGTTTCAGCTTGCCCTTTCCATTCTTCACGGCTTTGGCCGTTGGCAACTTCTTTATCAATCCAGGGTATTAAGCTTCCGGCTAATGGCACCCCAAAATTTTCTTTGGGGAAATTTTTATCGCGCAAGGTCCCGGCAACTTCACGATCAATATCCAGAATGCTGGAAGCAGGGTTCTCCAGTAAATCCTTTGCCACACGATGCGCTTCACCCATTTGCTGCAGCAACTCACGCATATTTTTGGCTCCAGCTCCGGAAGCGGCTTGATAAGTCATCGCGCTCATCCATTCCACCATGCCTTTTTCGAAAAGCCCGCCGACAGCCATCAACATCAGACTGACCGTGCAATTTCCACCGATATAATTTTTTACGCCGTCATGAAGCGCCTGCTCGATCACTGGCTTATTGACCGGATCCAGAATAATCACAGCATCTTTTTCCATCCGCAATGCCGATGCCGCATCGATCCAGTATCCTTGCCAACCCGCTTGTCGCAACTGTTTAAAGACTTGATTGGTATAATCACCGCCCTGGCAAGAAATGATGATATCCATCGCTCGCAATTGATCGATATCGAATGCATCTTTCAGCGCGGGTATATCCTTGCCAATATCCGGACCCGCGCCACCTTTCTGCGAAGTTGTAAAAAACACGGGATCGATCAGAGAAAAATCCTCTTCTTCGCGCATTCTCTGCATTAATACCGAACCCACCATTCCACGCCAACCGACAAAACCGACCTGTTTCATTGCAAATCTCTTATCCCAAAAAATATAACCTATTAAATATGGCTATCATATTAACAATACTAGCTTACTTTGCTAATAGATAACAAATAATTAGCGCACCAATTTCACTTCAATTATTGAATTACCGCAAAAAACCTCACATCGACTGCAATACCGCATCGCCCATCGCTTGGGTGCCAACAGATTTCATTCCGGGCTCATCGATATCTTTTGTCCGGTAACCGGATGCCAGCACCTTTTTAACCGCATTTTCGATTCGTTGCGCGGCCTCTTCATGATTGAAGGTATAGCGCAACATCATCGCAACCGACAAAACCGTCGCCAGCGGATTGGCTAAGTCTTTTCCGGCAATATCCGGCGCCGATCCATGAATCGGTTCATACAATCCTTTATTATTTTCATCGAGCGAAGCCGAAGGCAACATGCCAATCGAACCGGTCAGCATCGATGCTTCGTCAGATAAAATATCGCCAAACATGTTACCGGTAACGATCACATCGAATTGCTTGGGATTGCGCACCAGCTGCATCGCAGCATTATCAACCAGCATATGGGACAGGGTCACTTGCGGGTATTGTTGCGCCACTTCTGACACAACATCACGCCATAACTGTGTGCATTCGAGTACATTCATTTTATCCACCGAGCATAATTTTCCTTGCCGTTTGGCCGCTGCTTGGAATGCCACATGTGCGATTCTTCTAATCTCCGATTCATTATAAATCATCGTGTTAAACCCGACACGTTGACCATCCCGCGTATCAATACCGCGCGGTTCGCCAAAATAAATATCACCAGTCAGTTCGCGCACAATCATGATATCGAGCCCGGCCACCACGTCATATTTCAGACTCGATGCATTGGCAAGTTCCGGATATAAAATGGCCGGTCGCAGGTTTGCAAACAAATTAAGCGCTTTGCGGATTGCTAACAATCCTCTCTCAGGGCGCTGATGACGCGGCAATGCATCGTATTGCGGACCTCCTACAGCACCCAGCAGCACTGCATCCGCTTCGCTTGCCAGACGGTGTGTCGCTTCAGGATAAGGCTCTCCAGTTGCATCCACAGCACAACCGCCGATCAAACCCTGCTCCAACTCGATCTCAAGCCCGTCACTTTCAAGGCGATGCAGAACTCGCACCGCTTGCGCTACAATTTCAGGCCCGATTCCATCGCCTGCCAGAACTGCAATTTTCATCATGCTCTAATTATTTGAAAAATTGATACTTACAAAAATAACCAAGGCTGTTGTTCACGCCGTTTTTGCTCAAATTGCTTTATTTTCTCAGCGTGCTGCAAGGTCAAACCGATCTCATCCAAACCATTCAGCAAACAATGCTTGCGAAATGGATCAATGTCAAACGGATACACTTCATGACCGGGGGTCGATACATTCTGCTTCTGCAGATCAACCGTCAATTGATAACCAACGGTCGATTTAACTTCCTCAAATAACCGATCCAGCGCCGGCTCGCTTAAAATAATCGGTAACAAACCTATCTTAAAGCAATTATTAAAAAAAATATCCGCGAAGCTGGGCGCAATAATCACTCGAAACCCGTAATCCTGCAACGCCCAAGGCGCATGCTCTCGGCTCGATCCGCAGCCGAAATTCGCCCGGGCCAGCAAAATCTGCGCGCCCTGATAGCGCGGCTGATTCAGCACGAAATCCGGATTAGGCTGGCGCTTCGCGGGGTCCATGCCGGGTTCGCCATGATCGAGAAATCGCCATTCGTCAAACAGATTCTGGCCGAAACCAGAGCGCTTGATCGATTTCAAAAATTGCTTGGGAATAATCGCGTCGGTATCGACATTGGCTCGGTCCATCGGAGCCACCAAACCGGTCAGCGTATGAAATTTTTCCATTGATCTTTATATGAATAGAACAGGTTATTTTTACTGAAGCTGGCGTACATCGACGAAGCGCCCTGCCACCGCTGCCGCCGCAGCCATCGCCGGACTCACTAAATGCGTCCGGCCGCCGGGACCTTGCCGGCCTTCGAAATTCCGGTTGGAAGTTGAAGCACATCGCTCGCCGGGTAACAATCGGTCATCGTTCATGGCCAGGCACATTGAACAACCCGGTTCGCGCCATTCAAAACCGGCGGCTTTGAAAATTTGATCCAAACCTTCATGTTCCGCCTGTTGCTTAACCAGACCAGAACCTGGAACCACCAGCGCTTGCTTAATGTTTGCCGCAATCCGCTTGCCTTTCACGATGTGCGCCGCAGCGCGCAAATCTTCGATACGTGAATTGGTGCACGACCCGATAAATACCTTATCGATCATAATCTGCTGAATCGGCGTATTGGCAACCAACCCCATATACTTAAGCGCTTGTTGCATATCGTGGCGTTTCACGTCATCGCCGATGAGCATCGGGTCTGGCACTACGCCATCAATGGTAGTCACCATCTCCGGCGATGTGCCCCAAGTCACTTGCGGCTTAATTTGCGCAGCATCCAGTCTGACCGTTTTATCAAACTGCGCGCCTTCATCGCTATGAAGCGTACGCCAATACTGAACGGCATTATCCCAGAGTTCGCCTTGCGGCGCGAACGGGCGCCCTTTGATGTAATCGATGGTGATATCATCAACCGCCACCATGCCGGCGCGCGCGCCTGCCTCGATCGCCATATTACAAAGCGTCATGCGGCCTTCCATCGACAACGCGCGAATTGCGCTGCCGCTGAACTCGATGGCATACCCGGTGCCACCAGCGGTGCCAATTTCACCGATAATCGCCAAGGCAATGTCTTTCGCGGTTACCCCAAAGCCTAAAACACCTTCCACGGAAATCCGCATGGTTTTCGATTTTTTCATCAGCAGACACTGCGTCGCCAATACGTGCTCAACCTCCGATGTGCCGATCCCGAACGCCAAGCAGCCGAACGCACCATGCGTGCTGGTATGCGAGTCCCCGCAAACGACTGTCATACCGGGCAGCGTCGCGCCTTGTTCCGGGCCGATCACATGGACGATACCCTGACGCAGATCATTCATTTTAAATTCGGTAATACCCAATTCGTCGCAATTGTGATCCAGTGTCTCCACTTGCAAACGCGAAACCGGGTCGTGTATGCCCTGCGTGCGATCAGTCGTCGGCACATTGTGATCCGCTACCGCAAGAATCGAATTCAACCGCCAAGGCTTCCGCCCCGCCAATTTCAAACTTTCAAACGCCTGCGGGCTGGTCACCTCATGCACGAGATGACGATCGATATAAATCAGCGCCATGCTATGCGGATCTGCAGATTCGGTATGAACCACATGCTGGTTCCAAAGCTTGTCGTATAACGTTTGCATCTGATAAAAAGAAAAAACAATTAATTGATTATTATCCCATAAAGTTTACCGATTCAACAAATTGAGCAATGTGTTCGCAGCTAATGATTAAACGGATGCATCTTCCACGCAATGATCAGCAACCCTAATAAAGCCGTAACCGCACTGATAAAAAAGGTGATCTCCGCTCCCAGCCAATCCCAGGTATAACCGCTCGAAACCGCCCCTAAGGCGCCGCCCAGACCATACGCAATGCTGGTATATAGCGCTTGCCCTTTTGCCTGATTGCGCCCTTTAAAAAAATAATGGATCACCATCATCGCCGCTACGTGATGCGCGCCGTAAGTCGCTGCATGCAGTATTTGCGCCAGAATCAATACAACCGGCCAATCCACCCAGCTGCCGATCACCACAAACCGGAGCACAGCGCAAGCAAAACTGAACATCAAAATCTGCTTGAGACGGAAATGCCGCATCAACCAAGGCATGATGAAAAAAATGCCGATTTCACAAATTACGCCAATCGCCCATAGCCATCCGACAAATCCTTTGTCATAGCCATGTTCAACCAAATAAATCGAGAAAAAAGTGTAATAGGCACCATGCGCAAACAACATCAACAGGCTGGAACATAAAAAGGCCATGACTTCGGGACGCATGCAAATCTGCCGGATCGAATGAAATCCGCTGCCATGGCTGATAATCTCTTTCTCCGGGATCTGATACGAAAATAAAGCGATACCGACTTTCAGACCCAGCACGACCCAAAGCAACCAAATAATATCAACAACTTCCAGCAAATAACCAACGCCAACCACTGCCACCACAAATCCTACCGAACCCCAGGAACGGATCCGTCCGTAGCGATCGGTAGAATCGCCCAGATGCGACAAAGTAATAGCTTCCATCAAAGGCAGCGAAGCGCTCCAAAAGAAACTCATCAACAGCATGACTAAGAAAACCCAGGCGAACGATTCACCCCAGAAAAACCCGGCATAACTGATCAAACCGCTGACAGCGGCCAATTGCACGACCCGCACCCGTTTACCGGTATGATCCGCCAGCCATCCCCAGGCCGCTGGAGAAAATATCCGTGTCACCAGCAATAAAGACATTAGCACACCGATTTGCAGCGCATTAAAATGCAGCGATTGCAAATACAGGCTCCAGTATGGCGAGAAAGCGCCAATAAAAGCAAAATAGAAAAAATAAAACCCGGATAAACGCCAATAGGGAAGTGTCGGCATAAATGTCAGTGAAAGCTGATAACAACATGATTTAGATAAAATATCCGGCGCGACACCGGCATAAAATCCGGGAAATAGCCTGCCATCAATCGAGAGAACCGTCAGATTCCTTGAACACCGGGATTTTACAAGAATTCGGATTACCGTTCAGCGATATACCATGATCTTGCAGTCATATCGTTTTACCGGCCAATGACTGAATGCGCATCGATCGACGGAAATGATCCTGTTTCCCCGAAACCCGCTCCGCGCCGTTAATAGTTGACAATCCATAAACCCTTCGATAGTCTCATTGATCTAAATCAATGATAATAACTCGTCAATCTACTAAGGAGAGCATGATGGAACTCAAAGGATCTAAAACCGAAGGAAATCTGAAAGCCGCGTTTGCCGGAGAATCGCAAGCCAATCGCCGCTATCTGTATTTCGCTGCAAAAGCGGACGTGGAAGGCCAAAATGACGTAGCAGCCGTATTCCGTTCAACCGCGGAAGGCGAAACCGGCCATGCCCACGGTCATCTGGAATATCTGGAAAAATGCGGCGACCCGGCAACCGGCATGCCTTTTGGAGGATCACGCGACAATTTGAAAACCGCGATCGCCGGTGAAACCCACGAATACACCGATATGTACCCCGGCATGGCAAAAACCGCGCGCGATGAAGGCTTTGATGAAATCGCCGATTGGTTCGAAACGCTTGCCAAAGCGGAACGCTCGCACGCCAATCGTTTCCAGCGCGCATTAGATGGCTTAGCCGATTAATCGCGTTCAATCGCATCCTGAACACCGGGGTTTATTCAGCCGCTGAATAAACCCCATCACAACCACCCATCGTCTCGAAAAAACACATTGATCTATGGCCACTCGCGAAGGTAGTCTCGAAGCACCCACTCGTCATCCCATTGATTGGAAAAATCCGGATTTTTATGATGAAACCGGCTTAAACCAAGAACTGGAGCGGGTTTTTGACATCTGTCACGGCTGCCGGCGCTGCGTTAACTTATGTACTGCTTTTCCGCGTTTATTTGATTTGATCGATGAAAGCACTACCGGCGAACTGGATAGCGTCGATAAAAAGCAATTCTGGGAAGTGGTCGATCGCTGTTATTTATGCGATATGTGTTTCATGACAAAGTGCCCTTACGTGCCGCCGCACGAATGGAATATTGATTTTCCGCATTTGATGCTGCGCGCCAAAGCGGTGAAGTATAAACAACAAGGCGCCCGCTTCCGCGATGAGTTGCTTTCCAATACCGATTTGATGGGCAAGATCGCCACCATTCCGGTCGTCGTGCAAACCGTCAACACACTGACCAACGCGCCAGTAGCGCGTAAATTGCTGGATAGCACACTTGGAATCCATGCTGAGCGGAAATTGCCGGAATATGCGACAGCCAAATTCCGCTCGAACGCAAAACCCAATGATTCGTTCCCGGTCAAAGACGGCGCCCGCACCCCCGGCAAGGTCGCCATTTATGCCACCTGCTATATCAATTACAACGAACCCGGTATCGGCCACGACTTGTTGTACATTCTGGAGCACAATGAAATTCCGGTCCGTCTGGTTGAGAAGGAAGCATGCTGCGGTATGCCGAAGCTGGAACTGGGCGATCTGGAAACCGTCGAGAAACTGAAAGATAAAAATATTCCGTATTTATTCCAACTGGCGCAGGATGGGTATGCCATTCTCTCCGCGGTGCCGTCTTGCACGCTGATGTATAAACAGGAATTGCCGCTGCTGTTCCCGGATGATGAAGCGGTTCAAGCCGTTGCCGCCGCCATGTTCGATCCGTTCGAATACTTGGCGCTGCGGAATCAGGATAATTTGCTCAAAACCGATTTTAAGCAAGCGCTCGGAAAAATTTCCTACCATATTCCATGTCATCAGCGCGTACAAAATTTCGGCAAAAAAACCAAAGACATCCTGGAACTGGTACCGGACACCACCATCAATGCCGTGGAGCGTTGCTCCGGCCATGATGGCACTTGGGGCGTAAAAACCGAGCATTTTGCCGATTCGATGAAAATCGGCCGCCCTGTTTTTAAACAAATGGCCGCCACCGAACCGGATTACATCAGTTCGGATTGCGCCATTGCAGCTCGTCATATCGCACAAGGAATCGGTGACAGCAAAGCGCAGAAATTGCATCCATTGACCTTGCTGCGGATGGCTTACGGCGCAAACACGGATTCGACGCCAGCGCCAAACCCCGAGTCAGCGGCTGCACATTCACCCTCTACCAAGGATCGAACAATGCCGACTATTACCCGTGACAGCTTGATGACGCTTGAAGCTTATTCCAAAGTACGCAACGATTTCCGCACCAAAGTCATGGCGCATAAAAAAACCCGCAAGATCCATCTCGGCGATCATGTCACGCTGGTATTCGAAGACGAGTTGACCATTCGCTATCAAATCCAGGAAATGTTACGCGTCGAGCGAATTTTCCAGGAAGAGGAAATCGTTCACGAACTGGAAACGTATACGCCGTTGATACCGGACGGCCATAACTGGAAAGCCACGATGATGATCGAGTATCCCGATCCCGACGAACGCGCTGCGCGATTGGCGGCAATGATCGGTATCGAAGACAAGGTCTGGGTCAAGGTAGCAGATCATCCGCCGGTTTACGCCATTGCCGATGAAGATCTGGAGCGGGAAAATAGCGAAAAAACCGCTTCCGTTCATTTTCTGCGGTTTGAGCTGACCATTGACATGATTCGGGCGCTGCGGCAAGGCGCGATTTTGAGCATGGGAATCGATCATCCGGCTTATCAAGCAACTGTTGAAGCCGTGGCTGCCGACATTCGCGCATCGCTGTTAAATGATCTAACCGAATGAAATCGATCATTCTCATTGCCATCATTTGTATTTTGGCGCTATCGTCCTGCGCCAAGCCTCCTTTTAAAGACGAATTCGAAAGCGACAAGCCGTGGGTTGAACAAGCAGCGCAATTACCGCCTTACCCCGAAGAAAACAATCTGCTCGAATTTAATGCCGGGGAGGCTACCAGCAACCGTTATTTCGTCGATGCCACATCGATCAAAATCGGCGAGGACGGCGTGGTACGGTTTGCACTTGTAATCAAATCATCCGCCGGCGCAAGCAATGTCAGCTTTGAAGGTATCCGTTGCGCCACCAATGAAAGAAAATTATATGCGCTTGGCAGGAACGACAAAACCTGGGCGCAACCCCGGGTCGCGGAATGGCAGCGGATCGACCTGGTCAGGCAATTCTATGCGCAACGCGAACTCTCCAGAAGCATCTTCTGCCCATTCCGGCAAGCACCTGGCAGCACCGAAGAGGCTATTCAAGCACTCAAGGCAGGCGTGCATCGCAGTATCTATCGTTAAAGAAACTAAAAGAACAACCAAAGAAGCCGGAATCGCACGATAGCGCGCGTAACACTATTTCGAAATTTTTCTAATCCGGTCTCCGTTTCTTCAAAACTCACCCGACGCAGCAAATCGTTTATACACGCGATTATTCAGCGTTCTTCAAATAGTTTTCTATCATCACCGATTGAAATTTCCCTATTGTATTTAAGGGAATTAAAGCTCACACTCCGGGTAGGGGTAATTGCTTCATCGGATTCCCTCTGCCAGCAGAACTCGTCATAAATTAACCCGAATCATTATTAACTTAAGGAAACATAACATGAATAAACGTTTTTGCTTGACACTGCAATGCGCAGTCAGTCTGTTTCTCCTGGGTTTTAGCAGTTGGGTAAGCGCCGAAGCCCCTGCGGCTTTGAGCGAAGCTCGCGTCGTCGCGCAATATAACTACATCATTCATATTCTCGCCATGCTATTGATCGGTTTCGGCTTCTTAATGGTATTCGTCCGCCGCTACGGATTTGGCGCCGTCACCGGGACCTATCTGGTTGTCGCTGTGGGTCTGCCGCTTTATATCCTGCTTCGCGCCAATGGCATTTTCGGGCACCAATTGTCTCCCCATACTCTCGATGCCTTACTTTATGCGGAACTGTCCGTTGCCACCGCATTGATTGCGATGGGCGCGGTACTCGGACGTTTACGCGTTTTTCAATATGCCCTGCTGGCGCTCCTGGTGGTGCCGCTCTATTTATTGAACGAATGGCTGGTGCTCGATGACGCCATCGGATACACCACCGGATTCCAGGACTCCGCGGGATCGATTGTCATCCATGCATTCGGCGCGTATTTCGGACTCAGCATGTCGATCGTACTGACCACCGCTTATCAACGCACCAAGCCGATTGAATCGGATCACACCTCCGATCGCTTCGCGATGCTCGGTTCCATGGTGCTGTGGCTATTCTGGCCGAGTTTTGCTACCGCCTTGGTGCCCCTGGAAAATATGCCGCAAACCGTTGCCAATACCTTGCTGGCTCTTTCCGGCGCAACCATTGCCACCTATTTCCTAAGCTCCAAGCTGCACGACGGCAAAACATCCATGGTCGATATGGCGAATGCCGCGTTGGCCGGCGGTGTCGCCATCGGTTCGGTATGCGATGTGGTTTCCCCTGGCGGCGCTTTCGGTATCGGTTTACTGGCGGGCGCTGTCTCCGTGCTCGGTTATGTCTTCCTGCAACCCGTGCTGGAATCCCGGTTCAAGCTCGTCGATACTTGCGGCGTGCATAATTTGCACGGCATGCCAGGCCTGCTGGGCGGCATGAGCGCATTTTTGATTGTGCCGGACATCGCCATCGCGCAATTCAACGGTATCGTAATCACCCTGTTCATCGCCATTACCGGCGGCCTGCTGGCGGGCGTTATCATTAAAGCGACAGGCACCACACGCGAGCCGTATGAAGACAGCGTGGAGTTCACGCATCTTGAAGGCCCCGAAGCCGAAGATCTGCCGCAGCAATTGCAAACCCGCGTGGAGAGTCTGGAAACACGCGTTTCCGCGCCGAAACCGCAAGCTCCGGTTGAATCGCCGGACACAAGAGCGCTGATTGCGCGGCTGGAATCCCGCATCATGATTTTAGAAAGTCATGCAGCCGCGGCGCAAAGCCATCGCGCTGACGATAATCCTCAATCATAGCTTTACACGCAATACCACTAAATTCCCTGTTGCTTGCGACAGGGAATGATTAACAGCGGTATAATCAAAAACCAAAAATATCTATGACCTGAACACTCACGATCTGGGTGTCAATACCTCCCCGGCCATCATCCGCTTGCACAGTTAAGTTATAGATATTATCTCCATTGCCATCAGCTGGCGTTTCAAAATCAGGTGGAGAGTTAAAGCTGAGAAGGCCACTAAGTGGATGAATCGTAAAAAGCGCTGCATCGCCGCCACTGATCCCATACGTCAAAGTATCGCCATCAGCATCAGTCGCAGCTATTGAAGTTACAATTGTTTGATTTTCATTAACATTAAATGTCGATGCGCTGGTAACAATCGGTTCATGATTGGCCACCGTATAAGAGACTTGCACATTGTCGACATACAAATGGTCATTATCCGATTCAGTTGTTACACGGAATCTAATCCTGGTATTTGCGGAAATATAAGACGAGATATCGAAATTGAATGTGCCAGAGCCGGAATTCAACGATTGCGTGAAGGTTCCACCTGTTAGAGTTGAATAACTTCCACCGCCATTATTCGAAACTTCTATAACAATCGTATCTCCGGTTCCAAGGGAATTGGAATAAGTAAAGGAAAGCGCGGCTGAAGTAGCGCCGCTCAAATCTACCTCGCGATAGATATTATCTGCCACGGCATCCGCCCGTATATCAAGGCGGCCTGCATCAATT
Organism: Proteobacteria bacterium SG_bin4; assembly: GCA_002083395.1. Classification (GTDB taxonomy): domain Bacteria; phylum Pseudomonadota; class Gammaproteobacteria; order Burkholderiales; family Nitrosomonadaceae; genus Nitrosomonas. The sequence goes on along the minus strand of LWDH01000053.1, from coordinate 20,470 downwards.
CTGATACGGCCGCCACTAGCGCCCCCACCGTTGCTATCGGTTTCCTGCCAGGAGCTACTCCAATTTGCTGTGCCATTATTGTTGCTAAACGATGCACTGCCAAATTGATCGAGAACCGTTTCGTTGTAATCAACAACCCCACTCACAGTGACAGTCGCGTCATAATTTGCGCTGGTACCGCCATCTCCGTCAGTCAGTACATAGCGGATTGTCCGCACGCCGGTGGTAGGTGACGCCGTATCCGTATTCTCGTAGGTAATATTCTTCACCAATGCTGTCACGGCCGCCGCTGTCGCGCTGCTGTTGAGTGCGACAACAAGATTGCTGCCGCCACTGCCACCCGTCACCGTGCCAATCAGCGTTCCGCCGTAAGTCACATTGCCGCCCGTCACCCCGATCTGACCAACTCCCACGCCCTGATTGACTATGCTAATTACATCCTCGGCGCTGTCACTGCCCGCCTGGAACGAAACCGTCAAGCTGCCGGTCGCGAAATCTGCGCTATCCGGATCCGTCACCGATGCATTGTTGCTTTGTTCGATCACAACAGCGCCATCACCTTCGGTATAACTCAGATTGTCGCCGGATAAATTACTGATGACCGGAATGTCATTGGCTGCATTGATAGTAATGGCAACTGTATCAACATCCACCGCGCCATTACTGTCGGTACTCGACACAGTCAACGTATCGGAACCGGAGAAATTGGATACGCCAAGGTAACTTAAGCTCGCTAGTGTTGAGTTGATGTCCGTTTGATTTCCGCTAAGGGTCAATGACGCAGAACCATTGGCCCCCGTCCCAATTGTTGCTGAGCCAGCCAGAGTGACGTTAAGTGTGCCGTTACTGACCGTCAGTTGCACCGTCGAAAGATTCCCGTCGGCATCGGCAATGCTAATTCCACCGAGCGTTAAAAGCGTGTCCTCAGTCACACTTTGAGCGCCTGGTACCGTGTTAATGGGCACATCGTTGGCACCACTCACAGTGACAGTCGCGTCATAATTTGCGCTGGTGCCGCCATCCCCGTCGGTTAGCACATAGCGGATAGTACGTACCCCGGTAGTAGGTGACGCCGTATCCGTATTCTCGTAGGTAATATTCTTCACCAATGCTGTCACGGCCGCCGCTGTCGCGCTGCTGTTGAGTGCGACAACAAGATTGCTGCCGCCACTGCCACCCGTCACCGTGCCAATCAGCACTCCACCATAAGTCACATTACCGCCCGTCACCCCGATCTGACCAACTCCCACGCCCTGATTGACAATGCTAATCACATCCTCGGCGCTGTCACTGCCCGCCTGGAACGAAACCGTCAAACTGCCAGTCGCGAAATCCGCGCTATCCGGATCCGTCACCGATGCATTGTTGCTTTGTTCAATCACAACAGCGCCGTCACCTTCGGTATAACTCAGATTGTCACCGGATAAATTACTGATGGCTGGTACTGAATTGGCATTCGCTGCACTGGCAATCGGCGCAGACGGCGTAATATTTGTTAAAAAAGTACCCGCATTCACTGCGATATGATTGTCAAAATAACCAGCTTCAACCACGGCTACCTGTTGCAGCAAGCCATTTCCCGTAAATTTGCTGACAATCGCTTCTAAATCTCCAGTTGGAAGTTTTTCATCGATAGCTGATGTAATCTTGGTGTCAATCAGTATCCCTAATTTCACAATGTCCGATAAAGTCGATACTGGATTATCGATTTCTCCGCTTTCAAAAACACGCACGGATTGATCAACGATCGTATTGACCTCATTCAAAATTTTGGTAACTTGAATACTCGACTGGGAAAAATGATCGATTTTCTGTAACGGGCTGCCTTGCGTTTTAATTCCAGTTGCAAGTGCAATATCGTTAAATATCGCTATTATTGTTTTCTGATTGCTCAAATCGAGCGATTGCCCGGCATTAGCCGCGGCAACGAGATGTTTCACCAGTGTATTCAGAATGATTTGTTCTATAACTCTGTCCCCGGTCGGCAAAAAATGACTGGTTAACGAGAATGCAACGTTAAAGATATTGGTTATTTGAGTAATTGCCGCTTTCATTTTAATCGCGGCAATTTGCTGCATTAAATTGTCGCCATGTAAAGCGGAAGCTATATGATCGTAGACCGATAAGTCTACAGCCGCCATATCCAAAGATTTGAATAACAGTGCTTCCGCATTATCCAAATTCTCTGCCAAACCATTGCGGAGCATGAGCGCAGTCAATGTTGTCAATGGCGTTAGCATCACGGAACCTTCCGGTGAAGTCAGCGTAAAAGGAAAAGGGGTTCCAGATTCCAGATCGATGCCGCCGACAGCTTTGTATGCACCCTCTGAAAAAATTGCGGGTAATATAAACGCCCCGTTTTTATCCGTAATCGTGCTTATCTCATCAGAATCCAAGACGTTATTGTCATTTCGATCCATAAATACCGTCGCATTGCTGATATTGCCACTGAACACTCTTCCGGAAATGCTGCCATCATCCATTTTGTTAATTAACCGGGCAGCGCTCGCTTGTGCCTCGACAGCAGAACCATCGAATACATGAATTCCTTGCAACCACTCCCGGGCGGCATTCATGGAGTAAGAATGATAATAACCATGCTCTTTATTAAATTTCGATAACGCCTCCGTGAAAATTTCCGCATGGGAAGCGCGATGATCCAGAATTAACTTGAACTCATCCGATGTTTGATTAATGGCAATTTCAAATAATTTTGACCAAGTATCAATGCCATTATTTATCAGATGATTGGTAATCAGCTCGGCTTCTACCGCTGATAATTTCAAACCAAAGCCATTAAAAGCAACCATTTGCACCAATCCGCTTATCCCATTATTAACCAGGGATAGCTGACCATTCATGTAGTTATCAATCACAACCGCAATCTTCTCCCAATTGTCGGTTGTCATGTAAAGCTTGAACAATTCATCACGGAATTGCGCAGTCACAGGCGCACCAGTAGCCAGTATATTTACTTGCTGGATGATCTTATTGACTCTAAGTGTTTCTTCTGAATTCATAAAATGATTTTTTAATTTTATTTATTCCATTTTTCCTACATGCTATTTGCGGAATTAATAATAAAAAATTTATGTTTCTTATAAACATATAGTCATTTTATTTTTTATAGGCAAAACTCTCCAAAGATAGGTATCAATTAGAAATGTAAGAAAAATCTTATATAATCTCCATCCGTTTAATTTTTCCCTTATAAATCAACGCAACGATAAATAAACTTTCATGCCAAAGAATTGAAACATGCTGAAAGTGTTTGGATAGCCCGGTGAATGCGAAAAAACGGCCGTGCTATCAAAACAGCAAAATCAGGCCAGTCAGGTGAAGGTTAAACGGAACGGAACCGAATCAGATCAAAAAACAGGTAACAAGATTCCCTTCGGTTTCCTGAATAATGGAGAGATACTGATTAATTCGATGGACGCAATGAGGGACGAAGCGCACAAAACGCAGTAACCGGGATATCTCAATCCGATTGACAAGAGATCGCGTACCGCGCAACGCTGCAATTCACTTGATCAGCGTTTCCCTAGTTACTTCGTGGCGGCAGCAGCGGATACCGGGCTAAACACCTTGCTGCCCGGGTAATAGGTTTTTCCCCACGCCACCAATGCCTGCAACACCGGCGACAGATCTTCCCCTTTTTGCGTCAGCTGGTATTCGTAGCGCACCGGGTTTTGCTGATAGACCTGCTGCGTCACAAATCCATCCGCTTCCAATTTCTTTAGCCGGTCAGCCAAAATATTGGTCGCGATGCGCTCGGGCGATGCCAGGAACTCCTGGTAACGTTTCTTACCCAGCAACAAATCGCGGATAATCAACAGCGTCCATTTATCCCCAAGCTGATCCAGCGCGCAAGCAATCGGGCAACAGGATCGGTCAAAATTTGATTTATCGAATTCGTCGGTCATCGGTCAGTACAACGCATGAAGTAAATGCCTTTACTGTAAATCATTTACTTGCAATTCGCAAGCAAACAAGGTAAAGTCACTTGCACTAAACAAGCAATTATTAAAGAGGATCGCACGCATGCTCACACTCTATCAATTCAGACGCACCTGGGGCATTCCGAATTTAAGTCCGTTTTGCTGCAAAGTCGAAACCTACTTACGCATGGCCGGCATCCCCTATGAACTCAAGCCATCGCTGCCGCTCGGCGCACCCAAAGGCAAGCTTCCTTATATCGAAGACAATGGCGCCGCGATTGCGGATTCGCGCTTTATCGTCGACTATTTAAAAACGCATTACATCGATCTGGATCGGGAGTTAACCGCTGCCGAGCTGGCATCATCAACCGCGTTGCAGCGCTTATTGGAAGAACATTTGTTCTGGGCCGCGCTGTATTCGCGCTGGCAATACACTGAAGCAAACTGGCAAATCAACAAGCAAGCGATATTCGGATCATTACCGCCGGTCATTCGCGATATCGTCGCCAGCCGTACGCGCAAGAAAATCCAGCGGCAAATTTACGGACACGGCACCGGCCGCCACCAGCCGCAAGAAATTTTCGCGCTCGGCAAACAAGATATCGACGCATTGGCGGTAGCGCTAGGCGACCGGCCTTATTTCTTCGGCGGCAAACCCGCCACCCTCGATGCCTCGGCGTTCGGATTGCTGATCAACATCATCGGCTGCCCGATCGAATCGCCGCTGAAAGAACACGGCCTTGCCAAGCAAAATCTCGTGCAATATGTCGAGCGGATCAAACAACGCTATTTTGGCAGCGGCCAGCAACAGGAAACCTCTGAGCACTGATCGAAGTTGTTCTGGATGTCCTGCGATGGAGTAGTCTACCCATGACCACTGCCGCGTATGACGCCGACAACCCAACCGAGTAGGGTCGAAAAGCGCAGCGTCATCCACCGGTTTTCCTCTGAGATTCACCAAATCCGTCATTGTATTTACAGAATCGGTAAGGCATAATTTCCTTACTTCATGATCAGGAGAGGTTTCTAATGCCAACATTAACAGTAACCGCAAAGGGTCAGATCACATTGCGGCAGGATTTACTCAAGCACCTCGGGGTCGCGCCCGGCCAGCAAGTGGAAGTACATAAATTGCCCGATGGCACGTTGACCATCGGCAGCCATGTTCAAGAGGGTAATGTGAACGATTTTATTGCCTGCTTGCATAAACCCGATACACCCGCGGTCAGCATCGATGACATGAACGAGATCATCGCGCAGAGCTGGGCTGCCCGCCGGTGAATATCACCGCGGACACCAACGTGCTGGTGCGTGCCTGCGTTCAAGATGACGCGCAGCAAGCGCAACTTGCCGCCGATGTGCTGCGCAAAGCCCACCGGATAGCGGTTTCATCGACCACACTGTGTGAATTCGTCTGGGTACTCCAACGCGCTTATCAATTCACCGATGCCGATATCGTAAAGGCTATCCGCTTGTTGATCCGGAGCAAAAATGTGGTGTGTGAGATGCCGGCCATTGAACTGGGACTGGCAGCATTTGAACAAGGCGGGGATTTTGCCGATGGCATCATCGCCTTTTCAGGCGCAAGCCTTGGAGGCGCGGAATTGGTGTCATTCGATAAAAAAGCAGTCGCTGTTCTCAAGGCGCAACGAAAAAAAGCCCGCCTGCTGGGTTAATCCTACGCCCCCAAAACCCGCAGGGGCTCCGCCCCTGCACCCCGCAAAGGACAAAAGCACAAAGAGCAAAGGTCAAAAATCCCTGGCGATCCGAAAACCCAGGTAGTTGAGGGCCTCATCGGTGTCGTCCCTGCTACGGAAAGCCGACCGCAAGCCCCGTGGACTGCCGCCCCACGAACCGCCCCGAACCACCCGGCGATTACAATCTCCGTCATCCCTGTCCAGCCAAGCCGAACCATCGCCCGGCGCGTTGCCGTAATTGTCATGCCAGCAATCCCGCGTCCATTCCCAGACATTACCCAGCATATCGAATAACCCAAATTGATTTTCGCCGTAACTTGCTACCGGCGCGGTGTAAACATGGCCATCGGAACACTCCGCCAATACCCAGCCAGAATCGGCAATAGACTTTCCTTCCTGACCTAAACCATTGGCGTAATCGCACTGCCTGTCATCCTGGTAATAGCGTGCTGTTGGGGTGCCCGCACGCGCCGCGTACTCCCATTCCGCTTCCGTTGGCAAACGATAAACCGCGCCGGTACGTTGTGACAGCCATTTTACATACGCTTGCGCGTCGTCCCACGACACGCACACCACCGGATGATCGTCGCTTTGCTCGAAACCAGCATTTTTCCAGTTGCGTTCCGGCGACCGGTCTGCTTGTTTTTTCTCGGCATCCCAGAAATAACACTCTTTGCCGCTTTGCTCAGCGGTAGTGAGATAGACTTTTCCTTGGTGATAGTCCTTATCTTCGACAAACTGACGGAACTGCCCCACAGTGATTTCGCAACGGCTGATGGCAAATGGTTTCGGGATTGTCACCGCATGACGCGGACCTTCGTCATCAGACCGGCCTTCTTCGTCACTCGGCGAGCCCATTTCGAATCGACCCGGTTTAATCATCACCATCACCGGCGCTTGCCCGGCTCCGGTTCGGCAGGTCTGCGCCAACGTCTGGCTCCGTTTTCTATCCTCGGGGGTCAACTTGCCGCGCGGTTTGATTTCGATTGCTGCTTCGACAGGTTCTTCCACTGATTTGCTTTGCGCATAAATCGTTGGACAAACGAACATCGCCAGCACCAGCAATAAAAAGCGGCAGCTTGCGAACAAGCCGCCGCTCGCCGAATACAGCACCCTCTTTGGCTGGCAGGATTGCGCAGCCGGGAGATACCGCGCATGGGCGCCCGCGGCACGCCCGGATAATCCGTGAATGATCCGGCTCTGGCCCTGTTGCGGGCGTACTGGCGATACGAAAACCCTGGTTGTTGTTGGCTTCATCGGTGTTGTTCCTGTTTCAGTCATGTAGGGTGGATAAGCGCAGCGCCATCCACCGGATGGTGGTGCATGTAACCGCATTATGGTGGATGGCGCTTTACTTATCCACCCTACAAACACCCTACAACCATCTTACGACTCCCCGGCATCCGTGATCAATTCGTCGCACCCCGCCCAATCCAGCGGATAAACGCCTTGCTCAACCCACTGATGAAACGTGGAATACGGCCAGTCCTTAACCGCTTGCGCCCAGCCGTGCTTGACCGGATTGAAATGAATGTAATCGATATGCGCGGCATAATCGCGGTCGTTGGTGATGGTATGTTCCCAAAAACGCCGCTGCCAAATCCCGCGTTCGTTGCGTTGGGTTTGCACCTTGGAACGCGGTTCAGCGGACGGAATCGATTTTGAAAAGGCTTTTTTTATCGCCTGCCAGCGCCGGGAATAATCCGCATCGTTTTCCGGCAATGTCCACACGCAATGCAAATGATCCGGCAAAACCACCCAGGCGTCGATATGAAACGGATGCAAACGTTTGGTTTGCCGCACCGCCGCGCGCAATTCCTCGATATGTTTCACCAGCAAACCGGACGACCGGTCCAGCAAATTAACGGTGAAGAAATAAGTCCCACCGGGAACCCTGTAGCGCCGGTAATTCGACATAAGTTTCGTTAATTGATTTGTAGAAAAACGTAGGGTGGATAAGCGAATGCGCCATCCACCATCGCGCAATATCATCCACCGGACAGTGGCGCATGTAACCGCATTATGGTGGATGGCGCTGCGCTTATCCACCCTACAAAAACACAAAAGGACAAAAGCACAAAGAACAAAGATCAAAAATCCCTGGCAATCCGAAAACCCTTGAGGATGCTGCCAGCAACGGTGAGAGTACTATTACGGTAAGCCGAACGCAGGTACTGAGGCTTGAGAAACCATGCTCCCCCCCTAACCACTCGGCTGCTACAATCGCCGCCATCTTTTTCCAGCCATGCCGAACCATCGCTCGGAGCATTATTGAAATTTCCATGCCGGCAATCTTGCGTCCATTCCGACACATTACCGGCGGTATCGTGCAAGCCGAACATATTGGCTTTAAATGAACCCACTGAAGCCGCTTGTTGGCCATCCCATTCACTACCGCAATCATTACACACCGCATTATTTCGTCCAATATCATCACCCCACCAGTAGCGGGTTTGCGTACCCGCACGCGCCGCGTATTCCCATTCAGCCTCAGTTGGCAGGCGATATTTTTTACCGGTCTGTTTAGATAGCCATTGCACATAGTCTTGCGCATCGTTCCAGGAGACATTGATAACTGGCCGCTTGCCGCGACCCCAGCCTGCATCACTTGGCAATTGCCGCTGGGTGTCGTTGGCAAACGCGTCGTATTCGTCGAACGTCACTTCGTATTTACCGATTTCAAAGGCGTAATTAATCGCGACTTCACGTTGCGGACCTTCGGCATCCCGTCGCTCTGCTTCGGTTTCCGGCGAACCCATCAGAAATTTTCCGGGCGGGATGCGTACCATTTCGGGTTCTACAAAAGTATTAAGTTTATCGTTGAACGCCGCACCATGTTGGTAAGTTCGGTTCAATTCGACTTGAATCGTTTTGTCAGTCAAATTTTCCGATGGAACAAATACCGGTTCCGCGCCATAGGTCAGCCAGGTCAGACTGCGCATAATGCGTTGCGCGGCCGCCTGCGCATCGGCGGGATAACGGATGGTATTGCCAGCCTTCGATTGAGTTTCGCCGCCGGGTTGAGGCGTGACCTTGAATTGACCGGCTTCCAAGTTATCTTGCAACGCCGTCATCAACGCTTGCGTATCCGGGTGATAGCTGAGCGTTACCGGCCATTGCGCATTGTGCTGCATCTGTTGGCTGCGCTGATAGTCGATGAATGCGTGCTGGCCGGCATAATGCCAAGCCGCAGCGAGGGTGCCGCTGCCGAGCAACGCCCACAGCAACGCAATCGCTCCCGGACGCAGCAATAGCGATTGATTGTTTTGCGGCAGCAGCTTGGCCAGTGCTTGCGGGATGCGGAAATCGAGCAATCCCAGCTTGCCGCCGCGCAGGATGTTGGCGAAAATCGGATCGTTGATCGCAGCATCCTTGGAAATTGCGCGCCAGTCGTCGAACTTGACTTGCAGTTGCAGCTTGGACGGGATTCTCACTTCGAGACTGAGCGATTGCGGGCCGTCACGGCTGGTGTGCTGATCGAACAAGCGTTGCCACACTGCCGTCACTTGCAAACGCTCCTGGCGATCCATACCGAGCAACAGCAATTCGCGCAACCACTCCGGCAAATAGGCGTGCGTCAGCCACGGCAACCGGCTCAAACGCGCCAGCCGCTGCTCGCGCCGTTGCGGTGGATCGGCGGTCAGCGTTGTCGTATTCAAACCACCAAACAGCAGATAATCGAGCGCCTGCGTCAATGACCAATGCGGTTTCGGATAGATTGCGACGGCGCGCAGCAGCCGTAAACCGTTGGTACCGAGGAATTGTTCCAGTTGCCGCAGCAGCAACGGCAAATCCGCGCCGTACGGCGGCCGCTCACCGAGCCAGGCATCGGGTTCCGCCGCGATCAGAGCGGGCAGCGGCAAGGTTTGAGGCGATCGCGGCAACAATTTCGGCGGCTGCGGTTTGGTCAGGTGTTCAACCAGTTGCGGCAGATTGTCTTGCATCAGCGGCAGCATCAGGAAACGGTGCTGCGCCAGCAATGCGGCGTGCATACTGCTGGCATCGCGCGGATGCAGCCACACCTTGTCGCGCCACGCGGTGAAATCGTCGAGCCAGGAACGGATTTCGCCGCTGTACGGGTGAAACAGAATCGCCGCTTCGCTGACAATCAGCAAGCGCGCGCCTTCATGCCGCGCAGCCAGTTGCTGCAATTGGTAGTATTTTGCCGGGCCGTTGCCGTCGCCCCACTGCACCAACCAGCGGGGATCGTCGCGGAAACGGTAGGTTTTGATCGGCAAACCCAATGCCTTGAAGCGTTTTTCCAGTTCCTCCGCCAGCGCCGCTTGCTGATCGCCGCGATCCTGGCTGCGCACCAGCAACACATGCTCCGGCGCAATGCGGCGGTTACGGTAAACCGGCTGAAAATAACCGCCGTTGCGCGCGGTGGCATCGACTGTGGCGGAAACGTGCAGCCGCTGCGTCGGTTCCAGCCGGGCGGCGTGCAATTCGCGCAGCGCCCGTTCGGCCTGGGCGCCGCCGAAAAACGGTTGCAGCACGCGATCGAAATGGAAATGGCGCAGCAGATCGTCGGCGGACTCGCCTTGCCGCCGCAATACGGCATTGCGCCGGTAGCGCCAAGCCAGATAACCGAATACCGGCAACCACGGCAGCACGAACAGCCCCCAGCCGATGTGACGCACGACGTGTTCCCAATCTTGCCGGAGATAATCGGGTTGCGACTGCGGCCGCGGTTCGATGCGGTCAACAATGGTGACGGTGGCTGGTTGCGGCTTGCGGCGCACGATCGGCGGTGTCGTTTATACTGGCTTCGGTGGCTCTACTTTGTCAGGAACTTCAACCGGTTTTGGCCGGAACAAATCCGGCCAGTTGATAATCAGCACGACCATCAGACAAACGAACACTGCGATGCCGCCCATAACCCAATGTTTTTGAGTTTTTTGCACGGCGGCTTGCGCTACCAGCAAGCCATCGCGGCCCGGCGCGGCGATGCGGTTTACCGTTTCCAACACCGGTTGCGTTTCACGGTTCAACCATTGTTCAAACAATTCCGGGAATCGCGCTTGTTCTTCCGGGTTGCGGCACAACAACGGCCCGAGCAATGGGGCTAAATCTTTTTCGTCGTTGAGTAACTTATTATCCTGCTGCTCCAATTGCTTGAACAAACGCGCCACCGACAGCCACACGTCGACGCCATGCGCCATGCCAGCGGCGCGCAGTAATGCGTTCAGTTCACCAATACGGGAATATAGTTCAGCAATGTTCACGGCGTTGGCCGGTTCAGGATACCGGTTGATCTTTCCAGCGCCCGATCAATGCGTGAATGCGATCTTGATCTTCCTTGTGCTTCAGCAAGGTGACAGCGGCGCTGGCGGTAAACACCTCCAACCATGCCGCGTTGGTCAGATGCGGCGTTTCGGTCAGCCGCTGGCTGCGTTTTTGCAGCAATTGCATCCAGTTCAGCAGCTCCGCAATCGACGGTTGCTTATCCAATTGCCCGTCTTTACGCAGATAATGAAAAAATGAAATGCTGGCCGCCCATGCGCTTTTCTGCGCATTCGGCACGGTTTCTTCCGCGGGGATTTTGATACCTAAACGTTGCTCGATAATGCTCTCAATGGTGACATCGCCGCCGCTATTGCCCGATGCATCGCCCGCTGTCGCCGTTTTGCTGCGGAATGCGGGCAGTTCCAGATGATAGTAGACACAACGGCGCAGAAACGCATCCGGCAATTCGCGCTCGCGATTGCTGGTGATGATGACGACCGGACGCATCTTGGAATCTTGCAGCGACACCGTGGTTTTGTTGCGGCCGGTTTCAAACAACTCGGGAATATCGAAGGTCATACGTTCGATTTCGTTCAGGATATCGTTTGGCACCTCGCGCGGCGCTTTGTCGATTTCATCAATCAGAACGACCGAGCGGCGGGGTTCGGCGATACGTTGCGATTCTCCCGTCATATCCAGGCAATCGGTCAATCCCAGACCGTGAACCGCATCGAAACCAAGCGCTTGCAAAATCGCCACGCCCAGCGCCTCAAAACGCAAGAAACGGCGCGGGTCGTCATTGTCGCCATCGCGGCGGCTGGCGCGGAACCGCCCCAAGGTATCGAAGTGATAAAACAAATCGCGGCTTTGCGTATCCGATTTGACAGTGAATGTATGCGGCTTTTGCCAAGGACCACCCGGATTCTGCGGATGATCCAATTCCCACGCCAGGCTATACGCCAACTGCGATTTGCCGCAACCCGGTTCACCGGTCAGCAGCAGCGGCATGCCCAATTCCAGCGCCACATTGACGGCGGAAACCAAGCCCGCCGGTGCCAGATAATCTTTAGGATGCGTTAAGTCTTCCGGATTGAATCCAGGTAAATCCTGCCATTTCGCCGGTTTTAAATCCTTGCCCCGGCCTGAATAGTAATGCGGTTCTAGAATGAGTGACATGATGGTTTGCTCTTATTGTGAGTAGTGTTTCTTGAGGAGAGGTAACGCAGCTTTTTTAAATTTCCCGAGAGGAATGGATTCGTGCTTTAAAAATTGTCCCGTCAACAATTCTTCGATGCCATCGCGTAATACGCTTTCTTCAATATGTAACCCCTTCCAATCGCGTATTTCTTTTTTGCTGGGTGGATGAAATTCGGGCAATAACGCGCCAATGACTTCATGCTGTTTAAGCAATGATTCAATTTGATCACGCCAGGAAGGCTTACGCTTAGCAAGGAATGGCCACCTGAACAGGGAATTGCCGCTGTTCTCGGCGGCATGAATCAGCAATAAAAAATGACTGTGCGATGTTGAGGCTAGACTTAAATTCGACCACGCGACCAGAAGGTCGACTAAAAATTGCTGATTATCGGATTCATCGCTAGGCAGCTCCCTAAAAAATAGGTAGCTTCTATCCACTTGGTTCAGGCGCATCTCAATTGCTGCTTTTTCGGGATTACAACTACCAAGTCGTTTGGCTAGTAATTCCCATAAAAATTGCTCTGCCGATTTCCCTATCCGGTAACTTTTCTCAGTCCTCAGTCCCAGAATTTCAGGCGGTTTCGGATTATGATTAATCAAATCTTCTTGTAACAAGTATGACAATTTAAAACGAATGTCTTCCGGGCATTCTTGCTGCTCACCCGAAATCACAAAACCGTGCGTTTTACGGTTTTCATTTTGCCAAATCTGTATCGCCAAGTGATCCCGGTGCTTTTTACGGTTAATTTGTCCGAGTTTCTGCTCTGCCTGATTGGATAGGTATTGTGGCGCTATTTTGGATGCAGTGGATGACTCTGATTTTTTGAAAACGGGACGTGGTCTTCCTGCAATATCCTGAATTTTTGAAAGTAAGCGAGTTTCCGCTTCTTCCTCATCGATATCCAGCAAGTCGATATAGACGATGGACTTTAACAACCCCATTAACTCAACAGGCCGCACTTTTACCGGAATTAATGTTCGTTGTTCGCCCGTTGGGTCTTGCACGAACGCCGCAGCCCACTCAGGAGCGGTAAATTTTGACTGTAAATAATCGGGGGACAATACCGCGATCGTCCTTGTTGCTTCGGTCGCCGCCTTTTGCATGGCCAGTACAAAGTTATTTCCCGGACCAAAATCTTCCGCTTGGATGACGGTGGCATACCCATTAAGTTTCAGTATGCAATTGATCCAGACCGCTTTCTCTTCGTCGGCTCTATTGTAACTAATAAAAAAATCTTTCTTTTTCTGTTGTTCCATCGCTTGTGTTCAATCACTCAACCGAATTGAAAAGGCATGCCGCAAACCGGGGCAATGTTAACATAAGACGATTTTTCTATAAAAACCGTTATGTTTTGATAACTTGACTTTTTTGAGATTGCAGCGCTTCGCTCAGAAAAACCGAGCAATAAACAACCGCCGGCTAAAGCTGGCGGTTTTAAATTTATGATGAACAATAAAAAACTGAAATGACTCAACACGATTTGAAATTATTCGGCATGGAAGCGGCGAAAGGCCGCTGGGTGTTTGTGGCAATCGGACTTTTGATCAATGTCTGCCTGGGATCGATTTATGCCTTCAGCATTTTCCGCAAGCCATTGGAGAGTTTGTGGGGAATCACATCGAGCCAGAGCGGGTATCCGTTCATGGTGTTTCTGGCGGTATTCGCGGTTGCGATGCCGTTGGCGGGCAACCTGATCGCGCGCTGGGGACCGAGAAATACGGCGACGCTCGGCGGCTTACTGGCGGGAAGCGGATGGATCGCGGCGAGCTTTTCCGGGGATATTGTTACCTTGACTATTTTATACGGCGTCATTGGCGGCGCCGGGGTCGGCATTGTGTACGGTTGCCCGATTGCGGTGGTGGCCAAATGGTTTCCGCGGCACAGCGGCCTGGCAATCGGCCTGACGGTGATGGGTTTCGGCGTGTCGGCATTGGTCGTCGCGCCGCTGATGAAAGCGATGATTCTGCAACCGGATATTGGCATCCTGCATACCTTTCTATACTTGGGAATGGCGTTTACGCTTGTCACAACGCTACTGGCGCAGTTGTTACGTTTTCCGCCGGTAGAATGGTCCCCTGCGGCAATCCATCACTCGGTAGATGCAGCCGCAGCACCGCCCGCTATCCATCTTGACCGGCAAGCCATGTTAAAAACCACGAATTTCTATGCACTATGGGCAACGTACACCATCGGTTGCCTGGCGGGATTAATGGCAATCGGTATCGCGTCGCCGGTCGGCACCGAAATCGCGAAACTGGAAGCGGCGACCGCCGCCTTCGCGATATCCTTGTTCGCGGTATTCAACGGATTGGGACGGCCGCTGTTCGGCGCTTTGACCGACCGGCTGGGTCCGAAACAGACTGCGATGGTTTCATTCGCGATGATTCTAGGCGCATCCTTGTTGCTGTTCTTTTTCGGGGAAGGCAATACCATCCTGTATCTGCTGGCATTCTGCGTGCTATGGATGTGCCTGGGCGGCTGGCTGGCGCTCGCGCCCACTGCGACCGGCATCTTCTTCGGCAAGCGATATTACGCGCAGAATTACGGCGTGGTATTCACCGCCTACGGCGCTGGCGCTATCCTCGGAACACTGCTATCCGGCAGCATCAAGGACATCACCGGCAGCTATTTGCACGCCTTTCCGGTGGTCGCGGGGCTGGCGCTGCTTGGGATGGTGATTGCCGCGATGGGACTCAACCCGCCGGATAAACGCACATTCTAAACTTTCTGCTTAATACCGCAGCGGCTCTGCGACGTACCGCCGCTGTATTCATATAACAATTCATTTCGTTTTAAACCTCCCCGTGATAACCTTTGTGGAGGAATGATTAGGGAGAGCAATCGCTATGGATAAATTGGGACTTCCCATTGTTTTATTGGCGGCTTTATGGGGCGCAGTCAATACCACGCTCAGCTTCTTTCAAATCATCAACGCCAGGCGCGACATGCTGTTCGAATTGATCGACAAATGCGGCCGTTGCCCGGAGCAAACGCTCGGCCCGGTGGAAATCTATCTGACCAACCTGCTGCCGCTTACCGTCGGAAACATCATCTTTCTTTGCCTGATCAGCTATGTGATCGTATCCATCCCGCGCCATATGAAGATAGAAAACGACGAAGAAGCCACCCGGCTGAAAAAAGCGTGCAATATCATTGCTGTATTGCCCATTTTCGGCGCAATCGCTTTTTTTGGCGGCGCTGTCTTCGATCTGACGATGCTGGTCCGTGCTTTGACATGAGAAACAACCGCCTGTCAAAACTTGCGCTGCTGCTGGCGGTTTTAACCTTCAGCGGCTGTGCGGTCATGGATAAAAATATACCCGGCTGGACGCAATACCGAGTCCCCGACAAAACCAGCGAACTGGAACTGGCATTCCGAAGCACCGGCGCCGGCGAACCGGTATTGCTGATTCATGGCTTCGGCGCCAGCAGCTATAGCTGGCGGCATATCGTTGAACCGCTGGCGCAAAAAAACCGGGTCATTACCATTGACTTAAAAGGCTTCGGCGATTCGCCCAAGCCACGCGACGATGCCTATTCCGTTTACGAACAGGCCAGATTGGTCCGGAACTTTATTCTCGAAAATGATTTAAAGGATCTTCACATCGTCGGCCATTCCTATGGCGGCGGCGTGGCGTTAGCGGTATCGATCTATTTAGCGAATTCCAATCCGGGTCTGCAAAAAAGCCTGGTACTCATCGACAGCGTTGCCTATCCGCAGGAACTGCCCGGTTTTGTCAAAATACTCGCAACCCCGGTATTGGGGCCATTAATCACTTATGCAGTACCCAATACCTTCCAGGTAAAAGATCTTCTGCAAAAAGTGTATTTTAATGACGATCTGATTCCGCAAGAAGCCGTCGACCACTATGCCGCCGATCTCGACAAACCCGATGCCAAATACGCGCTGCTTACTTCAGCACGGCAAATGCTGCCAGCCGACTTGCAGCAATTCTCAGACAATTACGCGCGCCTGACCCTCCCTACCCTGATTATCTGGAGCCGGGAAGACGAAATCGTGCCGCTGGCCGTCGGCAAGCGCTTGCATGAAAATCTGCCGAACTCAAAACTCGTCATCATGAGCGGTGTCGGTCACGCCGTGCAAGAAGAAAAACCGTCGCTGCTGTTACCGCACTTGCGCAATTTCCTGGAAGCGGTATCGCACCGCACGGCAATCACCCCATCAACACGATACCTCTATCCATCCGACCCGCAACATTAATCATCCACCGCAGGGAGAACTTCCACCATGAGAAATTTCAGAATCCTCACCATGAACATCCAGGCGCAAGCCTGGCCCGCAGGCCCTCACAGCGACGCCGAATGGCGCGCGAAAGCGGTGGTCAAGGCACTCGATCCGGCAAATTTCGCGTTTGACGAACATCCCGATGTAGTGGTTTTCAACGAGGCGGACAATGAGGACGCGAAAGAAATTCTGAAAGATGGGTTGCAGCATCTGTATCCGCATAACATCGTGTCGTTCGACGGCGGCAGCGGCGATCTGGACGATGGTGGATTGGCGATATTCAGCAAATTTGAGTTCTTTGCGTTGCCGCCGTCGGAGAAAAACTTTTCCGGTAATCTCAGCCGGTATTATCCCTACAATAGCCTTTTTTCTTACCCAATGAGCGCCGGTAATGACGGCTGGGCGGAAAAAGGCGTGGCCATCGTTCAAATCAGCACCGGTTTGCACTTTGAAGCCGTGACCATCGCCTTGACGCACTTGCAGGCGTTTTACGACGAAGTCGGCGAACACCACATCATCCGCCTGCGGCAATTGAAAGTCATCGAAAGCGCGTTGATCGACCTCCTCGGCGCGCCGGAAGACAACGCCAATTGGGATAAGGTCATTGTGCTCGGCGATTTGAACATCCGCGGCGATACGCCGCCCTACTCCACCGATGGCCACGGCGAATGGACCAATGTCTTCATCAACAACGGCGGCCCGTACAATATTTCCTCGCTAGGCATTACCGCCCGGCAAAACCATCTGATTTTCACCGAACAATTGATCGACGGCTGGCGCACCTTCATGACGCCGCCCGGCGCTTTCATGGAAGCCGATCCGGGCTTAACCAACACCAACCTGAAAGAAGGCGAGCATTTGCCGGCGGGATTGAAAGAGCGGCTGGATTACATCTGCTTTCCGAAGCAACGCACCGATGCTGTGGGCGAAACGCCTCGCCATCTGGTGGCGCAGCACATGCGCATTCTGCCGTCGAATTTCTCCGCGCTGGATATGGCATTCGAACGAATCCAAAGCGACCACAAAGGCATTTTGGCGCAAGTGCATTGGCAGTTTCCGTACAACACGCCGAATCAAGCCAAACTGCAAAGCGACTTCAGGCATTTTCAAGCGCCGGATTCACCGGTCAAAGTCAATATCGCCAACGACCTGAAGATCCCCTCCCCCGGGGTGTTCCAGTGGATTTATATCCGCGAACCGGGTACCTACACCTTCACTTACTCGCCCAATCTGGAAGCCGCGTTTTATTTCGAGAACGCCATGTCGACCAAAATCGACCCGTACAATCAAGTCAAATGGACAGAAATAGGACTCGACCACGACTGGCTGAACGGTCTGCAACATGAATTCCAGCTTGCCGAAACGGGCGATCAGGTCGATGTGCATAAACCGATGTTCATCCGCCTGAAAGCCACTGAAAGAGAAGAGCAATTCACCGGAAACATCGCCTTTTCCTTCATCAAGCACACCGGCGAAAACCGTTTCCTCGCCATCGGCCTATTGCCGAACGACGATCCCAAAGACCCGCGCTTGCCGGTGGGCCAGAAGAACGGCAAAAATGACGAATGCTGGTTCCGCGCGCCGCTGGCCGAGCAATTGTTGAGCGGCAATCCTTACCGGGTGGAGTTTTACATTCAAAACGACTTCAACCGGAAAATCCGCCTCAGCCTGTTCGAAGGCATCGCTGCCCCAGCGCCGTTCGAGCAAGTATCCAACGAAGACAAACTCACATTGATCGGCTATGACCGCGCCGCCGACATCCAGGATGTTTACATGCTGCTGGAGCGCAGCCAGATAACGGATTTCGAATTCCTCGCCGGGTACCGCTACAGCATTTCCTACCTGAATTATCTGGAAATCTACAGCATTGAAGATCAAAGCGGCCTCGGCGCGGACGAAATCCACCTCACCCTGACCGCCGACGACATGGCGACCAACTTCCTCGACTTCACCGACGAAGACTTCGACGACGACGAACGGCGCATGCTCAATGCTTATTACCCGAAAAACACCGCGTTCAGCGACCGGCTCAACATCACCGTATACGAGCTGGATAGCGGCGATGACGACGACGGCCCGTTCACCGCCACGATTCCGGCATTGAAGAAAGGCGAAAACAGCCGGGAATCGTCGCTCATCATCGAAGCGGAAGGCGCGGAGTATCAGATCAGTTATAAATTGAGCCGGAATCCGAACCGGTGACGAAATGCGTTTATCGTTTTAACGGCTTGTTTTCAGTTTGCAGGACGGATGCCCGAGGGGTGATCCGTCAGATCAAAACCAATGCCAAGCTATCATCATGCTCATTTGGCGGAATGCTTTCAGCTTACGCGGGTTCAGTAATTTGTTGATATAACCATACTAACGAATATTAGACTGAATGAAAGTTCTCATTTCTTCAATGGATGCACTTAGTTCTTCAGATGTAAATTGAACATTTTTGTCATTCTCCGGATGGTGAACTTGGTGCCTTATGTACTCTGTTAATTCAATTTGCTGCATAACTGTGGATCCATCCTTCTTGATCTTAGTGTAACTCCTCAGTGGCTTGCCACTTTTGTAATTAGCTAGTTTTCCTTCTGCCTCAATAAATCCATATAACTCGTTATGATACTCAAAAGATGCCTCACCAAAAGCCACGTAATTCACTTCATTAAGACTCGGATATGGCAGTTCATGTTTTTGAATTCGATAAACTTGCCCAGCATTTCGACCTGAAATAAGAAGAATGTTCTCAAACTGAAGTTTTTTCACAATCTCTGGACTATGAGTAGTAAGCATTACTTGAGCATTCGTTGTCTTAGATAAACTGACTAAGGCATCAATCAAGGATCGCTGATGTTCGGGGTGTTGTGATGTTTCAGGTTCCTCGATCGCATAAACAATGTTTGGAACATTAGTCTCTAGTTGTCGTCGTTCTGCTTCCGCTCTAAAGAAACTGATAAGTATCAACCTTTTTACGCCGCTTCCTCTCTTATTTATTGGAATATCATCGTCAGCAGTAATTGAAACATTCTTAAATACATCTACCCATTTCAAGTTCGCAAGGTCTGGCAACTGTGGATCGAGAGATGTCGCGATTTCTGGATTCATTTCGCTCAATTTTGATAGTGTTCTTGAAGCTACGTCATCCAACCTTGCTTTTACCGTTTCAGCTACTTTTGATAACTCAGTCTGAATTTGAGAATCTCCCAGAATTTCCTTCACAGCTAAACGCATGGGGTCTTGAACTTCACTGTCGCCGTCACTGTTCTTTCTATCTGACTGGAATAGGGTAAAAAGCGGCATATATGCTTTTAGCTGTTCCCAAATGTTCTTTGTATCAATCTTCGCAACCTCAATTTCATATTCTTTGAGTTGTAGATCTTCCTGCCCCTCCCAGATAGCCTTTCGAAGCTCCGCATTTTTCGTCTTGTCATCGCAAACAAGTCCACAATCACCAAGTATTTTTTTGAGTTCTTCATTTTTCTTTAATAAGAGATCTTTACACTTGGGATTTGTTGGATGTAGCGCCCTAATAAAGACTTTTTCCTTTCCTGCGTTAGGATAATGCTTTACAACTTGCAAAGTACCGTTTTTAGTAAGGAGGTATTCATTTGCGAGAGTTGTTTCATTACTAGCATCAATTACAATTGATGCTGGAAAATTCGTAAATTCAACCGCGATTTCAATACAATCCTGCCCCTCACGTAGACACTTTTTATTGATATCATCCTTGTCGATTTTTATACTTCCTTTTCCTTCGTTAAAAAAGAAGTCTAATGCTTCAAGAATCGTTGATTTTCCAATATCATTCTTGCCAACTAACACAAGTAAGTCATCCATCTCAACGGAGACAGGGTTAGCGTATCCCCTAAATCGATTGATACTTATTGATTTTATCTTCACGTAAATCTTCCTTCTTCAACAGTTCTAACTAAGTGTACTAATTAGCAAAATAACGCCAGTGTAGAATAACTATCGATACACCTTTCATCGCTCAAAGGTTTTTGATTTATAATAAAAATTATATTCAAGCAAAGCATACTCCCCAACTGCCGTTCCGTGCAATAGATCATCAAATCTGTGAATCAACACCCGCCATAATACCCTCCGCTAAAATGCAATAATGGACTCGCGATGCAATTACTAGAGACCTTTGCAAAACCCCTGATTTTTTAAA
>LWDH01000052.1 GCA_002083395.1 Proteobacteria bacterium SG_bin4 | reverse complement strand
CGAAGCCGGCGGCAGCGGCGGCTCGGAATCCTCGGAAGAGGTCAGCGGGGAATGGGGTACGCGAAGCGCGCGTGAATCCTTTGCCAACACGGTATCGAATGCATTGTTCAAACATTCCGCCCGCGCTTCATCAAAGCGCGACGTGGAAATCAATACCAGTCAGGAACAAAGTTCCTCGACAACTTCGGAAGCGGGCTCGGAGAGCACCATCGAACGCCAGATCGAAAACGTCAACGTCAGCCGCACGCTGAATCTCGTGTTCCGTCAGATGGTGCAGGAATACATCTCGGTGTTGCATCTGACGGATGTGAAGATCGCGTTGTACGATGAATCGCCGGGACCCTATCCGCAATATGCGATCCACGAGCTCGATAAATTCCTGGATGCGTATTTCACCGACGATCCGCAGACACGGCAACGCATCCTGAGCGGCATCATCCGCGAACTGTTCTTTATCTTCGACTACCGCGATACGCCGCAGCAATTTCTGGAACAAGTGAATCTCGAATTTCCTGCGACTTCGATTGCGGGATTGAATATCCGCTTGCCCAGGAACGTATCCTACCTGCGGGTCAATAAATCGCTGAAAACACGGCTGGAAGGACGCGAATTCATCGAAGTGCCGGGCGTGGTGCTCAAGGAAAACGTCATCACCATGCGCACCGATGGGGTCGTGGTCGATGGATTCCTGGGCCGCGGCGGCGATCCGCAAGCAGGGCTGCTCGATACTTATTCGGCGAGCTTGCAAACCGAGACAATCCGCGAAATGGCGCTGAAGAATTCGTTGCAGCAGGAAGAAATTTCCAGGATAGCGCTGGGGCGCGATGTCGTAGCCAATGGCGACGAGCAGCAGGCGGAACGGTTCCGCAAGGTTTTCTGCTGTGAACCGGAAGCCGGGAAGGAAGGCGAACAAGGCGGGCAGGATGACAACAACGCTTGAACGCATTCTAAACAAAGCGGCTATCCGTTTCGATGCTGTCCGCGACCGGGTGACGGATAGAGCGGAAGAAGTGCTCGGCTCAAAAAAACGGGTGCAAACACGGGAGATCTGGGCGGTGGGGGATTTTCCGAATCCTTGGTCGTCGGAGCAAGAAGAAATCGATGCATTGCTAAACGACGAATGGTTTCCCAGCACCAAGGATTTCGCCGCGGCAATCAAAAACAGCGGTGCGAAAGGAAAAAGCTATGACATCGTTAATCACTCCGCCAGCTTCATCAACCTGATATACCTGCAGCCCAAAGGCAGCATTGCCCGGTTAAACTTTGTAACCCACGGTGCCAGCGACAGCATCGGGTTGCAAGGCCGGATCGAAAACGACGGTGTCTATTTCGACGAAGAATTGGAAGCCGGTGTATTGCAAGGTTTTAAGGAGAATGGGATTCTGAAGAATGACGGAACCGTGGTCCCCTGGTCAGACGTTAAAGCCCGCTTCGCGAAAGATGCGGTGATAGTCGTCTATGCCTGCAAAGCGGCCCTGTCCGAGGATTTTCTTCAGACTCTGGCGGATGTGTTTGGCGTGACCGTGCAAGGATTTACCGCCGAATTGCATTACACCTATAGTGAAGAAGCGCTGCAGAATGGCAAGATCGATAGAAAGCACTTGAAGGTCGACGGTCAATCCGGCATAAAATTACTGAGCCCTAATGTCACCAAAAAACCATCGGCACCGGTTGAATCGACGCCTCCGTAACATCCTTATGTGATCAAACTTGAATCACCGGATATTCAATAAAATTAAGAGGATAAGATGAGTTCTGCAATATTGGACATGATTGATGACGCAATATATCATGTCATTTCGGACGTCAGATTTTAGTTAGCAGTCACTAGGCAACCGAATGGCGACTTTTCTAAAGGTGCTGGGATGGCTGTTAATCGCAATAGCAGCGGTGGGCATGGTCGCCTATCTGTTGTTTTCACCTCTCGTGGTTATTGATCCACTAGTTAACACTTTGCCAGCTGGCATCCTAATCGCGCTGGGCGCACAACTACTTACCCAAGGCAAGAACATCAGTGAATCAAATGAAAAACGCTCGATGTTCTACCTTGACTCATGTGTCAAAGCTTACGAAGAGGCCCGCAGTCTTTTGAGTGATGGAAACAACGATCGCGCCACATGGATCGCTGCAGGTCGAGCACTCATTCATGCTAAGGAGCTTGCAACGAGCGTCACCGAAGACACGCATCTTCGAGTGCTCGAATTACATAGGCTCAAGTATCGGAGTTTCTTTCACGGATCATTGGCGGACAAGACAGCCGCATTCTTCTTTGGGGCTGAAGACCATTCCATTCCTACGGATCAAGCGGCTGCATCGTCGACCGCTAGAGAACAGCGAGGTGGACGCACGGTCACATCTACTCTCAACGAGCTTTCCGATAAATCGCTTCGTGCCGTCTGGGAAGCTGCGCAATGGCCTTTGGATTACACAGATCCGCTCGACCGCGGATTCTCCGAAGACGAGCAGGCGAAACTCGCCGCCTTGTTTCCTGGGTTACATGAGTTTCTTGAACATAAGCAACGTTGTCAGTCCGCCTCTGGTCGACTATTTCCAAAAAGCAACGATAATGCCCTCTAATAACTCATTGGTGTGGATGCCTATCGGTGTTGCACAATTCGGGCGTTATGCCTCTTGACACCAATGCTGACATCCTGCGTGATGTCAGCGTGCTCATTTCACTGGGTCAGCTTGACTCTGCGTCCGCGCTCATTAGTGAGCGCTACCCTTTTGTACCAGTAAAAAAATCGGGACGGCAATACACGCCCCGTCAGATGACTACAGTTTTTTTGCGAGATGGTTTTATTGACCGATATCGTGGAACCAAACTTGTCTTTCCACCGGCTCTTCGTCTCATTTCACACTTTCTCCCTAGCGAGTTTCCCTATCACAAGAATGGAAAAATGACAGAAGGTCACATTGCCTTCTGGGAGTTGCTTCCGACCATTGATCACATCCATCCTGTAGCGCGAGGAGGAAATGACTCAGAAGACAATTGGGTTTCGTGCTCAATGATCACCAACAGCATCAAAGCGAATTGGACACTCGAACAGCTTGGGTGGGAACTGTTACCTCCTGGTGACTTTGACGCTTGGGATGGTTTGCTTGGTTGGTTCGTCCAGCAAGCCGAGCGCGCCCCAACACTTCTGAATGAGCCGTACTTCAAACGATGGTACGGAGCCGCCCATGACCAAGTAGCGAAAACTAACGTGAGGGTACCTGCAAACTCCGGCAGTCCCTTACCATAATGTTAGAACGGTAAGTTGCAATGACTAAAAACCCATCACTTAACCGATAGTTTTCCTCCGCGCCACCACCAACCCATCGCGCGTTGGATTGATGAATGCGTCGAAGTCCGGGTCGTTGAAAATCAGCCGGTTATGTTCGGCGATGGCTGCGGTGGAGCCTGGGGATGCGTCTTGATGCGTTTCCATCGCAACCCGCCCGCGCCATAGCACGTTATCCGCGATATACAGTCCGCCCGGCCGGATCCGGTCTTTCGCCAGCCGCCAGACTTCCGGGTAGGCGTGTTTGTCGACGTCGTTATAGCAAATGTCGAACAGCCCTTCGGTTTGGGCAAAAACTTCCTGCGCTAGGCCGGTGTTGAACTGCACGCGTTGCCACAGCGCCGCTTGCGTTAAGTATTGTTGCGCTCGCTCGCGGTTTTGCGCGTTCGAGTCGCTGCATATCACCCAGCCATCGTCGCCGACCGCACGCGCGAACCAGTAGGCTGAATAGCCATAGCCGCTGCCGAATTCGAATACCCGCTTGGCGTCGATCATTTTCGCCTGGGTTTCGAGAAAAACACCCGCCAGCCGGTTGACGATCGGAAAATTATTGCGCCGTGCATAATCTTCCATATCCAGCAACACCGGATGATCGGTATGCGCCAACAGCTCGCGCATATAGGTTTCGATGAGCGGATCGACCGGGGCAATGCCGGATCGGTTAGATTGCTTGTTCATTTTTAAAATCAGTGAAAGTTAAGAAATTTTCTTGGCGATTAGCACACATTCCTCGCCCGAGTTTTTATCGAACCGGAAACGCAAGCTGGCAGCCACCTGAAACCGGAATCCCCGTAGCACATCGCGAACCGTGATACGGCCGGTGTTTAGCTGCGCGGTATCCGCTAATTCCGCCGCTGACCGGCTGCTCTGCCCGATGCCGTACGCGCCGACCGGCGTGGTCCAGGTTTGCACGCCGCCGAATCCAGCTTTTCCCGCGAGCTGCGTTAGAGTGGTGGAATTGAACAAGTGCAAATGCCGCGGCGGTTCGAGGCCACGCCAATCGGCGGCGAAGGTGCGATGGCCGTAACTGGCGGTATTCGGCGTCAGCAGCACGATCACGCCGTCTTTTTTGAGCAAGCGGTGACAGGTTTGCAGCATTGCCAGCGGGTCGTGCACATGCTCGATCACATGACTCATGATAATCGCATCGTAGGGTTCCGCGGCGTCGATCGTCTCCAGCGGCCCCAGATGCACCGCGATTCCATATTTCTGCCGCACGTGATCTGCCGCGAGCGGATCGACTTCCTGCCCGGCGACCAGCCAGCCGGATTTTTGCATTCGCGCCAGGCGCTTGCCGTTGCCGCAACCGGCTTCCAGCAACCGCCCCGGCAATGTCTGATCGAGATAAATGCGTTTGTAGCGGCGGCGTTCTTGCCGCAATCCCAACAGGATGACGCTGAGCGGGTGCAACAGGCCGCGCGCGATGCGCGCCATGCGCGTGAGTTGCCGGTGACCGGCATGATCGTGGGTATAGTAAGTTTGATAGGCTTTGCCAATGTCAGCGGCGGTTGGCCGGGGATCCAGCCAGACCAAACCGCAGCTTGGCGACGGGCATCGTTTAAGCGTCCACTCGCCCGGTGCGCCGAATAACCGGTCGGTCAGACGGGGATATAACACTGCGCCCGGCTGTCCGCATAAATAACAAACCGGGTTTGGCTCAGTAGCGATCGGTTCTGGTAGCATCGCGTTCAAGTGTCCGCTGGTTGCCGCTGCCAGGCCATTGCAATGGCGGTGATGCTCAGCAATAACACCGGCATCCGGCTAAAAATCAGAAAAGCATCGGTTTGTCCCGCCAGCATCGCATAGCTCACCAAACCGATGCCGAGCACCGCCAGTCCATTCCGGTGAAAAGCCTGATACCAGCCCCAGTAAAATAACAACAAGATCAGCATTCCCGGTATCCCGATATGCATGCCGATCTCGATCCAATCGTTGTGATAATGCGAGGTTTTCTGAAACGCCGGTAAATCACGGTACAAGCCGTCTTTGTACGTCTGGATCGTGGTATCGAAATAACGCGTTGGCGCACCGGTTCCGAGTCCTGTCCACGGATGCTCGGCGATCGCGTGCAATCCCACATCCCACATCGCCAAACGATAACCGAGACTGGAACTGAAATTGCCTTGTTGCAGCAATTCGATATCGCCTTGCGCCAGTTTTATCCGTTCCTGAAAAGCCGGGCTGGTGTAGGCAAAAATTCCGGCGGTGATCACAATCGCGATAAAAAATGCGGCAAATTTACGCAGGTTGATGCGATAGCGCCAATAAACCTGCAACACGATGGCGCCCAGCGTAGCCAGCAAAAGCACCCGCCCATACTGATGAAATTGAACGTAAATCAACGCGATGGCCGCCGCCCACAACACCAGTTGCAATAGCAGCGACCGGCTCATGCAGGCAAGCCCGGCCAGCACGATTGCTCCGGCGCCGAGCATGGCGGAGAAACTCAAATACGACATGTTCAATGCTTGGATGCCTTGTTCGCCGATCACCAGCCACTGGTGAATACCCAAACCCAGCGCCGTCAGATAACCCGCGATCAAAGCGCCAATTGCCCACGGCAAACGCGCTTTGGTCAGCAATGCAAAAAGGGGAATCAGCAGCAGCCAGATGAAATACTTCAGCCACTTTAACCGGCCATCCCAAGGCTCGTCGCTCCACATCAAACCGGCCAGCAGCCATAAACAGAGTATCAAAATCGCCTGCACCAGCGGCTGCTTGAGCGCGTGAAGCAATCGATTCAAACCACCGTCGAGTACCCAGGCAACGACAAGCAAAGGAAAAGCAAGGAAATTCAGTTCGTTACGCCAAAGCCCGGCGCAAAAAACCACCAATGCAAGGCGGATCAACCACTCCCGGCGGCTGTCGGTCAGTATCGAGCCGGTTATTGCCATTGCCGTATTTCCAGCCGTCGCAAACGGCCAAGCAGCATCAACATTGCTCGTGCCCAAAAAGCAATCGGTGGCGATAACCAGATGGCGGTGATGCGTTTATCTTCGCGCGACCAGCCGCGCAACAGGATTTTCAGCAGCCCGCGCAAACTCAATACGCTATTCTGCATTTGCAGGCAAGATAATTTTGGCAGCCGTTCCGGCGTCAGCCAATGCAAGCGTCCGCCTTGGCGCATCACTTGTTCGATCACGTTGCTTAATTCAGCCGATACTTCGGCGCCCGATACCACCAGCACATTTTGTTGTGCTTGCGGATAGCGTGAGAAATACAGCTTGCGGTTGCGCTCCACCAATTCCCGGTATGCTTGGCCGCGGCCAAACGAAGCGCCGGTTTTATGCTGCACTATTGCTTCCGGATGCAACCCCATGCGCCAGCCCTGCTGATCCAAGCGGCGTCCGAGATCGGTATCTTCGTAATAACCTCGGCCAAATTGCGCATCGAATCCGCCCATCGCCAGGAAAACCACGCGGCGGATCAGGAAACCGTAACCTCTGAAGCGATAAGTCGTAAGGTAACCGCCCGGTTGCCGCTGGTAGTGGTTGATTTTTTCCGCAGGCATCGCTGTTTCACTCGGACTGATCACCGCCAACTTGGGATCGGCCGCCAATGCGCCGCACAGCAGCGGCAGAAAATTCGAGCTGATTTCGAGATCGGAATTGAGCACCAGCACCAGTTCGGCATCGGAGCGCGCCACCGCATCGTTCACCGATTTGCCGTAGCCTTGATTGACCGGCGCGTGAAAAACCTGCACTGACGGATACGGTAAATGATCGAGCATCGACCGTGTTTCTTCGCCGGATGCATCGTTCTGGATATGAATGGTGCGGATCGACGGGCTGAGGTGGGTGATAACGGAGTCGATACAGCGCCGGGTCAATTCCGGTGCATTGTAAACAGGAATGACAACATCGATGACAGGAGCAATGCGATCACTCATCGGCTAGCCTAAAAATTCATAGAGACCTTTGCACGGTTACTGCGCGACACGATAATTGCGTTAAAAATTCGCGAAAAATGCTCATTTACCTCGTGTAAACTCCGCTTTTTCGCAAATTTTTGCCTTATTCTCGTACCGCTCATGACACCGTGCAAAGGTCTCTCATATTTCGTCACAATACATCGTTGCTCACAAAAATTATTTCCTTACATATCGTTCATATGCTGCGTCAATATTTTTGTTCCCGTCTCGCTTTGTTTAAAACTCTGAATTTCTCGTGGTTCCCTGAGAATCACGCTCTGCCGAAAATCAAATACGATTCACCCCAGTTCTTCGACGGCCGTTGCGTGACCACCAGACCGGCTTGCTGCATCAAAGCGATGGCTTTTTCCTGTTCGGTTGCGGTGCCGAGTTCGATGATGACCGATTTCAACGCCGGGTTTTTCAACACGGCCGCTGCGCCTTCGAGAATCGGAATTTCGATGCCGTCAACGTCGATTTTCATATAATTCGGATACGGAAAACCCCATTTCTCGCATAAGTCATCCAAAGTCACGCCAAACATACCTTGCACATGCGTGGCCGCCATTTTCATGTTTTCCAGATCTTCATGCCCGAACTGCGAACGATTGCCGCCGGGAATGAACTTGGGAATATACAATTTGGAAAATTCGCTTTTCCCGGAAACCGCGACGCAGTAGGACAAAATATGCTCGCTCAGATTGTTCAGGTAGATATTCTTGTTGAGCGCGTAATAGTTATTGCTCTGCGGTTCAAACGCAAACGTTTTTACCTGAGCGCCGTATTTCCTCGCCGGATACAGCGAGTACTGGCCGATATTCGCACCGATATCGAAGTAATTCGACCCCGGTTCAAAGCTATCCAGCCAGTCGAGGGTATCGGGTTCTTTCTTCGAATAAGTCCGGGCGCGGTTGAGCGTGCGCAAGTGGTCGACGGAAATGCGCAAATGCTGGCCTCTGACCGTGACATCGGTATAGCCGCCTTTTAATTTGTAAGCCGCCACCACCAGCTCGTTTAGTATATCTTTTGCTCGCATTTCACCACCTCAGGGTCTGACGGTTTGTTAGCGGGTAAATCTTGGCCAAGAAGATGCAGTCAGCCCGCCGCTTGTTCCAGCAGCGCTACATAGCGCGGCAATACGTTGGCATCCGGATAATCCAGCATTTCATCCAAGAAACGTTGCCGGTGCTCTTCGATGTAGAAAGCATCGGTTCCATTGGTTAGAAAACCGTTGATTTTTTCGTACACATCGTCGCGGCATTTCAGTTCCGTTTCCGGCATGTAATAGGCCACGGCGGAGCGTGCGGCAATCAGATAATCCGCAGCCAGCACCGGTTTTTTCGCGCGTACCGCTTCGAACACGACCGATGTCGCCAAATCGATAATGACGTCGGCCCAGTTCATCAAATGTACGGAATGCGCATCGTCGCTGGCAACCCGGACATTCGGCAGTTTCTTGATCGAGCTGTCGGTCGTTAGAGATTGTTTCCAGCCACTACGGGTATGCGGTTTGATAATCAGTTCGACATCGGGAAACTCGGCGATCAGATGCACCACTTCGCTGACTTCTTCCCAGAAGGTGGTGAAGTTGGCTTTGCGCAGGAACATGACAATTTTCAACCGGCTGTCGGAGCGCACCAGCGGCGACGGCGGCATCAAGCCGGACAGAATTTTCAACCATTCTTCGCAATAGCGGGGTGAGCCTAATACGGCCAACTGGCGCTCGTTCATGAATGGACGGAAACGCACCGAACATAACTCATTAGGCACGACTACCCGATCGAAGATGGTTGCTGCCGAAAACGTGACATCGGGTTCGACGCGCCGTTCACCGCGGCGGATCAATTGACTGTAATGCGGACTGTCACCGTGCGGCAGCGAAACCGTGCCGAAACCCCGGTGCCTGGCAATCGCCACGACGACTTCCACCCATTCGACACAGATCACCGAATTGCGCTCGATCCAGTCAAATGCCACCACGCCTTTGGTATCGTTGCCAAAACAGCGGTTTAGTAGAAATTCGGCGGTATGCCGCCACAGCGGTTCGCGTTGGCGTTCATCGAAGCGTTCGGCGAGTTTTTCAGCGATTCTGCCGATCACTTTGATACGCCGGACATTGCGCGTCAGCATCAGCATTTGCAAGCGCCATTTGACATACTCGAGCAGCGGGAACAGTTCTTTCATGTGCGCAACGCGCACGCCCTGGAGTTGACTCAAATATTTGACGCGGAAGTCGCGGCGGAATTGCGTGGAGCCGATCAACACCACATCGCATTGATGGCCGGAACTGATCCATTTGTAAATGACCGGTGTCACATGATCGATATCGTTATAGTGACGTAGAAAAAAAAGAGCTTTCATGACTGTGTTTCGGTGGTCATAATATTCAGGAAACGCAACATCTCAAGTTTTTCCTAGATTTAACAGTAGATTCCGTAAAGCGCGCCATTTTACTCTGGCAACCTCTCAATTACCAGCAGCGCATCGAACTCCTTCGCAAAATAATGCCACCGATGCAACAAACCCGCAAAAATCAACAATAAATATTGCTCAGAACAGTAGAAAAACCTGATAATCAGCACATCGTTTTTCACCTAATTTTATTAACCCGCCCATTCACTCAACCTACGAAATTTTCATGAAAACAATCGCTGTTATTCCCGCCCGCATGGGCTCATCCCGTTTTCCGGGCAAGCCGGTCGCGAAAATCCTCGGCCGCCCGATGATCGAACATATTTACAAGCGTGTCGCTATGAGCCAATCGATCAATGCTACTTATATCGCGACTTGCGACGAAGAAATCCGTGAGATTGCGGAAGGTTTCGGCGCCAAAGTCATTATGACCGCCGACACCCACGAGCGCGCCAGCGACCGCGTTGCCGAAGCGGTAACAAACCTGGATGCGGATTTGATCGTGATGGTGCAAGGCGACGAGCCGATGACGCATCCGAACATGGTCGATACCGCCGTCGCGCCGTTCAAACACGATCCGCAGTTGGGTTGTGTCAATTTGGTCAAAAAAATCGACCAGGAAGCTGACTATCTCGACGTCAATACCATCAAAGTCGTGATGGATCAGAAAGGCAATGCATTGTATATGTCGCGCCGTCCGATTCCGACGCTGGCCAAAAGCGGATTTGCCAATACCGCCGCGTACAAGCAAGTGTGCATCATTCCGTTCCGCCGCGATCTGTTGTTTCAATACACCCGCCTGACGCCGACGCCTTTGGAACAACTGGAGTCGATCGATATGTTGCGCCTGCTTGAACACGGCCTGCCGGTGCGTATGGTGCATACCGAATACAACACGCAAGCGGTCGATACTATGGCCGATCTGCAGCGCGTCGAGAAATTGATGGCATCGGATCCGTTGCTCTCCCATTACTAGAATCAGGATCGCCATGTCATTAAAAGCAAAATTGAACCGCTCGGAATTAACCATCGGTTCGTGGGTCACGCTGGGGCATCCGTCGATTGCCGAAATCATGGCATCCGCCGGATTCGATTGGCTGGTGCTGGATACCGAACACAGCGTGCTGGAACTGAGCGAAGTGCAAGCCATTATCCAGGTGCTCGATGCCAAGCAATGCCCGGCGATTGTGCGCCTGACGTCGAACCATCCCGATCAGATCAAGCGCGTTATGGATGCCGGAGCAACCGGCGTTATGGTGCCGATGATCAAATCCGCCGCCGACGCCAAAGCGGCAGTCGACGGCGTCTATTACCCGCCACGCGGACAACGCGGCGTCGGGCTGGCGCGTGCGCAAGGCTACGGCGCGAGCTTTCAGGCATACCGCGCCTGGCTGGAAGACAATGCGGTAATCGTCGTCATGATCGAGCATGTCGATGCAGTCAAGGCCATTGATGAGATTCTGGCGGTGCCCGGTATTGATGCCTATATCATTGGCCCGTACGATTTATCCGGTTCGATGGGTCGCCCCGGCGATTTGAATCATCCCGACGTGCAAGCCGCCATCGCGAATGTGTTGGAAGCCGGACGCCGCGCTGGAAAACCCGGCGGCATTCATGTCATCGAACCCGATCCGCAAGCCTTGCAGCAGCGCATCTCAGCCGGTTTCAATTTCCTTGGCTACGCATTGGATATCCGCATTCTCGACGCCATTTGCCGCAATCACTTACAAATCATTCGTGCTGCACTGAAAAAATAATGAACACTTTGGTTATTTCCACTTCGTCGTTCGACATCGACAACAATCCGCCGCTGCAACAACTGTTGCAAAAAAGCATGCGTATCGTCACCAATCCGCACAAACGCAAACTCACCGAAGATGAAATCATCGAGTTACTGAGTAATGGCGCAACCGGTTTGATCGCCGGTATCGAGCCGCTCACTGACCGGGTATTTCAGGCATCGCCGCAACTGAAAGTCATTTCCCGCTGCGGCGCCGGATTGGACAGCGTCGACTTGAATGCCGCCAAGCAGCGCGGCATTACCGTGTTGAACACGCCGGAAGCTCCGGCGCAAGCGGTTGCGGAATTGACGATGGCATTCATTCTGAATTTGTTGCGGCAAACCGCTGCCATCGACCGCGCTGTCCGCCAGAAAGAGTGGCCGCGGACGCAAGGCCGGCTGCTGGCGGCGCAAACTGTCGGCATTGTCGGCTTGGGCCATATTGGCCGCCGCGTTGCACGCTTGTGCCAGGCATTCGAAGCCAGCGTGATTGCGCACGATCCGTTCGCAATACAAGTACCGGATGGGGTGAAACGGGTACCGCTGGAGCAGTTGCTGGCGAGCGCCGACATCATCACATTGCATTTACCGTATTCCGCCGATAGCCATCATCTGCTGGACGCCAAAGCTTTTGCCGCAATGAAGCCGGAAGCGATTGTCATCAACGCCGCGCGCGGTGGATTGATCGACGAAAATGCGCTGGCCGATGCGCTCAAATCGGGCAAAGTCAGCGCCGCCGCGCTCGACGTGTTTGAGCAGGAACCGTATCAAGGTCCGCTACTTGAATTCGGCAATATCACCCTGACATCGCATGTCGGATCGCTGGCGCGGGAATCGCGTCAGCGCATGGAAATTGAAGCGGCGGACAATTTATTGCAAGGACTCATTCAAACAGGCGTCATCTCATGACAGCAATCTCCAATGAAAAAGTAATTGTGTTTGGTGCCAGCGGTTTTCTCGGCAGTCATGTCGCCGATGCCTTGACCGCAGCCGGTTATCAGGTGCGGTTGTTCGACCGGGTGGCGTCGCCGTTTCTGAAAGGCAACCAGGAAATGATCGTCGGCGACATCATGAATCTCGAGCAAGTTGTCGAAGCCGCCAAAGGAACTTCGATCGTGTATAACTTTGCCGCGATTGCCGACATCGACGAAGCGCACGACAAGCCGATCCCGACCGCGACCATCAACGTGCTTGGCAACATGCACGCGCTCGAAGCTGCCCGCGTCGCCGGCGCCCGGCGGTTTGTGTTTGCCAGCACGGTGTATGTTTATTCCGAATCCGGCTCGTTTTACCGCGCCAGCAAACAAGCGGCGGAACGTTTTACCGAAACTTATTTCGATCGCTACGGCCTGGAATACAACATCCTGCGTTACGGTTCGCTGTACGGACGCCGTTCCGACCGCCGCAACGGTATTTACCGCATGTTGCGCGAAGCGGTGGAACACCATTCGATTACTTATAAAGGCAGTGGCGAAGCGATGCGCGAATATATCCACGTCGAAGACGCCGCGCGCATGAGCGTACAAGTGCTGGCACCGGAATTCGCCAATCGCCACCTGATACTGACCGGTCAAGAGAAACTGCGCATCCGTGATGTGATGACGATGATTTCTGAAATGATGCCGTGGCCGGTGGAATTACATTTTGACGAAGCCAACACCGTGCATCATTACAAAATCACACCGTATGCGTTTCAGCCGCGCATCGGCCGCAAGCTGGTGTTGAACGAACACGTCGATCTCGGGCAAGGCTTGCTCGATTGCCTGCGCGAAATCCATCAGGATCTGCATGTCGGTAACGGCAGCGATGATACCACGCCGGCAACCCCGGATAACCGCGCATAACGCATGAAACACTTCGACTGGCAAGCCATCATCTTCGATTTCGACGGCGTCGTCGTCGAATCGGGAAAAATCAAAACACAGGCGTTCGCGGAACTGTATCGCGCGTACGGCGAGGAAATCGTCGCGCAAGTAGTGCAATTCCATACGCAAAACGGCGGCATGTCGCGTTATCGCAAGTTCCGCCACTTCCAGGAACATTTCCTGCACCAGCCGCCATTGACCGAAGCGGAAGAGCAACAACTGGATATCCGTTTTTCCGAATTGGTCGTCGAAGCGGTGATCGCCGCCGAGCCGGTGCCCGGCGCGGTCGAATTGATCCGTCAGCAATCCGGCAGAATTCCGTTGTTTGTCGCTTCCGGCACGCCGGAAATCGAGCTCAAAGTCATCGTCGAACGCCGCGGCCTCGCGCCTTATTTCACCGATGTGCGCGGCGCTCCGGCGTTGAAAAAAACCATTATCGCGGAAATCCTGTTGGCGCACAGCTTGAAGCCCGAGTCGGTACTGATGATCGGCGACGCGATGGCCGATCTGGAAGGCGCGCAAGCCAACAACACCGCATTCCTGGGGCGGGTCTTTCCCGGTGATCCCAATCCATTCCCGGCGCATATCGAAACCGTGCCGGATCTGCGCGGTCTGGTGCAATAACTCTCACATGCCGCTGCAGCGCCAGGTTTATCCCGATATCGAATCGCTCAGCCAGGCTTTTGCCGATTTCGCCGCAACCGCGCTGCTCGACACCCTAAGTCGCAAACCGCAAGTCACGCTCGTCGTTCCCGGTGGCAGCACCCCGCGCCATTACCTGCCAGAGCTTGCCAAACGCCCACTGCCGTGGGACCGGATCACCGTCACGTTGTCGGATGAGCGTTGGGTTGATGTTGATGAAGAGCAATCGAACGAACGGCTGGTAAAACAATGCCTGATGCAACATCTTCCGCAACACACCCGCTTCGTCGGGTTGAAAACCCAGCATGACACCCCATTCGACGCCATCGAAACGATTCATCAACGACTCGACTGCCTGCCGTTACCGGTCAGCCTGACCGTGC
Source organism: Proteobacteria bacterium SG_bin4 (assembly GCA_002083395.1). GTDB lineage: Bacteria > Pseudomonadota > Gammaproteobacteria > Burkholderiales > Nitrosomonadaceae > Nitrosomonas. The sequence goes on along the minus strand of LWDH01000052.1, from coordinate 43,283 downwards.
TAGGTTTAGGTGAAGACGGCCACATCGCCTCGCTGTTCCCCGGCATGAACCCGGATTCGTTGTCAGCGCATCACTGCGTCGCCGTCGCCCCCCCGATTGCGCCTTCGTTGCGTGTGAGTCTTTCACTGGAAATGCTGGCAAACAGCGAACGGATTGTGCTGGTGGTGACGGGGGAAAAGAAGCGGCGGTTGTTGGATTGGTTGAATGAGAATTCTGATTCTAAATTGCCGATTGCTTGGTTGTTGCAACGCAACCGTATACCAATCATTGTTTTTGAAACAAATGAATAAAAGTTAGTTAATTTCAGGGAACTGAAAAACATGGATTGGTGGATAGTAAACCAGCTTCGGGCCTCAACTTTAATGGACTTACGGGAATTTATTCCGGAGAATTATTTTATGAGCGAAGTTACAGCTTTTAAGCTAAATAATCATATAGAAAACTCTGAATATTACTCAAGCGAATTTAAGTGGGAATATTTAGCAACTAAACTTGGAAAAAAACTGCTATTTGAATCAACCGTTATCATGTCACCTAGGCAAGTTTCTGCAAGCGAATTATTAATGTTTCTCGGATTGCTTGCTGGTATTGAAGCTATGCTGGGAGTTACTAAACAAATATCAAATAAAGCTCAATTACTGAATGTTAGCGATAGTAATGCTGGAGAAGTTGCAAAACAATTGAGTATCAAACAACTTCCTACTGCGTTAAAAAATGTTAGAGAAGCGCTAGAACAATATTTGCGATATTTTGAACCATCTGAAGCTCAACCTTTTTTGCCCTTAATAAACTCTTCAAAATACCAAGAAAAAACTGTCGATCTTCATCCTAATATAAGTTTACTCATGGATAGAATGATAAATGCATTTGAAAATGAAGATCCTTCCGGTGTTCTTCATGCTAGTGCATCTATTTTTGAAACGATGGCTAAAAGTATTACAGCTATTGATACAGTCCAATCTAAGTCCTTAGGAAGTTTTTTTGAAAGGTATCGTAAGGAATCAATGATTCCTCAAGAAATTTTAAATTACATTCAGTCAATATATATACGGAGAAATACGGAGCCGCTTGCTGGGCATGGGAGTACAGCGCTTCCAGAAATTACATTAAAAGAAGCAACAGTAATTATCGAATTAACAAAAGCTCTCGTTCGTATCGAAGGCACTTTACAAATTTTTAGAAATTATCAAGATGATTAGTACTCATCGTAAAGATTTCTATTACTCCTCTGGCACCACCCTTGGCTTGCGGTTGTTGTCGATGGCGACGTAAGTTAATACCGCTTCGGTGACTTTGATGCAGATTTCCTCGCCGCCTTCGCGCACGCCGCGCTGGGCGTAGACGGCGACGTCGACGGTGATCGAGGTGCGGCCGATTCTGACGATACTGGCGTAAAAGCTGACAAGGTCGCCGACGAACACCGGCTGCTTGAATACAAACGAATTGACCGCAACGGTTGCCACTCGTCCACGGGCGCGGCGGATCGCCGGGATGCTGCCGGCGATATCGACTTGCGACATGATCCAGCCACCGAAAATATCACCTGCGTAGTTGGTATCTGCTGGCATTGGCACCGTGCGTAAAACCGGTTGTCCTTCCGGCAAGCAGACATGCAGCGCCGGATCGTGAGGAATGTTGTGCATGGTGGCAGGTGTGTGATTGGAAAGATGACAGACTAGCAGATTATCGCTGCATGTCCAAAGTCAAAATAAAAACGCGAAGGTGAATTCACCTTCGCGTTTTCCTTTGAGCTTTTTACTTAACTAATTGCTAACTTATGCTTGCAAGCTTTTGCGTCCGAATTTCCAGCCGAGCAAACCCAAGCCTGATAACATCAGCAAATAGGTCGATGGTTCCGGTACTGCCGGAATTTCCACGGTCAGGCTGTACAGTTTGAAGTTATCTTCGCTGCCGCGAGCACCGATATAAAAAACGGAATCGGTCAAATCACCGCCTACGGAAGTAAAGTCGAACGTCGCCGTTCCATTGCTGGCGCCGGTTACGATGGTTTGATCGGTGAATCTCGGTGTGGTACCCACGAACAAGGAAAAATCGTCCATGTTGCTGGTACTGGTTCCTTTGCCGTCCCAATATTTAAAAGTCGCCGACAGTAATGTCACTTCTTGCGAGAAAGTAAATTTCACATCTTCATCCGAGCCATTGCTGTCGATGGTATGTTCGTCTCCGGAGCAACCAGTCGCCGAGCCACCGGAATTCGAACCGCCGCCAGAACATACGACCAATCCTGCAGAATTGGCACCGATGAATGACCGGGTGCTTGAAACGGTAGTATTATTTCCGCCTCGGAAACCGCCAACGGTGACTGAGTCGGATCCGGAAGTGAATACCAAATCGCTGGTTGTCCATGCATTGCTGCTGGAGAAATTGAATGTAACCACCGCTGCTTGCGTTTGTGAAGCAGCGAATAAGCCTGCGAGTACAAGCGCAGTTGTTATGATTGTTTTTGATTGTTTCATTTTCATCACTCTAAAATAATAAGAAATCAAATGTTTGCTAAATAGTTAGGCAGTATTGGAAAATAGGAAACCAAAATGCTGGCTCGATTCTATCTACTCGCTTAATTAAAACCTATAGTCTGATGTTACTGATTTGGTAGTACATTTATGCTAAATTTGTACTAATTCCCTGATAGCTGCCCTTTTTTTGCGTAGCTAGCCACCTTGTTATTGCGCTATGAGTACTTTGTTCGATTCCGCGAAACGCTGTTTAATGACTGGCGATGTCGAGGAAAAATTGCGGCTGACACAGCAAACCGCGGAAGCATGGCAAGCAGGCGCGTTGTTATTAAGATCGTCCAATAATCCGGACCCCATTACTCAACCTGGTCGTCCGGTTAGACCGGAATTGGTGATGCCTGGCGAGGTTCCGAAGCGCCGGTTCAATACCCGCGCAGGACTGGTTGCATTGATCCATGCAGTCACGCATATCGAATTCAACGCGATCAATCTGGCGTGGGATGCAGTGTATCGTTTTCGTGACTTGCCGGAGCCGTTCTATAGCGATTGGATAAAGGTCGCCGTGGAAGAAGCTTATCATTTTCAATTGTTACGCCGGCGATTGAACGGGCTTGGCCACGATTACGGCGATTTTCCGGCGCACAACGGTTTGTGGGATATGGCGGTGCGTACGGCATCCGATCCCTTGGTGCGCATGGCGCTGGTGCCGCGTGTATTGGAGGCCAGGGGATTGGATGTGACGCCGGGGATGATCCAACGCCTGCGGCAAGCGGGCGATGATAAAACGACAGTTGTCCTCGAGATCATCTTGCGGGATGAGATAGGGCATGTCGCGATCGGTTCGCACTGGTTCAAGTATTTGTGCGAACAACGCGGACTCGATGCCGAACAAACGTTCTGTCAGTTGGTATCGCAGCATTTCAGCGGACAAATTGCTGGCCCATTTCATTATGAGGCCAGACAGCAAGCAGGTTTTAGCGCGGCGGAAATAAATGCATTGGAAAGTTTAGGATCGTCGCAAGCGCGTTTTAGCGATCCAGGACTCAACAGTATGTAATGGTGCTGGTTTTTCTAAGGCGCACAGCACTGATCAACTATGCCGTTCGAACCGGTAGAACGCCAGCATACCGCGCAGGTTCGGCAAAAAATTAACTGGGCGGTACAGATTGTTCATCACTTTCCGTTCCAGAATCCGCGCATCGCATTGCTGACATAACGCCTCGAAATCGCCCAAGGTGCAAAGATGAATATTGGGAGTATCGTACCAGCGATACGGCAATGTTTCCGATACCGGCATATGACCGGCGATCACCTGCATGCGGTTTTTCCAGTAACCGAAATTGGGAAACGACACGATGCCTTCCTTGCCGACACGCAGCATTTCCTGAATGATACCTTCGGTATGACGCATCGCCTGGAGGGTTTGCGACAGGATGACATAATCGAACGAACCCGATGCGAAACTCGACAGCCCGGCTTCCAAGTCATTCTGGATGACATTGATGCCGTTACGGAAACAGCTTAGCAAATTATTATCGTCGATTTCCACGCCGTAGCCGAAAACGTTGCGGGTATCGCGCAAATAGCGTAACAGTGAGCCGTCGCCACAGCCCAGATCGAGTATTTTCGATCCCGGTTTGATCCATTCGGCAATCGCGGCAAAATCCGGGCGTAATGCCGCAGTCGAGGGAGGAGTGGTTTCAGTCATAACATTGCTTAAATAGGAATATTGTCCATATAGGCGCGAACAAGCTGATGGTAACAAGGCGTTTCCATCAAAAACGAATCATGCCCGTGACTGGCGGTGATTTCCGCGTAACTCACATTGATTTCATTATCCAATAGCGCTTTGACAATCTCGCGCGAGCGTTCGGGCGAGAAACGCCAGTCCGAAGTGAACGAGATTACCAGAAAATTCGCCTTGGCCACCCGGAAAGCGGCGCTCAAGTCGCCGTCGTACGCTGCCGCCGGATCAAAATAATCCAGTGCCTTGGTCATCAGCAAGTAGCTGTTGGCATCGAACATATCAGCAAACTTGTCACCTTGATAGCGCAGATACGATTCGATTTCAAACTCGATATCAAAACCAAAAGACAGCTCGCCTTTGCGCAAACTGCGGCCGAATTTCGCTGCCATGGAATCGTCGGACAAATAAGTGATGTGTCCCAGCATGCGCGCCAGCCGCAAACCGCGTCGCGGCAGCGTGTTGTGTGCATAAAAATTGCCGCCGTAGAATTCCTGGTCGGTCATGATCGCTTGACGGGCGACATCGTTAAACGCGATGTTCTGTGCGGTCAGTTTGGGTGCTGCCGCAATTACCAACGCATGGCGTACTTTGTCCGGATAATCCAGCGTCCATTGCATGGCCTGCATACCGCCGAGGCTGCCGCCCACGATTGCGGCAAACTGCTCAATGCCCAAATGCTCGGCTAGTTGCGCTTGCGCCTCGACCCAATCTTCCACTGTGACGATCGGGAAATTCGCGCCGTAATGCTTGCCGGTGCGCGGATCGACGCTGGCCGGGCCGGTCGAACCGTGACAACCGCCCGGATTGTTCACGCCGATCACAAAAAAACGATTGGTATCAATCGGCTTGCCGGGACCTACCAGATTATCCCACCAGCCGATGCTTTTCTCATTATCCGCGTAATAGCCCGCTACATGATGATTGCCGGACAGCGCATGGCAGATCAATACCGCGTTAGAGCGCGCGGCATTGAGTTGTCCGTAGGTTTCGTAAACCAGATGGTAGCTATCGAGCGATGCGCCGCTTTTCAGAAGCAGCGGTTTGTCGACCTGTACATACTGCGGTGTTACGACACCGACTGATTTTGAATCTTGCATTTATCTTATTGCTTACCGGGAAATTTCTAAGTAACGGCTGAATAACAGACGGGTCATTATATCGCCAAAAAAAAGGACATTCACTAAGGAAAACTCTGATTCGACCCTGTGAAACATTTAATGCTCATTCATTTTGGCAAGTAATGCGTTCATTTTTTCAGGCTGATCGGCTTTCAAAATTTTTTGCGCTAACGGGATGATATCGGGTAAATGACTTTTCAGAATCTGGTTCTTGACGTTCAATAACTGTGCCGGATACATGGAAAATTGCTTTAATCCGAATCCCAGTAACAGCCGGGTGAAGTGCTTATCACCCGCCATTTCTCCGCAAATCGATACCGGCACTTTGGCGCGATTGGCGCTCTGAATAATATGTGAAATCATCCATAAAACAGCAGGATGGAGCGGATCATAAAGATGTGCGACGGTATCGTCGATGCGATCGACTGCCAGCATATATTGAATGAGATCGTTGGTGCCGATCGACAGGAAATCCAGTTTGCGCATGAAAATTTCCAGGCTTAGCGCAGCCGCAGGAATTTCGATCATGCCGCCAACCCTGATATGCTCGTCGAACGGAAGCTTGTCGTCTCTTAGTGTTTGTTTTGCATAATTGATGTGATGCACAGTCTGATCAATTTCTGTGACATTCGACAGCATGGGCACCAGAATGCGCACATCGCCATATTTTGAAGCGCGCAAAATCGCGCGTAATTGCGTATGAAACATTTTCGGTTCGGCCAGACTTAAGCGGATTGCGCGTAAGCCCAACGCCGGATTGGCTGCCACTTGTTCGCTGCCTTTCAGATTTTTATCCGCTCCGAGATCAAATGTACGGATGATTACCGGCTGTTTTTGCATTTTAGCGGCAACCGTCCGGTAAGCTTCGAATTGTTCATCTTCTCCCGGCAGATCGTCGCGATTGAGAAATAAAAATTCGCTGCGGAATAATCCTATCCCGGTTGCACCGCTTTCTTTGACCTGAACAATATCGTCAGGTAGTTCGATATTGGCGAATAGATCGATCGGCGTGCCATCCAATGTTACCGCTGCGACGGTTTTAAGACGCTGCAGCTTTTTCTTTTCCAGCTCAAGCTGGCTTTGCCGCAATCGGTATTCATCCAGCACGCATTTATCGGGGTTGACGATGATGATGCCCTGCGTGCCATCGACGATCAGACAGTCATTCTCTACAATCAACTGATGGGCGTGATGCAAGGCGACAATTGACGGGATATTAAGACTGCGTGCGACGATCGCGGTATGCGAGGTTTGGCTGCCCAGATCGGTGAGAAACGCAGTGAATTGATGTTGTTTATACTGCATCACGTCGGCAGGGCTTAAGTCATGCGCAACCAGGATGCTGTCGCCGGTCAATTTCGATGCGACCGGCAAGTAACCGGGATGGCCCAGCATGGCTTTGAGCACACGTTCAACCACTTGCATCACGTCGGCTTTGCGTTCGCGCAAGTAAGCGTCCTCGATTTCTTCAAATTGCGCCAGTAACACTTGCATCTGCTGCGTTAAAGCCCACTCCGCATTGCAGTATGTTTGTGCGATGATGCTGCGCGTGGCTTCTGACAGTGTCGGATCATCCAGAATCATTAAATGCAAATCCAGAAAAGCACTGAATTCAGCGCGTGCATGCCCGTCAGCCACGGACTTCTGCATGGTTTCAAACTCTTTGCGCACTACCGCAAATGCGCTATCGAGCCGGGCGATTTCTTTATCGACTTGCTGCTTGGGAACCAGGTAATGAATGACCTCGAGCGCAGCAGGCGCAGCTAAATGCGCATGCCCGATGGCTATGCCTTCCGATACGCCGATGCCTTGCAGAATAAAGTTCATTCACCTTCACCAAAATAATCTTCAACCAGCGCAGTTAAAGCAGCCATTGCTTCCACTTCGTCGTCTCCTTCGGTTTCAAGTTGGATGCGGGAGCCTTTGTTGGCTGCAAGCGTCATCACCCCCATGATGCTTTTTGCATTGACACGCCGGTTATTGCGGGTGGCCCAGACTTCGCATTTAAATTGACTGGCCAGCTTGGTCAACTTGGCCGATGCGCGTGCGTGCAACCCGAGTTTATTAATAATTTCAACTTCTTTGATTTGCATGATCACGATTCCGCTTTGATGTGCACCACCCCGCACTGACCGCCGCTCAATCCCTTCTCAGTTACTACCGGAAGCGGCTCGGCGCGATACGTCAATGCCCTTACTAGCATTGGCAAGTTAGCTCCTGTTAGACATTCCACTTTTCCCGCCTGAATCAAACGGCTGGCAATATTACAGGGTGTTGCACCAAGCATGTCGGTAATGACCAGCGTACCTGCTCCGCTATCCAGTTGTGTTAATAAGTCGCGCGCTTTGGCAAGCACGGTATCGGGGTCATCTTCCACAAAAACACCGAGATGCGCGAGCTGCGGCGGTCTCATCCCTAGAACATGACTGGCGCAGCGAATTAAATGTTCGCCCAGATCTTCATGTGTAATCACTAAAATTCCTATCATCTTATTGTTTGCATAAAACCGTGTTTTGGTTCATTTTAGCATTGAGAGAGTTTATAAATATTCAACTATCAAGCATCATTATGAAAATCTTTTTGAAACGTGCTTTTTTCTTAACAGCAGAGCGATTCATTGCGGTATATTTTTGAATTAATAGATTGAGAAAAACTCGAATCAATTGATATTTGTAAATGAGGGTGATTAGCAGCGATCTGTTCTAACTTACTCCATGAGCGGTTAGCAAAAAATGAAAAAGAATGATCGGATTCTTGCCTTGCAAAAAGCTGCGGAAGCGATGGCGCGCGGTGATTTTGCGCCGGATATTCCAGTTGGCGACGATGAGATCGGACACTTGGGCAGGTCTCTGAAGGCGCTTTCCGATTATCTTAAGAGACAGTCGGAGAGAACACAGTCGCTTTATCAAATAATGCTTGAATGCAATCTCAATCTTCATCTGATTGATGTATTGAATCATATTTTTGAGTCATTTAAGCAACATTTATTTTATGACCGCATCACCCTGGCGTTACTGGAGGGTGAGGGAAGTAAACTGAAGGTGCATTGGTCGCGAGCTTGTTATCAGCATTTGGTGTTGAATATTGGTCAATCAATTCCAATGACCGACAAGGCGCTGCAGGCTATCCTAAATTCTGAGGAAATGTTGATTATTAATGATCTGAGTTCCCACCTTGAGGAGTATTCTTCATTCCGGTTGACACAGGCAATTTTGCGCGAAGGAATACGTTCATGTCTCATTTGTCCATTGCTTGCAGCGGGAAAAGTAATTGGATTTGTTTTCTTTTCCAGTCGTAAAAGAAATGCCTTTAAGGATTCGAATCTGCACCAAGGCTTGCCATTACAAATCGCCAGTCAGTTGTCTGCCTTGATTGAAAAAACACAGTTGTATCGAGGGATCAAACAGAACAAGCAGCTCATGGCGCAAAAAAAATCCCTGGAACAGCGCGTTACTCATGATGTTTTGACTGGATTACTTAACCGCACGGCGATATTCGATATTTTGTACAAACAAATACAGCGAGCTAAACGCGGCGGTTATGAGGTTGCGGTCATCATGATTGATATTGATCATTTCAAAAATATCAACGACACATACGGTCACCTTGCTGGCGATGCAGTATTATGCGAGATCGCCAACCGATTAACCCAGTCAGCGCGTGCGCATGAGTATATAGGTCGCTACGGCGGTGAAGAATTCCTGGCGATCATTTCTCCCTATGATCGGGATGGCGCAATAAAAGCAGCCGAAAGGCTTCGTGCTGCAGTTGCATGTGAAGCAATTCAAGCCGACCATTCATTGATTCCGGTCACCATAAGTTTGGGCATTGCCATAGGGTCACTTCCAGACACCTTAGACGCTACCATGCTATTGCGTCGCGCTGATAAAGCACTCTATTCAGCGAAGCATCGAGGTAGAAATCGTGTTGAAATTGCTTCAGAAAATAATTTGGAAGAAAGCTGCCTCAATGGTCATAAATGAGTCGAAGGTTTTGTGTCGCATTATAGAAGACCTAGTGATCGAAAATGTTGTTTTGGTGCAACACTATTCCCAATATTGCCTTGACATGAAAAAGCTCCTTATATAAGCTGCGGTGTGGTCAAATATGACACACTCATATTTTTAAGCAATGTAAAGTGGTGAGCGTTTGAATGAAAATTTTCCAGCCAGCAATAAAATCGTCATCAGTAATTAATAATAAGAGTTGGCACGCTCAACCGGTATATCTTGCTTTGGAAAGTAAGATAACAAGCACTATTACTTCGAGGGGAAGATCTTGAGTTCGACAATAACCAAGTTGAACGCTCCGCTAACGCAAGCGTTTGATTTTCAACCTTCAAGCGAAATACAATTAACGCCAACACCAACCCTTAACTCGTTGTCTCAGAGGTTGGCTGGTTTTGATACTCTTACGAGTGCATTGGAATACGCAGCAAAAGGCACGACAGGTTATAATTTTTACGATGCCAAAGGTAATTTACGCTCGGTGCTGCCCTATAGCAGACTCAGAGAAAATGCTCGCGCTTTAGCGCAAAATCTGGCTGGATTTGATTTGCCGCCGGGTAGCCGTGTTGCGATAATTGCTGATACTTCGCCAGAGTTTATCGAATTGTTCTTTGCATGTCGCTATGCTGGTTTAGCACCTTTTGCAATGCCTATACCAGTTAATCTCGGTAGTCATGCAATCTATGTTCAACAGTTACGCGGTATGCTTGACAGCAGTCAAGCCAGTATTGCATTAGCAAATCTCGATTATATTAGTTTTCTTGAAGAAGCGGTTGTTGGAGCAAGCCATGTGAAATGGGTTGGAACGCTTGGAAAACTTAGTGAAACCCCATCGAGAGAGATTGATTTTCTTCCGAATCATCCTGATGAGATTGCATATTTGCAATTTACCTCGGGTAGTACTCGCACACCTCGGGGCGTTGTTATCACTGAGCGTGCTTTAATGAGCAATCTGCAAGGAATTGTTCGGAACGGTTTGCAAATCAGACCTACTGATCGCTCAGCATCATGGTTGCCTTTTTATCACGATATGGGATTGGTTGGATTGGTTTTGGCTCCAATGGTGACACAAATTTCCGTGGATTATTTGGCGACCAGAGATTTTGCGATTCGGCCTCTACAATGGCTTCGATTAATTAGTCGGAATCGTTGTACTGTAGCGTTTAGCCAACCTTTTGGCTTGAAACTTTGTACCTTGCGGGTGAGAGAGTCCGATCTTAAGGAACTCGATTTGAATTGCTGGCGCGCGGCTGGTATTGGCGCTGAAATGATACGTCCGGATACCTTAAGAAATTTTGCTGAGAAATTCGCTACCGCGGGTTTTGACAAGAATGCATTCCTTCCTTGTTATGGCTTGGCGGAATCGACACTGGCTGTAACTTTTTCAAAAATTGGCGAGGGTTGCAAGAGCATCCAGGTTGATAGCAAAACATTAATTGATAAGAAGATGGCTGCAAGACTGCAAGCTGACGGGCGTAAGCAAAATGAGTTTGTTAATTGCGGTCGTCCTTTGCCTGGGCATACAGTTAAGATCGTCGATGAAGATGGTCAACAATTATCCGAGATGATGGTTGGCAGCGTTTTAGTGCAAGGTGGCAGCCTGATGACTGGATACTTCAACAATCCTGAGGAAACTAACAAAGCGCTAAAACCAGATAACTGGCTTGATACTGGAGATATCGGTTTCTTATTTGAAGGGGATTTGTATATAACCGGGCGTCGGACGGATGTTATTATCGTAAACGGTCGTAATATTCGTGCGCAAGATATCGAAGAGTTAGCGGAGCAGCAACCGGAAGTGCGGTCGCGTGAAGCTTCCGCATTTGGTATCACTGATGAAGACGGTACTACTACTATTGTTCTAGTCATTGAATGCAGGCTTGCCACGGTCACCGAACGGCAATCATTGACGACCAGATTACAACAGCTTGTTTATATGGCATTTGGTGTTAATTGTGTTGTTGAATTGGTTCCGCCGCATACGTTACCAAGGACTTCATCTGGTAAACTTTCCCGATTTGCTGCTAGACAAGGGTATATTCAAAGAGCGAATGTTACTAGTCAGCTTTCTATCGTAGTAGAATCGGGCGACAGATAATCGTGTATGCCTAATAAATTAGTAGCTGTTACAGGAGCTACTGGTTTCATAGGAAATATACTCGTACAAACGTTAATTCGAGAGGGCTGGTCAGTTCGAGCGCTGGCACGAAAGGACCGGTCCTGTCATGATAAAAAAATTCAGTGGGTACATGGGGATCTTGACAATCTCAAGGCTCTGGATCTGCTAGTAAAAGATGCTGTGGCTGTTATACACTGCGCGGCTACAGTTAGAGGCGGGTCTTTTGAGGATTTTCTACAACCCAATGTTGTCGGAACAGAAAATCTCCTGTCTGTTCTTGCCAATCACAAACCTTTTCCACGTTTTCTATTAATCTCATCCTTAGCGGCTCGTGAGCCTGAATTATCTTGGTATGCACGCAGCAAATATTTATCTGAGCGGAAACTGATAGAATTCTCTGGCGAGTTACAGTGGATGATCTTACGTCCTACGGCTGTTTATGGGCCAGGCGATAAAGAGCTTAAGCCGTTATTTTCCGCCATGCATCGTGGATTTCTTCCGGTAGTTGGTAAAATCGATAATCGATTCGGACTAATCCATGTGCATGACTTAGTGGCTGCTATACTTGTGTGGCTTGAAGCAGATGAAAATGTGAGAGGCGGCATCTTTGAGCTTGATGATGGTGCTCCTAATGGTTATAGTTACCAACAGTTGGCTAATCTAGCTGAGCAAAAATGGATGAGTTCGGTCCGCTGTGTTACGATACCAGATAAACTCATCCGTTGCATCGCATGCTCAAATCTCATGCTGTCCCGTATATTTCGTTATTCTCCGATGCTGACACCAGGGAAAGTGAATGAATTGCAACATAGCAATTGGGTTTGCGACAATACGCCTTTAATGCAAGCGCTACCTGCATGGAAGCCCAAAATTCGCTTGCAGGATGTTCTAACGGAAATGGTCTAATTATTTCAAAATAAAATCTTCTATTTATGACTGACAGTAATTATAACGAGATTACAGTACTTCTTTGTGATCGGCTTAGCGCTCTGACCAATTCTGATGTAAATATCACACCCGACACTAACCTGATAAGCCAACTATCGATAGACTCAATTAAGTTGCTTAATCTTATTATGGAAATTGAGGACACATTTGATGTTTCAATCCCAATTAATGCATTAGCGGATGTTCAAACAGTACGAGAACTCGCTGATTTAGTTTATAAAATTAAATTTTCATCATAATGAATCTGCTTGAGAAACTGGATGCTGCGGCTGCAGCAAGAAAAGCACTCCTACCCGATGGTGTTGGCGCATTCGGGGTACCGATTGAAGAAGTATATTCCGCAACCGAAGCCAGAATTGGGAATCGCCGCGTGCTTTTATTGGGTACAAATAATTACTTGGGGTTAACATTTGCACCCGAATGCATCAAAGCTGCTCATGAAGCGATTGATAGCGAGGGTACCGGAACAACCGGATCGCGAATGGCAAATGGCAGTTATTCCGGCCATCGTGCGCTTGAGCGTGAGTTCGCTGAGTTTTATCAGTGCAATTCCGGCATTGTGTTTACGACTGGATATCAGGCTAACTTGGGTACCATTTCCGGATTGGTCGGACCGGGAGATACAGTACTGATCGATGGAGATTCGCACGCCAGCATCTATGATGGTTGTATTTTAAGCGGTGCGGATATCATTCGTTTTAAGCACAATGATCCAGCCGACATGGAAAAGCGGTTACGCAGACTGGGTGGTCGGGTTGAAACGACACTTATTATCGCTGAAGGAATTTACAGCATGCTTGGTGATCAAGCACCTTTGGCAGAGATCGTGAAATTAAAGAAAGATTATGGTTGTATTTTACTGCTCGACGAAGCCCATTCTCTGGGTGTATTAGGAGAAACCGGGCAAGGGCTGGTCGAGAAAACCGGGTTGCTGAAAGATGTTGATTTTATCACGGGCACTTTCAGTAAAAGCCTCTGTAGCATCGGTGGCTTTTGCGTCAGTAATCATCCGCAACTCGAGCAACTACGGTATGTCAGTCACCCTTATATTTTTACGGCTTCGCCGTCCCCTGCAACGATCGCTTCCACTCGTGCCGCATTGGAATTGCTGAGAAAAGGAAATCATTTGCGCGAACAGTTATGGCGAAATTGCACGCAGCTTTATACTCAGCTTAAAGAAGCCGGATATGCTCTCGGCCCGAATCCAGGGCCGGTGATTGCAGCAATCGTCGACACCCCTCAACAGGCTTTGATGCTTTGGCAAAAATTGCTTGAAAACAATATCTATGTCAACCTGATTCTCCCGCCAGCAGCGCCGGAAGGGAAGTCTCTGGTTCGTTGCAGCGTTAATGCAGCGCATACACAGGAACAAATTCAATACGTGGGAGATGTTTTTACCCGCCTGCGCGCATTGATATAAATTTTGCGTTTCATCGTTGGGTGTGTATCTCCTCAAGCATTCACATTTCTGAAATGAGGAATCTTCCATGAAATTACCGTTAATGCTGCTTTTCGTGTCATGTTTACTTCATGGGAACGCTTCAGGTACCAGTATTGCATACAGCGGGTTTAAATGTTTGAATGCGACGGATGCAGATGACCCTACTCCCAGCAGCATTGTTGTTCAAAGCAGATTCGAGGTAATAGAAGATGTTGGCAGCGGACTGTATCGGCTCAATTTAACAGGTGGAATTCCGCGGATAGTTAATAATAATCCCGTGATATGCATTGATAGCGAAACTGCGATTGGATACGCCGGAATTCCCGAATTTGACGGTTTGCCGAAACCGCTTGACTCAATAGCTGCGACCGCTTTTTTTAATGGCAAAGATTTATTAATCGTTGTCAGTTCAATATATACCGACTTGAGTGCCAGAAGAAACCCGCTTTCAACATTTAACACCAGCCTCATTTTTGCATTCACCAATAACTTGATATTGGAATACAACGCTGCTGGGTCTATTTTTAAACTGAAAAATATCGTGCACAATCGAGGTTTTACGCACACTAGCGGATCAACCGGTTCTATCGTCCCTTTTTTTGAAACGGTGCTGCCTTCTTTTAATATAACAGCTCGCGATCAACCCAGAATTTTAAAACCAATTGTAGACATCAACTATTTCCTGGAACCATAGAAGATTCTAGTAACAACTAAAAAAACAAGCCACAGAGATATTCTCTCTGTGGCTTGTTATAAACTACTTCTCTTAGCTTTTTTCTTTGTATCTAACTAAGAATTAAGCGCTACGACGGCGCAGTGAGAAGCCAATCAAACCAAGACCAGCCAGCAACATAGCATAGGTTTCTGGTTCTGGTACGGCCATCACATATTCATAACCGAAGGTAACCGTTTCACCTGGTGCGATGTCGCCCAGATCAAACGCCAGATTGATAGAATGATCAGCAAAACCGTAAGAACCTACACCTTGTGCGGTTGCAAAAATAAATGCTGGATCAATTGGCGCGCAGCAGCTGCCGAAAACTGTATCAACATAAGCTGCAATTGCGTCCGCGCCCGCGCTGGTGGTATTTCTCAACGTTAAGGAATAACCATCAGAACTTGTTGCTCTAACTGCGGTTCCGGTTACACCAGTAGCCAGAATTTCATTGGTTGTGCCAAAGCCGCCGCCGACAGGGATACCTTGATCCGGATCAACACCAACACCCCACAGTACATCTGAAGCAGTTGATTTTGAATTATTGGTCAGGTTAACCATTACGGAAACGTGACCATCGGAAGGAATTGATACGGTTTGAGTAAAGGTCCAGCCGTGCGCGCCAAAAGGCAGATTGGTATTAACTTCAGCTGCAGTGCCAACCGGTATTGCAACAGCGCCCAATGGGTTGCTGGTATCGCCACCAACAGCTTCATCAGCCACTGCAACAAGCGATCCACCAACGCTTAAAGAATAGTTGGAAGCCCAAGTACCGTGATTAACAAACTCACGGCCCATGAAGCTCAGCCCTAAACCGCCTGGTGCTGTTGCAGAAAAGTAACCTGCGTCAGCGATTGCAGCAGATGTATTGAAATTGCTGATAACAACTGGTGCAGCTTGAGCTGCAGCCGCGAAAGTTCCGCATAATGCAACCGCTACAACTTGTGAAATAGTTTTTTTCTTGAAAGTCATAATTGAAACTCCTTTTTCTTAAGGTTAAAGCATTTACAGCAAACAAAACAGAAAACCGTTGAATTTTGAAGCCAAATATAGTTTATTAACTACGCTGAGAATGCTAACTTAATTATCAGATTAAAAAAATAGTACTGTACAACCTTTTATCTAGGACATTTGTACTAGAAATTGTCCTGATGTTGATGTTAATCGCAAATGAAATGTTCGCTTGAAGTTCGTTCATTCATCGGATGAACGGGAAAAAGCAATTAAACTATAACTTTTTCCCTTTTAGTATTTTAAACGATTTTTTTCTTTTTAGCATTTAAATCAGCTTAATATCACTAAACACTATTATGGATTTATTGACTCAGGGGTTATTGGGAACCGCGATGGCGCAATCGAGCGCGCATCGGGATGAAGTTCGCTTAGCAGCAGGCATCGGTTTTATCGCAGGGATTGCAGCGGATGCGGATATTTTGATTCAGTCAGAAAACGATCCGCTGTTGAACATCGAATTTCACCGGCATTTCACCCATTCATTATTTTTCATTCCGCTCGGCGCCTTGGTGGTTGCACTGGTGCTATGGCCATTCTTGCGCAAGCGCTTGCCATTTGCTCGTTTGTATTTGTTTGCTTTTCTGGGTTACTGCTTGAGCGGTGTACTCGATGCATTCACCAGCTATGGTACCCATTTACTCTGGCCGGTCAGCGATGCACGCATTGCGCTGAATATTATCTCGGTACTAGACCCGGCCTTCACGCTGATTCTGCTAATCGCAGCTGTGGTCGCTTTCAAAAAATACAACCACGCCATGGCACGCATCGGTTTAATGCTTGCCGCTGCTTATTTGTCGTTTGGTTGGGCACAAATGCATCGCGCCGAAACCGTTGCTCAAACATTAATTGCCGAGCGTGGGCATCAAGCTGAACAATTACTGGTTAAACCAACACTCGCCAATCTGGTGTTATGGCGATCCGTCTACGAATTTGAGGGCAGGTTTTACGTGGATGCCATCCGTGTCGGCTTATTTTCCGAGCCGCGTATCTACCCTGGCGAATCGGTCGAAAAATTCGTGCTCGAGCGCGACTTGCTGGGATTGCCGGCATCATCGGTGCTGGCGCAAGATATCGCGCGCTTCAGCCATTTCTCGTCCGGCTTCCTCGCGATTCGCCCGCAACAACCGGGCGTGCTGGTCGATGTGCGCTATTCCAATTTACCAACCACAACCGCACCGCTGTGGGGCATCGAAATCAACCCGGAACAGCCGCAGCAACACGCGAAATACACGCTTTACCGCGACTCATCCAAGGTAACGCGGGATAAATTTATCACCCTGCTATTAGGAGAGCATTTATTAGACTAAGTTTTTTACAATTCTTTCTATTTGACAGCAAACGTTAGCAACTGCTATATTCTTATAAAAATAAAGGTGTTACAGTTTCTAGTTAAAGTTGCAATGTGTATCCGGTTAAGTGCGAATGAGAACAATCTGAAGCTACCCGAATCGCAATTTTTAATTCACAGAGAGAGCTGGCGATGAAGCATGTCATGAAACAGAACGAGAAGTCTGGAAATATACAGCGTCCCTTGCAAGGCAAATCGATCTCTCTGCCGCACCTGAACATTCTCGCAAGCGACATTAATAATAGCTCACGCATGCTGGCGCAGCGTAAACTGAAGAACTTGATTCTTAACAGTCCTAGGCGCGTCATGCAGCAACAGCTTAACCATCGGATTCACGATAATTCCCCGATGACGGTTCAGTCTCAGCAAGCCGGGATAAAAGAATCAAAGACGCAACCGCTGTCACCAACCACCGGCGTGGCACAAGCTAAACGCTATACCGTGACGCGCGATTTGCCATTGACTACCGTTATGCGACCCATTGATGTCGGTTCCGCAAAAAGCCGCCTGCTCAGCAATCTGCGTAGTGATTATCCAATTCCCAAAGGAGTATCGATCAAGGATGAGATGTCGGGCGATGAACGGGATCAATTTCGCGGTGAAGAATTTCTTAGAAAAAAAGTCGAATTATTGAAAAAGCTTCCGGAAACTGGCACCGTCCCGGTTCCTTCTGCACATGTGGCGAATATCGCCACACACGAACGTTTAAGAGCAAAAAATAGCCAAGCCAAAGCGATTTCGCAGATAGCACCTAAAATCGATTGGATCGGAGCTCACTTGGTCAAACGTGAGTGGGGTGGCGAAGACAATATGTGGAATGTCGTAGCCTGGCCTCAAAGGGCGGAAGATACCTGGGCGGAAAAATTCGAAGACCCCATCGATATCGCCATCTCCAATCAAACCGCGCAAGATGTGAATATTTCTCTCTCTGTCATCAAGGAAGATGAAATCGTTTCAAAAGATGCGGCCATTTTGGCGGCGCAGGAAAAAATAAAAGGTCTCAAGGACGACGGACAAAAAGAAAACTGGGCCAAGCTGATTAGTGAAGAAGCCGCCAAAAGCCGGTGGGATGTTAACCGCGCGGTGGAAAGCGTGCCGATAGAAGCCAATGGCAGTTCGCGTTTGGGCGCGGTGAGATTGGATCAAGCCCTGACCCAATGGAACGATGCCGAAAAAGCCGGATATCAAGCGTTTACCAATACCGTGGAGCGAGCCGCAGCAAAAGCACCGAATGAAAAAAGAGCTCCCTTCCTGAAAGGAGGAGACGAAATGGAAAAAATAAAACACCTGGAACGCAACAAAGAAAGAAAAGAAGCGTGGGAGCAAGAAAAAGCCAATTACACGGAAACGCATTACGAGCGATTCTCTAATATAGAAGGAACCGAGTGATAGCAGCTACTGTTCTCTACCCGCTGAGACCTTTGCTAAATTAAAAAACGCCGCTTCGCGGCGTTTTTAGCGAACCGTATGTCAGCGCATTAGCAGTTAGCGTAGCCGCGACCCGTCATTCGCGAATGGGAGCGAGCACAGTACGCGGAAGCCGACACTCACATCACGGTAGCCACGAAGGGCGTAATACTCACGAGAGGCAGAACGTACACTCCTAGCATCATCGTTCCAGGAACCGCCACGCAACATGCGAAAAGAAGGGTCACCGGCTAAAGCTTCAGTGCCAGTGCGGTGATCCGGGTAAGGGCCATAGCCATCTTCCATCCATTCCCAGACATTGCCAGACATGTCGTGCAGGCCAAAGGAATTTGCCGGAAATCTACCAACCGGCGCTGTCTTTTCACCACTCCACTTGCTACCGCAGTCGCGGCAGTTGGCATTGCTTTTCCCCAATTCCTGACCCCAGGGATAAGCGGCTTGGGCGTTACCGCGAGCAGCATATTCCCATTCTGCCTCAGTCGGTAACCGGCAAGCCTTGCCGGTTTGTTCGCTTAGCCATTGTACATACGCTTGCGCATCGGCCCAACTGACGTTAATCACTGGGCGGTCAGAACGGCCCCAGTTTTCATCTTTTGGGTACTCCCATTCGTTGCTGTCATTTCTTTTTTTGCCCCTTCGTTGCATGTGCCACACAAAGGCATCGTACTCAAGGAATGTTACTTCGTACTTACCCATGCGGAAAGGCTGTGAGATTGTGACTTCGCGTGTTGGCGTTTCATCATTCCGGCATACGCCGTTAATATCATCGCGGCTCACAACACAGCCCATAGTGAACTTGCCGGGTGGGACTTCGATCAGTTTCGGGATTGGGAATTTTTCTAGCCTCCATAATGGTTTATGGAAAGCATGAACTAACGGAAAGTTATGTTATTGCGCCCACCAGAACGATTCCGCATAAAACGCTATGACAGTCATAATGATTGATGCATTGATCGAAGCACGCACGAAACTCCAGCGCAAATAAGCCGATTCCAAACTTCCCGGTGATGCCAATCCCCGGAAGCGGAATAATTTCCACCAACTAGCCAGTCCGAACATTCGCCAAAATCCTTTGCGTTTTTGCCAGCGCTGCGCCAACAGTTTGAGATCATACTCGGGCGTTCCTTTTAATGCCCGTTGCAGTTGATCCTCTTTGGTCCGGCAGGACTTTAAATAGGCGGCACCATCCATCCCCAGGCGGCGATCGAAATCACTTCGTGTTCTTATCCGTTCAGTGGCTGCAAGACGTTCACCGCCGTGAATCAGCCAGGCATCCGCGCGATCGTGCTTGATCCAATCGCTTGCAGCCTGTTGCGCGCCATCCAGCACTTTCAGATCGGCCGCATCGGCATCGAGCCACTGGCTCAGCAGATCCCATTGGCGCAACAAAGCTTCGTGCGCAACTTCGATCACCTCCATTTCTTGTGCTTCGCCTTCGACATGGCGGCGATCACGCAACAATAACCGAGCCTCGATCAGGCGCTCCAGCAATGGGTGCGTAGCGTCATCCAATTCATCCCAGCGCGCGATACGCCGCCTGCGTTCACTGGTATACGGATCGACACTCGAAAGCCAGGGTACGAAGGCTTTGTGCAACAAAGCATTCCGTTCAGTTTCATTCGCCGGAACGGCGGGCGGCCGTCCTGGTTCGGCAAAAGCGGCTTTGACGACTGCCTTGATCGAGCCGCGCACGCCGCCCATATCGTCGTATTCATCCAAACGCAAATCGCCGTCGGCGCCATAGTCGACAAAGAGCCGCTCCAGCGTGAATGCCAGTAAAGGCAGCGCATCCGCGCCGGAAGTATCGTGCAGCAATTGATCAATCAGCGCAGGTTCTATCATTAGCTTGCTTCCCGCCGCCGTGGCGCGCGCTGCTGGACCTTCGATCACAGTTTTATACTGTTTGGGTGAAATCGGCGGCAAATCGAACAGCCTTGGAATGTTGCCTTCAAGACTCGGTTCGGTTTGCAACCGCTCATAGGCGTCGGAGCGGATGGTTAGCACGATCAAGGGCGGTTTGGGTATCATCGCTGGTGTTTCCTGTCCGCCCTCGTTCAGCGACAGAATGTTGGCCAGCATCGCTAAAAAAGGCTCAGCTTCTTTGCGGCCTTCGGCATTTGCCAGCTCCTCGGCTTGGTCGATGGCGATCACAACCGTTGGCAGGGGCGTTGCGAATTCCTGTTGTGAACTGGAACCAGCAGAAAACCGTGAACTCGCCAATTGTTGCAGCTCGCCGAGCAACTGTTTCAATCCGTCCGGCGTTTGCAGTGATTCGCGGATGCTGGCGCGGGTTTTGGTTACGCCATAGTCATTGAAAACGGTTTCAAGGCTGACAATCAATCCGGTATCCCCGTTCAATACCGCGTGCTCCGGCCGAATCACCGGCAACGGCAAAAAATGCAAATCGTCGCGCCTCAATCTAGGCCACAAACCGGCGCGCAAGAACGACGACTTGCCCGATCCCGATGCGCCGAGAATCACCAGCATGCGCTCGACGTTGTGTTCCTGCATTGCGCGCAAAGTATCCAGCCCGCGCACGATGGCGGTATCGCGCCCGAAAAACACGGCGGCATCAGCCGCTTCAAGCGGTTTCATGCCGCGATAAGGAATGCGCTTCGGATCACCGGGTGGCGGCCACGGAAAACTGGCAGAATCCAACCCGGCGCGTTGCAAGCCGATCTTGAGGCGTGCTAGACCGGCTTCGGCAAACGATACATTGGTTGGCGGCACGATCGGATCATAGGATACTTGATAGTCAAGACGCTGCAATCCCTGCACCAAATCGCATAACTGCCATTCCGCCGTCATCTCCTTAGGCAACGACTCAAGCGGCGTAGCCTCTACCAGAACTCCAAAAATGGCTTTGCCGAGCTGTTTCGCCAACAGAAACTCCGCCAAGCACCAGCGTGAATCGCGCCAGGCGGGGGATATCAAAAAAACCACCGCCTCGCAACGATGCGCCGCATGCCTCAAGGCTTCTTGCCAGCGTTCACCCGGCGCAAGCCCGCGTGACGGCTCAACGTCGAGGAAGTAATCGTCCCCCCAACCATTGTCTTGCAACCAGCGCTCCAGCGCCAATACCTGGGCATTGTTTGCACTTGAGTGACTGAGAAAAATTTTTGACATGGCCGTTTTTTCCGATTCTTGATGCTGAATTTTTATAAATAGATGCTCAGATTATTTTAAATGCTCGATCCATTTCCGGTACAGCCCTTCAGCCACTGTGTTCAGGAGTGCCACACGTTCCGGCAAATTCTTTTCAATCTCTTCCAATGATTGTACCGACGGTTCGCTCAGGCTGGCGAGTTCTTCCGCGCCGACGCTGCACCAGTCGATGACCAGTCGCTCGGTCATTTCCACGTGGCATTGCATGCCGAGGTGCATACCGAGGGCAAAGGCTTGGTTTTCGCAATACGGACTCGACATAATGCAGGTAGCGCCTTGCGGGATGCTGAACGCTTCGCCGTGCCAGTGAAACGAATTGAAGCCGGTCAAATCGCCGAACCATTCGCGAGCAACTGGGTTATCCGGCACGGTGACCTCACCCCAACCCATTTCCTTGACCGGATTGGCGGTAACGGCGCCACCCAAGGCTTTGGCCATGAGCTGGCCGCCAAGGCAGTGGCCCAGCACCGGCACATCTGCGGCAACCGCTTGACGGATCAGCGACAATTCTTGCTCGATCCACGGCAAATCGTCGTTGACGCTCATGGTCCCGCCCATGAATACCAGGCCGCTGAATTCATCAATACTGTCGGGTAGTTTTTCTCCGGCGTCGATTTTGATCAAGCGCCACGGAATATGATTGTTATCGAGAAATGTGGCAAAATAGCCGGGCCCTTCTATCGGAATATGTCTAAAAATTGCTACCGGTTTCATGAAATTTCCTGCCATAATTTTGAAAGATTGATTACGAATTTTAGCCTGTTTTACACAATTTTCTGACGCCTTTTATCTTGAATCGTGAAGCAACCTCCAATCAGCCAGTGTCATGTTTTGAATCTCACCATTTGGAATTAACCGGGAAATGTCTGTAAAAAAGTTTGCTTTTGCTGATTTGGTGCGTATCGAACAGTTGCGAGCGATCGAATCCGCCAAGGCAGAGCAATTATCGTACGCCGCTATTCGCGATATGCCCGGTTCGGTCAATGGGGATTTTAACTACCGTCAGTTTGTTAACCGGCTTACTTTTCGCGCCCAGCAGTTGATCCGCGAAAATGCGTTGGAGGATGCGCTGCAGCAGCCAAATAAGCAATTTGTCCGTGCACGCTGGATTTGCTGGGCGCTCGCGGTGGTCTTAGGCGGCTTGGCGGCCAGCCAGGCAGTCAGCGAGTCGACGACATTGAATATCTACTGGTTGCTGGCAGTGCTGCTCGGATTTAACACGATTTCTTTATTATTGTGGCTATCGGGCATCACGCTCAATTTGCAAAGTTTGAGTAGTGGCATCGTGGCACAGTTTGTCAGTTGGTGGCCTTACCGTCATAAAAAAGACCCCACGGTTTCTTCATTGGCGTCACATGCCTGGTGGGAAAGTTGTTTAACCGGTAGCGTGGGCAAATGGCGCATCAGCGTTCTGACGCACCAGTTTTGGCTGGCTTATCTGATAGCAGGATTGGTTTTACTGATCATGATCATGATGGCTAAACAATACAACTTCATCTGGGGTACAACCATTCTGCCCGATAGTGCTTTGCCGCAATTGACGCAAATAATTGGTAAGCCGCTGGAGGCATTGGGATTAAAAATACCGGGTGATCCGCAGACCGCAGCGAGCCGCATTGGAGCAGGTAAGCAAGACGCGGAAACGCGCACGGCATGGGCGGTTTTCTTGATTGGCGCGTTGCTGGTTTATGGCATTTTTCCGCGGCTGCTCTTGGTTGGTTTTTCATGGATCATGCAGCAATGGGCTGAAAGCCGCTTTAAGCTGGATCTCTACCTGCCTTATTACATTGAACTGCGTCAGCGGCTCATGGCGCGCGAAGTGAAAGCTGAAGTCATCGACGCCGATCCGCTGGCCGGCATCAAGCCTGCGGAAGTTATCCGGCCGCCGGAGCATGTGGCCATTCCGGCCAATGCGCAAGCTATTGGCGTGGAACTGGACGACAGTACGCATTGGCCGGAATCGGTCACTTGCCGCCTTAATATCATTGATCAAGATTCGCATGATCAAGCCATAATAATGATTAGGAACTTAAGCACTCCCTTGCTGCTGGGCGTCGCTGCGCATCGCTTACCCGATCGGGGGATACAGCGCATGATCAAAGAATTGGTCGATAGCAGCCATGCGAAACCCTGGTTGATTTTGTTGAACAAACCCTCGGCAACGGTCACCAGCGCTCGAGAGTTTGCCTGGTTCCGGCTGGCCGAAGCTTGCGGTATTCCCGCAGAACATGTTATTACGCGATAAATCATGACTGCTAATAATCCCCGGCAAACGCAAACCGATGCGCTCCTGCACATTGCGGTGGTCGGTCATACCAATACCGGCAAAACATCACTAATCCGCACCATGCTGCGCAGCACGGAGTTTGGCGTGATTGAAGATGCCGCGGGCACTACCCGGCATGTGGAACAAGCCACGATTTCTGCCGACAATACCCCGGTTTTGAATTTGTACGACACCCCCGGTTTGGAGGATTCCCGGGCGTTATTTGCCCATATAAAAAAACTTCAGGCTAAATCCGCAACATTGCGGCCTCCGCAAATTCTGGAACAATTCGTTACCCAGGTCACGGTCAACGATCCGTTGGAGCAGGAGGCAAAGGTCTTGCGCCAAGTGTTACGCAGCGACATTTTGTTATACATCATCGATGTCCGTGAGCCATTCCTGGAAAAATACCGCCTGGAATTGGAAGTTCTGACGCAGGCTGGAAAACCGATAATCCCGGTCTTCAATTTCATCGCCGGTCATGAACGGGAGCTTGGCAAATGGCGTGAATATCTGTCGGCTTATCAAATGCACGCAACACTGGAATTCGATACGGTCGCTTTTGCATTTGAAGCGGAAAAACGGTTGTATCAGAAAATGCAATCGCTGCTGGAATCGCATTACAGTCATTTGCAGAAACTCATCGACTACCGCGCCAGGCTTTGGAATCAATTGTGCCTATCGGGCGCCAGGCGCGTTGTCGAATTGATTGTCGAGGTTGCCTGTTATCGTGAAAGCAAAACCGTTAACAATCACGCAATCGCGCATACTTTGCTTGAAGACCGGCTGCAAGAATTTGTCCGCAAAGCGGAACGGCAGTGTCTGCATGATTTATTGACGATCTTCAACTTCTCGGAAAAGGATGTGGCGATTCAGAACATTCCTGTCAGCAATGGTCAATGGCAATTGGATATTTTCGCGCCAGGCATTCTTAAAGCCTATGGCTTGGATGTTGGCAGCGCGGCTGCCAAAGGTGCCGCTGCCGGTGCCGGGATTGATTTAATGGTCGGCGGCATGAGTCTTGGAGCTGCCAGTGCATTGGGTGCGCTTGCTGGCGCCGGCTGGTCCACTTTCAAGCGATACGGGGATGAAATCAAAGCAACCGTCAAAGGTGCCAAATGGCAATGCGCCGATGAAACCACGGTACAAATTTTGTACCTGCGCCAGAAACACTTACTGAAGAAATTGATGCATCGTGGTCATGCCGCGCAAGATACGCTACATGTGGATAAAGCGGATACCGAGAAATTACCGGATCAGTGGCAAAAGATGGTCAGTACTTTGCGGCAGAACCCCTCATGGCATGAGCCTTCACCATCCCGCAATGGCAACGCGCAATATCAGGAAATAGAAACCAAGCTGGTTACGGCGTTGCTGGATGCCTAGCAGGTCGTTGAAAAACTATCTGCATTGCCGCGTGTTAAAAAACAAGCTCATAATGCTCATTTATACCGCATAAACTGCGCTTTTTTGCCTGTTTTTGCCTTGTATCGGCTGCCTCGGAAACGTTTTTCAGCGGTCAGCTAGACGCATACAATTTACGGGATTATATCGAATAGCTGCATCCGGCCTATCGTTACCACCCGGCGATTATGGGTTGAATCGTGAAATGAATGAGCGGTCTATCAGATTTTTCCAATACCATACCCACTTACCTTTGGCAAAGAAGTTTCCCCAGGAAGCAACGGCATAACGCTCACCAGCGGTTAATAAGTTTAAATAGCGCCGTTGAGGTTGATAGGAAGAAAGCGGCTGATTCTGTAACAGCGCGGCAATATTCTTCGCCAGGACGGGGCCCTGCCGCACCGCGTATACTCCCGCTTTGGGTAATGAGACTGGGCAAAACGACGCTGCATCGCCACTGGCGAAAATTTCCGCATGCGAAATGCTCCGTAGATTCTGATCCACCATGACGAATCCTTTTTCGTCACATTGAATACCGCTTTCTTTCAACCAAGGTGAGGCTGTTGCATGAATGCACCAGACAGCGAAGTCGTATTGCAGTGAAGTTTGATCATCGAGAAATATCTGCTGCCGGTCGATCGCTATGACCCGCTTTCCGCGGATTATCGTAATACCCGCCGATCGTAAGTTTTGGTCAAAAAAATCCTGAACTGGCTTGTTATGCGTGCCGAGAATTTGCCGATCGGCGCAGACTAGTGCGAAATCCGATTGTCTTGAATACTGGCGATGCATTTTGTAGTGCATGGCTAGTAGTATTTCGATTCCGGCTGCCCCTCCTCCGATTACCGCCACGCGTGGTGGCTGATGGGAATGCCGGTTTGAGCCGAGCCAGGATTGCCATCCTTGTAAAAAACTTCTGACTGGTTTGATGGGATGGCCATAGTGCGTGGCTCCCTGAATTTGGTGAAGCGCCGGTTGCGAACCTGTATTGATGGACAATAAATCATAATGCACAGGAGGGTGGCGATCACAAACTACCTGTCTGCTTAGAAGATCCAGCGCATGAGCCTTGCTTTCGATAAATTGAACGCCAGCCCATCGGCAAAGTTTCTTTAAGTTTATGTGGCATTCTTCAAACGCATAGTGTCCAGCGATCAATCCAGGAATCATTCCGGAATAGGGTGTCAACGCATCCGGGCTGATAAGCGTTACACTTGCGCCCGGAAGCGGGTGCATTCCAAACTGCTTAATGACGGCAATATGGCTATGCCCACCGCCAACTAAGCATATGATTCTTCTATTTTTCGTGGTGTTAAACCCCTCATTTGTCAATTTTTTTTAGATTGCGTTATGATTAGAAAAATGTGATAGTTCACATCGCAGTAGGATGCGTTAGTTCATGACGCTATAAATATAACAATTAAATGAATATGGTTTCGTGGATTATTCGGAGACAGATGGAAGATAAAGAGGCTGATCATTAGAATACGTAACTTGCGTAATTCAGTGATTTTTTTAAATTTTTCATGGAGAATAGTAATGAGAATTAGTAAAACCAATAAATTAACAACTTACACGATACTTTTTTTGTCAGTGGGATTGTTATTTGGTTGTAAACCTATTTTTGAAAAAAAACCGCTCCCCCCAAAGGATGATCAAGCTGCCGCTGCACCGGCGGCGGCAGCACCAGCACCAGCACCAGCAGCGCCTGCACCCGCACCGGCTGCTGCACCTGCTGTGGAATCAACTCCGATTGAAGATGTGCAGAGTTTGCAAAGTATCGAATCAACCGGCGAAGCTGCCGCTGCTACTGGGGAGGAATCCGCCAGTGTTGCCGCTGCTGAAGTAGCGGATGACGGTGATGATGTTGTCAAAACATCCCCGGCATTGATGAAAAAAATTCAGCAAGCGCTCGTGGATGCAGGATTGAATCCAGGACCTGTTGACGGAGTGAGTGGCGCCAAAACAGTTGCCGCCATCGAAAGTTTCCAGAAACAAAATGGCATAGCTCCCGGAAAAATTACCAAAAGAACGCTTCGCGCGCTCGGTGTTTCGTTCGAATAACGCGTTAAGCCTTGTTGCAACATCATTCACACCAGGAGCTTGCAGTTCCTGGTGTGTTGTTTTGTTTCATAATAATTTACGCTTGATTGGTTTTTTTGATAGCTGCACGTAATAAATTCTCTAAGCTGTTATAAAATATTTGCTATCGAAGGGTTCATGTTCTATAGTTGAATTTGGAATGCTGATTTTAATGCCTTTTCAGCTAATTATAGAGCTGTAAATGTTCGGGATATCCAGATCGTAGTTACATTTATTACAGCGTCTTTTTCAGTGTTCAAGAAGCCCTGTAGCAAAGCCAGATTGTCTGATTGCTATCGCGCAAACCAGGTTATGATTGCCTTTCGGTTTTTTTCGTACCAAAGTTTTTGGTCATTCTTTTGCTTTAGAAGTATTTTTGGAGGTTATATTCATGGGTGTTCCTTTACGTCAGCAGATTGCGGTCGGTACTTATCTCATTAAACAAAAGATAAAAGGTGTTAAAAAGTACCCGCTGGTGCTGATGCTCGAACCTTTGTTTCGCTGTAATCTGGCCTGTGCCGGATGTGGAAAAATCGCTCATCCGGAAGACGTTCTCGATCAGCGGCTTTCCTATGAGGAATGTATGCAAGCCGTCGATGAATGCGGAGCTCCGATGGTTTCGATTCCTGGAGGCGAACCATTGTTGCACAAGGAGATGCCGCAAATTGTCGAGGGCATCATTAAACGCAAAAAATATGTTTATTTGTGCACTAATGCATTGCTGCTGAAGAAAAGAATCAGTGACTACACGCCTTCTCCTTATCTAACTTTTTCTATTCATCTCGATGGCATGAAAGAGCGCCATGATGCTTCGGTTTGTCAGGAAGGTGTCTTTGACCGTGCTGTTGAAGCAATTAAGTTAGCTTTGGAAAAAGGATTCCGGGTTACCGTGAACTGTACGCTTTTTCAAGGAGAGACACCGGAAGATGTAGCTGAATTTCTTGATTACGCTATGGAACTTGGTGTTGAAGCTGCAACCATCGCACCTGGATTCAGTTATGAAAAGGCACCCAAGCAAGATGTTTTTATCAAAAGCCAGGATACCAAAAAATTGTTCCGTGGCATTTTTGAATTGGGTAAAAAACTGAAACGCAAATGGCGCTTGAATCATTCTGCGCTGTATTTAGATTACTTGGCGGGTAATCAAAATTATAATTGCACCCCTTGGGGTAATCCGACTCGCAATGTGTTCGGCTGGCAAAAACCTTGCTATCTATTATCAGACGAAGGGTACGCCAAAACGTTTAAAGAGCTTCTGGACGATACGCCTTGGGAAAAATACGGTACCGCCAATAATCCCAAATGCGCTCAATGTATGGCCCATTGCGGATATGAAGCCACCGCTGTTGAAGATACGCTGAAGCATCCATGGAAGGCGCTCATAACTTCTATGAAAGGCCCGAGAACAACCGGACCGATGGTTGAGGAACCTGCTCCAAAATGGGCTGCAGAAGATGCGCAAACAGCCAAAAAGCTCTCTGACATCAGGGTATCTGTAATCAATAAGTAATCAGGAAAAGATACGCAAGCGCTTTTTTGGGTCTACTGAATGCGGGAATCAGAGTGGCGGTAGGTTTATATTTGTCAATTTTCGGTGCAATATGCTGGTGGTCGTTGATGCTATTGCCGTGGAAACCTTGGAGCACTCGGGAAAAAATTGAAGCTCAACAGACAGGAGCATTGAACCAAGCTCTGCAGGATATTACCGTGCTTGTTCCGGCCCGTAACGAAGGGCCGTATATTCAGCAGACCCTCCGTGGTATCGGGTCCCAGGGTAGCGATATGACGATCATAGTCATTGACGATCAATCGGTAGATGATACTGCCGCTCAAGCCCGGCTAGGCGGTGCGGCGGTCATTTCAGGCACAGCGCCCCCGGTCGGCTGGAGTGGCAAATTATGGGCGCTGGAACAAGGTTTAAGAGCAGTCAAAACGCCTTATACATTATTACTGGATGCTGACATTGAGCTTGCTCCAGGAATAATCTCAGAGCTGCGTCGAAAAGCCCGCCAGGAAAATCTTTCTTTGGTATCGCTGATGGCTGAGCCGCCGATGCTGAATTTTATCGAACGGTTGCTGATGCCAGCTTTTATTTTCTTTTTCAAACTGTTATATCCATTCGCCTTGGCAAATAAACCCTCCTCGCGAATAGCAGCTGCAGCCGGCGGGTGCATTCTGGTCGAGACTCAAGCGTTGCGCTTGGTAGGGGCTTTCTCAAACCTGCACGACGCCTTGATCGATGACTGCACGTTAGCCGCTCGTATCAAGCATGCTGGTTTACGTACCTATCTCGGACTCAGCCATGCCGCGCGCAGCCATCGTGGTTATGATGGATTAAAACCGATTTGGGAAATGGTTTCTCGAACTGCTTATACCCAGTTAAGATATTCCATAACCTTGCTGGTTGTTTGTACATTGATCATGACCGCCATGTTTTGGGCGGCTCCTTTCGCATTTGTATTTGCGCCTGCGCAAGAAATTTTCTTGATGTGCATGCTGGTGTGGGCCGCTATGTTTTTTACCTATTTACCAACTTTATCCTATTATCAGCGTTCTCCCTTCTGGTGTCTTGGATTACCTGTCATTGGCACTTTATATTTGGCAATGACATGGACATCGGCTCTACGGTACTGGCGTGGAGAGCGCGCTAGCTGGAAAGACCGCCGTTATGAAAGCAAAACAAATGGTTAATATTTTTGGATGGTGCTGGGTGCTGGTTATGCTTTTGCCGATTTCATCGGCGTTTGGCACCGCTGAATCAGAAACCAGAAACCCGGAACAGGTGATTCAATATTTGCAATCATCGTTATTGCACGTCATGCAGGATGGCGAGAAACTGGGTTACGACGGGCGTTATAAATACCTGGAACCAGTGATCGATCAGTCTCACGACGTCGATCTCATTATCAAGACAATCTTGGGCGCGACGTACTGGTCACAATTAGACGCAACGCAACAAGATCTAATGGTGGAAACATTCCGCCAGCTCAGTATCGCCACCTACGCCGGACGATTTACGCATCATGAAGGCGAACAATTCCGGATTATTGAACAGCGCGAATTGCCGCGCGAGCAGGTTCTGGTGCGCAGTCAATTAACCCAATCGGATGGTGGAACGGTCAATTTTGATTATGTGCTTCATCAAGATCGCGGCCAATGGCGTATCTCCAATATTTTATTCGACGGTGTCAGCGATCTCGCAATCAAACGGGGTGAATATCGTGCCATCATGCAACGCAGCGGATTTCAAGCGTTAATCGATATGCTGAAGGAAAAAATCGCATCGACCCGGCAGAATCCGCAATGAGGGTTATTCATTTTTCTCCAGGCGCTATAAAACGTGCCTAGCCCGCAAAGCTTTAGTGTCCGGTTTTTTTCGCGCTGGGCTATATTTTCGTACCGGTATGCGATCTGGATTATTTTATTAATCCTGGCGCTGACAGTGTTCAGCGCGATGTATGCCGCTGAAAATCTTGGTGTGCATACCGATACCACCGATATGCTTTCTGAGGAAGTTCCTTTCCGCGCGAACCATATCCGCTATATCCAATCATTTCCGCAGTATGAAGATACGCTGTTGGTCGCGCTGAATGCACCGACCCCTGAGCAGGTGCATGAGATTGCCAAAGCATTCACTGCGTTTCTGAATAATGATCATCCGCATTTTTCCGGCATCTATTATTTGACGGGTGAACCCTTCCTCGAGAAGAACGGTTTATATTTTAAAGACCTGGATGAGCTGGGCCGCATTTCCGATTATCTGGCAGCGGCCCAGCCGTTGATTGCCCGTATCGCGGAGAGCCCGACCCTTTATACGTTTTCTGCCGTCTTAACGGACGCTGCCGAAGAATTACGCAAAGGCCGCAAACTCGATCTGGAATCCGTTTTCGCAGCGGTTAGCGCGACACTGGATGCCCGGGTTGCGGGGCAATCCCGTGCCTTATCCTGGCAGGCGCTGCTGGGCGGTGAGGCGCAAAAGGATTCCTATCAAGAGTTGATCATTGCCAAGCCTAAACTGGACTATTCGCAAATTTTTGCCGCCGAAGAGCCCATCGCCGCTATTCGAAGCGAAGCTGAAAAGATGGGATTTGCATCTGATGCATTTAAAAAACTGCGTATTACCGGCGAAGTCGCGTTGGCGCATGACGAACTAAACAGCGCGATGCACGGAGCCCAAGATGCCGGTCTGTTGGCGCTGGCTCTGGTTGCTACAGTCTTATTACTGGCTTTTCGCTCTGCCGGCGCAATTGTCTCGGTGATTGTCGTTCTGATTCTAGGATTATTGTTGACCGCGGCATTCGCAACTGTTGCCGTTGGGCACTTGAATCTGATTTCTATTGCTTTTGCTGTGCTATATATCGGTCTCGGGGTCGATTATGCGATTCATTTCCTGCTGCGGTTGGAAGAATTAAGAAATCCTGATCAACCATTCGAAGAGGCATTGGACCAAACCGGCGGTGATATGGGGCAATCGTTGCTAGCTTGCGCGATTACAACAGCGATCGGGTTTTATGCTTTCATGCCGACCACGTATCGCGGTGTTGCAGAGCTGGGTTTGATTTCCGGCACCGGCATGCTGATCAGTTTCCTGATCACTATGACATTGCTACCTGCTTTACAAAGAATTTTTCCGATTAAAACCAGAAAATCACCGGACTCGATCCAATCAATCAATCATCTATTGGATTCGCCACGGCATTCGCGCAAATTAGTCTATAGCCTGACCGCGGTAGCAATTGCAGCATCGATCCTGGCGTTGCCGAAAATCAGATTCGACTATAATTTGCTGAATTTGAATAACCCTCATGCGGAATCTGTGCAGACATTCCAGGAACTGCTCGGCAGCACCGAGGATTCTCCATGGCACATTAATATCCTGGTGAATGATCCTGAAGAAATCGAACCGATCGTGAAACGCGTCAGCGCGTTGCCGGAAGTTAAAAGCGTGATCAGCATGCTGGATATGGTGCCGCAACAACAGGAAGAGAAAAGCCTGTTGATTGAAGAAATGGCGATGATTTTGGGCCCGATCTCGTTTTCGCCGACCGCGTTCTTGATTGCCGATCACTATACGGTTGCGGAACAGCGTGGCGCGCTGGAGCGGCTGAGAATCTCGCTCGAACGCTTTGTTAATGAACAACCGGAGCATGTGGCGGCCGATTCCGCCCGCAAACTGCACGGATCGCTCATTAATTTATCGCGGCATTTGGATGAATTTACCGCTATCGGAAGTATCGGTGATGGAAAAGCGCAACAACTTCGTGCGCTCAACGATGATTTGTTGAGTTTGCTGCCAGGTTCGATCCAACGATTGCAATTGGCGCTATCAGCGCAGCCGTTCGACGAAGCGGCGCTGCCCATCGCGATTAGGGAGCTTTGGCATGGCAACGATGGCGTTTATCGCATCGCTGTGTATCCGCGAGAAAACATCAATGATAACGATGCGCTGCGGCGGTTTGTTCGTGCTGTGCAAGAGATTGCGCCGTCAGCCACCGGGATTCCGGTGATCAGCCTGGAGGCCGGCGAAGCGGTCGTGGATGCTTTCATTCATGCATTTAGCTTGGCGTTATTGGGCGTGATCGTGGCGCTATGGATCATGCTCAGAAGCATCAGTTCCACAGTATTGGTATTGATACCGTTGCTGTTGTCTGCGTTATTCACCGGAGCCGGTACTGTTCTGCTGGATTTACCTTTCAATTTTGCTAATATCATCGCGCTACCGCTATTACTCGGAATCGGGATAGACAGCAGCTTGCACATGGTGCACCGGAGCCGTTCCGGCGTGGTTTATGAGAGCCTGTTGCATACCAGCACCGCGCGTGCGATTTTTTACAGCGCATTGACCACCCTGGTCGGATTCGGCAGCCTGGTATTTTCCACGCACCAGGGCACTTCCAGCATGGGGTTGTTGTTGACGATCGGATTGTTGATAACGATTGTTTGCGTGCTGATTATTTTGCCGGTATTGCTGCAATCCGCGGACAAATCGTCGGAGAGTTCTGAAAAATCGTTTTCGGGTTAAAGATTTCCGGTGCGTTCCAACGCTGCGGCAAAAAAGCCATCGGTTTGGTGCTGCTTAGGAAACAATTGCAAGAATTCACCGGTATCCAATGGAATTTTTTGCTGCGCCAGGATTTCGGCGCAATTCAGGAGTCTGAATTGCGGATGTGTGTCAAGAAAGCCCCGCACCACCTGCTGGTTTTCTTCCGGCAAAAAGCTGCAAGTGGCATATACCAAACGCCCGCCCGGTTTGACCAAAGCAGCGGCGGCATTCAGAATTGCCGTTTGTTTGACTTTCAGTTCCTCGATGCTTTGCGGCGATTGACGCCATTTCAAGTCGGGATTGCGGCGCAGCGTGCCAAGTCCGCTGCACGGCGAATCGACCAATACCCGATCGATCTTTCCGGACAGGCGTTTAATTTTAAGATCATTCTCATTTTCTATCCGCTGTGCGTGCAAGTTCGACAAACCGGAACGTTTGAAACGCGGCTTCAGATTATTCAACCGTTTTTCCGAAACATCAAAGGCGTACAAGCGACCCTTGGAATTCATCAGAGCTCCCAGCAGTAGTGATTTGCCACCCGCTCCGGCGCAGAAATCGACGATCATTTCACCGCGTTTGGGCGCCAGCAAATACCCCAGTAATTGACTGCCTTCGTCTTGAACTTCGATTTTTCCTGATAAAAACAAAGCATGCCGGTTAATCGCCGGTTTGCCATTCAAGCGGATACCGCATG
The DNA here is from genome assembly GCA_002083395.1 of Proteobacteria bacterium SG_bin4. GTDB lineage: Bacteria > Pseudomonadota > Gammaproteobacteria > Burkholderiales > Nitrosomonadaceae > Nitrosomonas. Next base: position 9,267 of record LWDH01000052.1, on the reverse strand, counting down.
GAGAATAGGGCGTCGCTTGCGCTTGAATTCCTTCTTGCTGAAGGTTGTCAAGCACTTCGGCACGTTTCGCGAGCAGCGTATTGACACGTAAATCAAGTGGCGCCGGCTTCTGTAGCGATAAGCCGAGGTCCAGAATCCCGCTATCGGGCATAAACGCCTGCAATTTCTCCACGAGCCATGCGGGGAATTCCGCTTGGATCGCGAGCGGCATGGTATCCATTTTAACGGCCTTGATTTCTGTCAGCCACTTTGCTTCTGCTTCGCTCACCAGCGATGTCAATTCACGCAAATTGGTTCCTTGAAACTTCACGAGATAAGCCAATACCAGCGCACGGGGGGTCGGCAGCTCTGTCAGGTGTTCAAGAAAGAAACGGTGACGCAGAATACCAAAGACTGTTTCGGCAATCCATGCGCGATCTTGCGCGCCCAGTTTCGGATGATCCTGAAAATAACGCCGCAGGATCGCATCGGCAGGATATTCCAAAGGCAATATGGCGCGTGTGGCAATAATCGTTGTATCTAGTTGAAAAGAAGTTAAATGCATGAATTTTATTAAATGTCTGAGATCAATTACGGGGTAGGATTAACGTCCCGGTTTATAGCTGATATTAACTCGTCTAGCTATTTTCTCGATTTCACGGCCGTTTTCCTCGACCGAAACGATGCGTACCGGCAGCATGTGATTGTTCAAGGCCAGCCATACTTTTCTTTTAAGCTTGGAGCCTTTTTCTTCCTGCCGGGTTAATGCGATCGTTTTGATTGCACCCATTGGTGTATCGAGGGTTTCTTCGGTCACGGTGAAACGTGATAACCGCAAACTATGACCTTCGGCGACGTAACGTTCCACATGCTTTTTAGGGATCGCAGTAAACATAAAGTTATACGAGAAACTCAAACGATCCAGCGTACCGTACGGTAGTTTCTGCGTGATCTCGTGACCCGTGTGACTGAGCGCGATGCTGTGATTTGCCCAATCGAAAACGGCCACGCTGGGTGTGTCTTTTCCGCGCTTTTCGTAAGCGCGGGCAGGCTGCAAGCCTTGTTCAAAAACAAGGCCTTCGCTATGGCGAACGATTCTATTCGGCTCGATCAACTTGTACATGCCGGTCGCCTGCGCAACGCTGTTAATCGTATAACGATAGTGATCGCCGGTATGATGAATTTCCATGACTTCATGGATTTCACCTTCGCCGATATCGGTTATCACGTGATAGTTGATTTCAATCCGGGACGGCAGGTCTGTCGCAGATGCCGGAAAACTGAGCAACCATGTAATAACCAACAAGGCCGCGAGTTTCATTCGGGCAATTCCGGAGAATAAAGCGCTGATTTGTTGATGCTGGAATGCATGACTTCCACGCGGCTATCGGCCAGCCGGATGCTGCCGTCCATAAACCAGCGGACCGCTTGCGGGTAGATGCGATGTTCGAGCGTCAATACACGATTGGCCAATGTTTGTTCGGTGTCGTCCGGCAGCACTGGAATGGCGGCCTGAATCACAATCGGACCATGATCCAGTGTCGGCGTGACAAAATGAACCGTGCAACCGTGGATCTTGACGCCTTCTTGCAGTGCTCGCGCGTGAGTTCCTAGACCGGGAAATGCCGGAAGCAAGGAAGGGTGAATATTCATTAACCGGCCCTGATAACGTTGTACAAAGCGATCACTCAGTATACGCATGAAACCGGCCAGTGCAACCAATTCGGGCTTACAGGCATCAATTTTTTCCGCCAAAGCAATATCAAAAGTCTCTCGATCCGGGAAAGAACGGTGATCGAGGACAACCGTAGCAACACCATACCTTCTGGCAATTTCCAGCCCAGCTGCATGGGGATTGTTAGAGATCACCGTAATGCTATCCAAAGGATGACCGGCCTCCAGCAGTGCTTGCATATTGCTGCCGCGGCCTGAAATCAGGATCACTAGGGATTTCATTTCGGAGCAATCACTCGCTACACCAACACCGTAGCTGCTTGATCTGCCATACGCGGTTTAATTTCACCAATTTGCCAAGCGGTTTCACCATTCGCACGCAAACTGTTAAGTGCATCAGCCGCATGCTCGGGCGCAACGACGATCACCATGCCGATACCGCAATTAAACACCCGCGCCATTTCCGCATCGGCTACGTTGCCTTGCTGTTGCAACCATTGAAATAATGGCGGAATCCGCCACGCATCTTTTTGCAATTCCGCCGTGAGCGAATCGGGCAAAATACGCGGCACATTTTCTACCAGCCCGCCACCGGTGATGTGCGCCAAGCCTTTCACCGGCAATTGCTTGATCAATGCCAGCACCGGCTTTACATAAATGCGCGTCGGCGCCATGATGGCATCGGCCAAAGATTGGCCATGAAAATCCATCGATAAATCGGCGCGGCTGTTTTCGATAATTTTTCGGATCAGCGAATAACCATTCGAGTGCGCGCCGCTGGACGCAATGCCTAGAACACAATCGCCGGCTTCGATCGAAGCGCCGCTGATGATTTGATCTTTCTCAACAACGCCGACGGCAAACCCGGCCAAATCATATTCATCGTGCGGGTACATGCCCGGCATTTCCGCCGTTTCGCCGCCGATCAATGAACAACCGGCCAATTCGCAACCTTTGGCGATACCGCCGACCACTTGGGTCGCAGTCTCTACATTCAATTTGCCGCAAGCGAAATAATCCAGGAAAAACAATGGTTCCGCGCCTTGTACCAGAATATCGTTGACGCTCATCGCCACCAGGTCGATACCGATCGTATCATGCCGGCTCAATTGAAAAGCCAGTTTTAACTTGGTGCCCACGCCATCGGTGCCGGACACCAGCACTGGATTACGGTATTGCTTGGAAATTTCAAATAACGCGCCGAAGCCGCCGATGCCGGTCAGAACTTCGGGGCGTAAGGTGCGCCTGGCAAGTGGTTTGATATTTTCTACCAGGCGATCGCCCGCATCGATATCGACACCGGCATCACGATAAGAAAGATGTTTCGCATCAGGGAGATTGGAATTGCTGGAAGTCAAGTTGAACTCTCAAACGAATAAAAGATTTGCGTTACGCTCAAGCGCAATTTTACCGCAAATGCCGGACCCTCATGGTACGGAAATGCGCGATCAGCAGCGCTTAATTTACTTTACTTCAGTTCTCCAAGGGATTAGACTGATAATTCAACTGAAGATATATCATTAAGTGCATGATAGATTAAAAGTTTCTGTAAATTTTATGAGACGGGTATATTACTCGAACCCGGTGTTGGCGCTGTACCAGTGAAGCAAGTGATCCACTTTTTTTGGAGATTAAAATGAAATCAATTCATGATCTTAGTTTAGGTTGGCACAGAGATTTACCGGACATGCGCGATCATACGCAATCGACCGAATCCGTCGCCAAAGTTTTGGCAAAATCTTCGCCGCTGAAAAAAGCGGCCAAAACGCTGCCGGCCAGCGTCGATCTGCGTAAATATTGTTCACCGATCGAAGATCAGGGTTCGATCGGTTCCTGTACCGCGCATGCCGGTGTGGGTATGGTCGAGTATTTCGAACGCCGCGCTTTTGGCAAGCACATCGACGCCTCGCGCTTATTCCTCTACAAGGTTACGCGTCAATTGATCGGTTTTACCGGCGACGACGGCGCTTACCTGCGCGACACCATGAAAGCGTTGGTGCTTTTCGGCGTGCCACCGGAAAAATACTGGCCGTACGATGTCAAACGGTTCAACGACGATCCGTCCAGTTTCTGCTTTTCATACGCCCAAAGTTACCAAGCGATCGACTATTACCGGCTTGACCCGCCCGGTACTTCAACCAGCGCGTTACTTGCAAATGTCAAAAAGAACCTGGCGGCCAATCTGCCGTCGATGTTCGGCTTCTCCGTCTATAGCTCGATACCCGGCGCTGGCGACGGCAAGGGAGAGATTCCCTATCCTGGCAAGGGTGACACGCTGGAAGGCGGACATGCAGTGCTGGCGGTCGGCTACGACGATCAGAAAAAAATCGGCACAACCAAAGGCGCATTATTGATTCGCAACTCATGGGGCAAGGACTGGGGCGACCACGGCTACGGCTGGCTGCCGTATGCCTATATCGAAAACGGCCTGGCCGACGACTTCTGGTCGCTGGTCAGAGCGGAATTTGTCGACAGTGATTTGTTTAAATAAAAAAGATGGTTTGATTGTTGCTGAGCGAATCGAGCCTCATCAACAACCACGAGTCGGTGATGCAATCCAATTCTTGAAATCCAAGATTGGATTGCATGCTTTCTTGCTGCCTAATGTTGCCGACCTCTTAAAAAGGGCTTTAATCCAGTTCAATAACAGTCATACTTCTTTTTAAAGCCTTTCAATTGATCGCCGCATCGCTCCTGTTATGAGCAAAAAAATAGTTTAGATGATTGTTCGCGGTTTTATTACCATCGGCATCCGGGTAGATCTGGGTGGACTTTCTATTCCCAAAAGGTCTCATGTTTTTAACAGCAAAAATATGTGTAGGAATGGTATGATCTGCGCTAATTTTTGTTGTCAACTTATTACATTGCAGCAGTTCTTTTAGTGGGGCCGATCAATTCTTTTTCCAGCTTTGCTGGCCGTTCTTCCTATACCGAGGTTGTTCATGTCTTTCAGTATCGCTCATTTGTTATCCCAGCATCGTACCGATAAGTTTGATTTGCACGAGCATTATTTGAATGCGCAGATGGTGCGTGTGCTGAAGACGATCGGTTATGACCGGAACTATCAGCGCGCGGTGGGGCAGTATATTTACGACGATCAAGGCAACGAATATCTCGATCTGTTGAGCGGGTTCGGGGTGTATGCATTTGGCCGCAATCATCCGGTGATTGTCAATGCACTGAAAGAAGTGCTGTCGCTGGAAATGCCGGATTTGGTGCAGATGGATGTGTCAACTCTGAGCGGTTTGCTGGCCAAGGAGATTCTGGCGACGGTGCCGGATAATCTGGAGCGTGCGTTTTTTTGTAATTCCGGGACCGAGGCGGTGGAAGCCGCGATTAAATTCGCCCGCTATGTAACCAGGCGTAACCGCATCATTTGCTGCGATCACGCGTATCACGGTTTAACGATGGGTGCGCTCTCGCTGAACGGCGAGCAGATTTTCAAGGACGGTTTCGGGCCATTACTGCAAGATTGCGGTTCGGTGCCATTCAACGATCTGGCAGCGCTGGAACAAGCGCTCAGCGGCCGCAATGTCGCGGCGTTTGTGGTCGAACCGATTCAGGGCAAGGGCGTCAACATCCCGGATGATCATTACCTGCCCGAAGTCGAGCGGTTGTGCAAAAAATACGGCACGATGTTTGTCGCCGACGAAATCCAGACTGGCCTGGGCCGCACCGGTAAATTCTGGGCAATCGAACATTGGGGCGTGAAACCCGACATGATTTGCATGGCGAAAGCGCTGTCCGGTGGCTTTGTGCCGGTCGGTGCGGTGATGATGACGCAACAAATCATGGAAAGCGTGTTTAACCGCATGGATCGCGCAGTGGTGCATGGCTCGACATTCTCGAAAAACAACATGGCGATGGCTGCGGGTCTGGCAAGCCTGGAAGTCATCCGCACCGAAAAGCTGGTCGAAAACAGCGCCAAAATTGGCGCGGACATCATCGGCCGGATCAATGCATTAACCGGTCAATACGAATTTCTGAAAGAAGCGCGCGGCAAAGGCTCGATGATTGCGGTCGAGTTCAAATCACCCGATAGTTTCTCGCTCAAAGCCGCATGGATGATGCTGGAAGCGGCTAACAAGGGATTGTTCTGCCAGATGATCACAATACCGTTGTTCAAAGAACATCGCATCCTGACGCAAGTTGCCGGGCATGGCATGAACGTGATCAAGCTGCTACCGCCGCTGATCCTGACGCAGCAGGATTGCGACCGTGTCGTGCAGGCATTGACTGAAACCATTGCCGATACGCATCAAGTGCCGGGCTCGATCTGGGAGCTCGGTAAAAATCTCGCCAGCCATGCGCTGAAATCCAAAGCGGGTCAAAGCTAACTCTGCCGATGAATAGCGAAGAACACGCTAACGACTTGCATTACCTCTGGTGGCTGCTGCTGGCATGTGTGTCCGGCGGGTTGCTGTATCTGCTCAGCCCGATCTTGACGCCTTTTTTGCTCGCCGCGGTCATCGCTTACATCTGCAATCCAATGGTATCGCGGCTGGCTCGCAACAACATCCCGCGCACCGCAGGGACTATTTTGGTGATGTTGTTATCGCTCGTCGCATTCGGCGCTTTGATTCTGATCATGGTGCCGCTGTTCCAAAAAGAAGCAGGCCGTTTGCTGGATAAAATGCCGGTGTTTCTGGACATGCTCAAGAATCATATTATTCCGTGGCTGGAATCAAGGCTGGACATCAGCCTGGAACCGGATATGGAAGTGCTGAAGGAAGCGGTGTCGGAGCATTGGCAAAGCGCGGGCGGCGTCGCCGCTAAAATCCTGCCGTCGTTAACCAGCGGCGGCATGGCGGTCGTGGAATTTTTGGTCAATTTGCTGCTAGTGCCGGTGGTATTGTTTTACCTGCTGCGCGATTGGGATGTACTGATCGCGCAAATTGATGAAATGATTCCGCGTTACTGGCACCAACAAGTCTCGAAACTGGCGCACGAAACCGACCGGATTCTGGCGGAATTTCTACGCGGCCAGTTGGCGGTTATCGTATTGATGAGCATTTGCTATATCACCGGCCTATGGCTGGTCGGGCTCGAATTTGCGCTGCCGATCGGCCTAGTGGCGGGAATCCTGGTGTTCGTGCCGTATCTCGGCATGATCGTCGGTTTGACGCTGGCAACCTTCGCTGCAATCATGCAATTCCAGGATTGGTCAGGTGTGATTCCGGTATGGATTGTTTTCGGTGCCGGGCAATTGCTCGAAGGCATGCTGATTACGCCCTGGCTGGTCGGCGATCGCATCGGCTTGCACCCGGTCGTGGTCATTTTTGCGTTGATGGCGTTCGGGCAATTATTCGGTTTCTTCGGCATTTTGCTGGCATTACCGGTCAGCGCGATCATGCTGGTTTGGTTGCGCCATCTGCATCAACGCTATATCAGCAGTAATTTCTATAATTAGACGGTGACGCAACACGCATTGCGCAACGATCATGCATCAATTGCTGTTAGACATTAAGCCGGTGCCATCGCCAACGCTGGCAAATTTCCAACCTGGCCGCAACGTTGAATTACTCCAGATGCTGCACAATCTTCTGGCGGAACGCGAACCGGAACGCTTTGTCTATTTATGGGGCGCGGGCGGTTGCGGTAAAAGCCATTTGCTGCAGGCAACCGTCGCGGCCTATACCCAAATGAACTTAAAAGCGATATATTGCAAACCCCGGAAACACGATAACTTCTCGATCGTCGATGAAAGCGATGCCGATTGCATTGCGATCGACGATATCGACAGCCTGGATGAGCCGTCGCAAATCGCATTGTTTAATCTCTATAACCGCGTGCGCGACGAAAGCCGCATACGATTGCTGATGAGCGGCTCCGCTGCTCCGATGTTTCTCAAGCTGCGTCAGGATTTAGTGACGCGCATCGGTTGGGGATTGGTATACCAGGTTCACGAATTGACCGACGACGAAAAAATTCAGGCGATGAGAACGCATGCTGCGGATTGCGGCTTTGAGTTATCACACGACATTTGCAGGTATCTGCTGCGGCACGGACGGCGCGATTTGCCGTCACTGCTGATGACGCTGGAAGCATTGGACCGCTATTCGTTGGTTCATCAGCGTCCCGTTACCATTCCTTTATTACGAGAATTATTACAGGTGGCTACATGAATTTAGCTTTATTTGATTTGGACAATACGCTGATCGCCGGCGACAGTGATTTTCAATGGGCGCAATTTTTGATCGAAAAGAAGGCATTGGATCGCGAATTGCACGAAGCGAAAAATATCGAATTTTACGAGCAATACAAAGCTGGTACGCTGGATATACATGAATTTCTCGACTTTCAACTCAAGCCGCTGGCGCGTCATCCGCGCACGCAACTGGAAACCTGGCGCAAAGAATTCATGCAGAAAAAAATCACGCCGCTGATCGCGCCCGGAACACGACAATTGATCGAACGGCACAAGCTGGACGGTGACTTGTGCATCATCATCACCGCTACTAACAGCTTTGTCACCTCACCCATCGCCCACGCGCTCGGCATCGAACATCTGATCGCCACCGAACCGGAAGAAAAAGACGGTGAATTCACCGGCCGGGTCACCGGCACACCGTCGTTTCGAGAAGGCAAAATCGAACGGCTGGAAACCTGGCTGGATGCGCATAACCTCACTTGGCTGTCGTTCCTGCGCAGCTGGTTCTACAGCGATTCGTTGAACGACTTACCACTACTCAGTAAAGTCACGCACCCGGTCGCGGTCGACCCCGATCCGACGTTGAAAAGCCACGCGGAACGAAATAGCTGGCCGGTTATTAGTTTGCGTTGATGGTGTGGATGAGCGATTGGAAGTCCAGTATTTTTGAGTAGAATGCGAAGAAAGCTGTACTTAATCACCGTAAACATGGCGTCACTTTTGAAGAAGCATCCAGTGCATTGCGTGATGCATTTTCCGCAACTACCCGCGATCCCGATCATTCGGAAGATGAAGAAAGATATGTAACGTTTGGCATTTCTTCTCAAGGTCGTTTACTGGCGGTGGCACATACAGAAAGCGGCGATTCGATCCGGATCATATCAGCGCGATTGGCTACAAATAAGAAGGTTAAACCTGAAATGACAGACGAACTTCGGCCAGAGTATCAACGATCTGATTTCGATAAAATTATACGTGGCAAATATGCAAGCCGTGTCAAAGCAGAAACCAATGTAGTGGTTCTTGAGCCTGATATTGCGAAAGCTTTCCCAAACGATGAAGCGGTTAACAAGGCTTTGAGGCATTTGCTGGAAGAAGCGAAAACTTTATCCCAATTAACCTGGCAATCTGAAAAATCGAGATAATCGATTGAAGTGCGCAACAAGTTGTGTGACGAATTGGCGTAGGTTGCGGGCTGACGCCTTTTTTGCGATCAACCCTCTTTGCTATTGAACATGACCCAATCGACTTGGGAATTGAACGTACCAAAATATTGGTAAAAGCCCTCAAATGCCATCCTGCGGTACTGGTTTTTCCCGGATGGGATGTTGCATAACACTCCTGTGCAGTATGATGTTAGGTTTTCTTCGGTGATCCAATCTACCACGCTAATCAATTAGCGTAAAATTAGAAATTTGCAGAATAATTGGTCGGCCCTGCAAAATTCACATGACCGTAGCGGA
>LWDH01000051.1 GCA_002083395.1 Proteobacteria bacterium SG_bin4 | reverse complement strand
TCTGGCACCATTCTTACCGTGCAAAGGTCTCAAATAATATGAATTTTGCGGTGAATACCGGGGATTTGAATGGCTCCGTGCAACAAACTCCGGCTGGCAGATCGAAACAATGACACGTTGATATTATCCCATTCAATAAACGGATATTTACTGAGAATGGCGTTGCCATGATGGCCTGACTTATAAATGGCATTCTTGCCATAGGCGTAATGCTGCCAAACTTGGTCGGCCAGAAATTCGAATTGCTGGTTATTCGGCCAGTCGTCAAAGCGATTGTTGGAAATATTCCGCTCGCCATGTACCTCCTGCAGAAAAACGACATCGGCATTGATCTGTCGTAATGAATTCTTGATTTCATGAAGTATGAAACGAAGATTACTTGCACTGAATCCTTTATGAATATTATAGGTGAGTACTTTTAATGATAGCTCGGCCATACGGTTTCCGAATTATTAGCTTCCAAACCAGTCATAATGACCGAACGAAAAAAAACATACTTTTGAAGATGGAATATTGACGTTGTCGATCGAATTTTTACATCTATTGCTTTTAATTATAATCGCAAATGGCGCACCAGTATTGGTACGGCTGCTATTGAGGGATCATTTAGACCTTGCAGTCGATTTCGGTAGAAACTTTGCGGACAGCAATCGTATCTTCGGGTCTTCAAAAACCTGGCGAGGAATAATCGCAGCATTGCTGGTAACCCCCATTGCAGCTATTGTACTAGGATATTCTTTCGAAACGGGATGGCAGATTGCATCATTTGCGGTTCTCGGTGATTTGTTTTCGAGTTTCATTAAGCGCCGCCTGGGGAGGGCGCCGAGCAGCAAAGCATTCTTACTCGATCAGGTACCGGAATCGCTGGCGCCAGCCTTAATGGTTATGCAAAATTTTCATCTCGGAGTAATCGATATTTCACTGCTGGTTTTTGTTTTCTTGATCGTCGATCTTGTAATGACGTACATGCTTTATCACTGGAGGATTCTAAAGAAGAAACCTTAACTAACAAGGAGTTTCGTCATGAATCGTACAAAGAATCAGATCATAAATATTCCCAATCTGGTCAGTTTGATTCGCATACTGACGACGCCGCTTCTGTTTTATTTCGCGCTTACAGATCAGCCCAACTGGTTCATAGGTGTGTTGTTGTTTGCGGTATTCACCGACGTTTTGGACGGTTTTTTGGCTCGATGGCTCAATCAAATAACTGCAGTAGGCTCACGGCTCGATAGTTGGGGAGACTTTTTTATCTATAGCACGATGGCGATTTGCGCTTGGATTCTATGGCCGGAAATTATCATCCGGGAAAAGCTGTACTGGTTGATCATCGTGTTAAGTTTTACACTGCCTGTTGTAATTAGCCTCATTAAATTTCATACCATTAGTAGTTATCACACCTGGAGTGTAAAGCTTGCAGTGGCAATTACCGTAGTAAGCTATGTTTTGTTATTTACGGGATTGCTGGATTGGCCGATTCGGGTAGCTGCTATTTTTTGTTTGTATGCCGCTATCGAAGAAATCGCGATTACGTTGCTGATCCGGCATGAGCTTGTTGATGTCCGGACCGTTTGGCAAGCGATACGATATAAAAGGAACAACCGTACCGTAAACCCTGAAATCGGCTCAAAATGAGCTCTGTCGGTAGATTATTTTCATGTGTATTTTTATATGATAAAAAAAGTTCAGGCTAATGAAGTTCGATTAGGCATGTATATTCATGAGTTGCGGGGAAATTGGCTCGAGCATCCATTCTGGAGAAAATCATTTAAGCTGGATCAGCAAAAGGATCTGGATAAGCTGCTCGGTTGCAGTTTCGACGAGATATGGATAGACACCGATAAGGGATTGGATGTCAAAAATCTGCAATTTGATATCAAGATCAATCCAGATTTCAGCAAATCCATTGCCGAATCCGCTAAACCTGTGAAAAAAACTCAGCTCTCGGTTTCGGTGGAAGAAGAAATGGATGCGGCTAAAAAAATTCATAGCAAAGCCAAAGAAGCGGTTACCAGCATGTTTACCGACGTCCGCATGGGTAAAGCGCTGGAGATCGAAGAAGCAACCGTGCTAGTGGATGAAATTAACCAATCCATGGAGCGCAATCCTAATGCGTTGTTGAGTCTGGCGCGATTGAAGACCGCCAATGAATATACCTATTTGCATTCTGTCGCAGTTTGTATGCTGATGGTGGCGCTTGGAAGGCAAATGGGACTGCAGGGAGAGCAACTCAGGCAAGCGGGCGTCGCCGGGTTGCTGCACGATGTCGGTAAGATGGCGGTTCCTAATGAGGTATTAGAAAAACCCGGGAAATTAACCGATGAAGAATTTTCGATCATGAGAAGCCATCCCCGGCGCGGATGGGAAATTCTCAAATCCTGTTATCAAGTGCAAGAATCCGCTCTGGATGTATGTTTACATCACCATGAGCGGATGGATGGACAGGGTTATCCAGAGAAACTATCAGGTAATCAATTGACGCTTTTTGCCCGCATGGGTGCAGTTTGTGATGTGTATGACGCCATCAGCTCGGAACGTTGCTACAAAAAAGCTTGGTCGCCATCAGAATCCATTCATAAAATGGCGTCTTGGAAAGATGGACATTTCGATGAGAAAGTGTTCCATGCGTTTGTAAAAACCATCGGAATTTATCCTAACGGCACACTGGTCAAGCTTAAATCCGGCCGACTGGATGTCATCCTTGAACAATCCAAAAAAAGCCTCACGGCGCCCATCATCAAAGTATTTTTCTCAACGAGGGCCAATGCTTACATTCAAGCGGAAATTCTGGATTTGTCGAAAGGCGCGGATAGCATTGTAAATATTGAAGATCCGCTCAAATGGCAATTCGATATCAACAAGCTGCAAGGCTTATAACACAGCATCATCCGGAAGCAGCAAGCGAGTGACTGCTACACCGCTTTATCAAAAAAAAGCCCCGCTAGTGCGGGGCTTTTTATTTCCGGGGTCACATTCACAGTCGCATAAGCAGCAAATGCTGATTCCCGAAGTTAACTGACGGTGCGGCGGCGTGCAAACGCACCAACTACACCTAACCCGGCTAATAGAAGTGCGTAGGTTTCAGGTTCTGGAACCAATGAAACACTAATACTATCAATAGAATAATCGCCAAAACCGCCGGAACTATCCACGCCTGTAATTGTTACAGAAACAAGGTTTGTCCATCCAATGGCTACCGATTGAAAGTCATTGAGGCCTCCAACGCCATCGCGTATACCGTCTAAACGAATAGTGGTGCTGAGTACCCCGCCTCCAAACTGATTACCGGTTAGGAGTACGTCAGAGAAGTCGTTTAACGATTCACCAGGTAGCCATAACTCACCGACATCAAGTCCAATCAAATTGAACAGGCTACCACCCGCGTGTGTCATTGTTACTGATTTTCCTAAGTCTGCTGCATCTTCGGCTGAAAGATAATTCGATCCGCTCGAAACGAGTCTCGAATCGAAGGTATCAATGATATGGAAATGATCGCCAGCGAAATTAAAACCATCGGAAGTGACGGCAGTTTGAATCGCATTACTGGTTGGTGCAATATCATCAAAAGTGATTGTGGCGGCATGTGTCATCCCTGATAAAACAAATGAAGCTGCACCGATAATGGATACATAAGTCAATGTTTTCATAATAATTCTCCTGTTCGTAAAAGATTTAGAACAAAAAATCATCATTAGGCATTATGCCTGATGGTGATTGCTACGGCGTTGCACAAACATGCCAATGCCGAACAAGCCGGCTAGCAACATCAGATAAGTTTGAGGCTCGGGCACTGCCGTAATGCTTGCAATCCAGGTAGCATGTGGCAGCAAATACGTGTCACCGGCAACTTCGCCAAAAGTAGAATTCAAATCATCGTCAATGTCACCGAATCCCAAACCGAAGGTGGCACCGAATGAATGTACACCTACCAGCTTGAATACACCACCCTCAAGAACAAAGCTGGGACCGCCGGAATCGCCGGATGCAATCATCGCTTCATTAGGAAATGGCAAACCAGTGTCGCAGGTTCCGGCGATGATACAAAATACATCATTCGCTGCGGTGCCGTTATCAAAATCATACGCCAGACTGCCGCCGCTCCAGACAGCGTCGTAAACGTTATAACCGTAATGCAACGTGCCAAAAGTACCAGGGATGGCGCCGGTTAAACCAGTGCCGGTCAAACCGTAACCGGCGTGTAATACCGGTTGAAGAACCGGGCTACCGGTTGCAAGCCCGAAGCCGGGAATGGAATTGATGGGTGTATCCAGCTTGAGGATTGCGATATCGTCATTGTTTCCGAGCGAATGACCATCCCAGCTTGGGAAAACAAAAGCCTCGCTGGAAGTTGTAGTGACCGCACCGCCTTGGAAAGAGATGGTGGCGGAATTGAGCAAATTATTACCATCATCATCCGTGACGCAATGGGCAGCGGTCATCAGAAAAGCGCCGCCGTCCAGCAACGAGCCAGTGCAACCAAAATTACCGTCGCTGCGGCTCAACGACAGCTTAGCCACGCCGTCAAACGGCAAGCCCAGCGGCGCGATCCAGTTATCAGGATCATCGCTGGCAACCATCAAAGGCATGTATTCTTTGGCGCTGTCGATATCAATGACCGGCAGTGTTGCGGCATGCGCCGAAACCGACAATCCTGCGGCAATCGACAATATAAAAAAGTGATGCAATTTATTATTCATATTTTTATCCTATGTCCTAAGGGTATATACATTAATTGGGTAAAGAAATCCGTTAATCAAAAAGAGCTGCGCTAAGAAATGATCATTTTAACAACCGGATCGGAAATTTTTTACTGCTGAAAGATGCTGGTTAGTCTATCGTATCATTACGATAGCGCGCATAATTAATCCGATACATGAGTTGTTTTTTTGTTATCTAAGTAATTGATTTTTCAATTCGCTCAATTTAACAGATGGCATTATAACGAATTTTTAGAAAATGAAAATCCATCATTGCATCAATGAAATGGATGATTAAAAAATAGCATCTATTCAGGTTGCCGGATCGATCGAATTGATCTATTTTCAGCAATCCTCAATAAACTGGATTCATAACCGACCGTGACAACGCAAATGACCCCTGATAACCCGATTCAAGATTTACTCGACTTCATCGACCGCAGCCCGAGTCCCTGGCACGCCGTTGCTGCAGTTGAAGCGGCAGTACAAGCCTTTCAATTCGTTAAACTCGATGAAGCCGCCAAATGGCAATTGCAAGCAGGCGGGCGTTATTACGTGAAGCGCGACGATTCGTCGATCGTGCTGTTCGTGCTGGGCAATCAAGCGCCATCCGATGCGGGGTTTAAAATTGTCGGCGCGCATACCGATTCGCCGGGATTCCGCATCCGGCCGCATGCCGCCACCGTGAGCAACGGCTTTGCCCGGCTGGGAGTCGAGATTTACGGCGGGCCGATTCTGGCGACATTCACTGACCGTGACTTAAGCCTCGCGGGCCGCATCAGTTTTCTCGACGAGCATGGCAAACTGTCTTACCGGCTGGTGCGCTTCGATCAGCCGCTGTTGCGCTTGCCGAACCTGGCGATTCACATGAACCGCGGCGTCAACGAAGACGGTTTAAAGCTGCATAAACAAAACGAACTGCCGCCGCTGTTCGCGCAACTGACCGGCGAGCAATTGCCGCAACCGTATTTTCTGGCGCTGCTCGAGCAAGCCAGCGGTATTGACGCCACGCAAATCCTGTCGTGGGATCTGGCGGTTTACGACACCCAAAAAGGCGCGGTGTGGGGCGCGAACCGGGAATTTTACGCCAACAGCCAGATCGACAATCTGGCGTCGTGTCATGCCGGTTTGCAAGCGTTGCTTGAAGATACAATTCTGAACGATGCGCGCAGCACGTTGGTGTGCGCGTTTTTCGATCACGAGGAAATCGGCAGCGAGAGTCATGTCGGCGCCGCCGGGAGCTTCCTCGCCGATACTTTGCAGCGGATTTGCATCGCCACCGCGATGGATCGCGAAGATACCGCGCGTGCCTTGGCGAACAGCTTTCTGATCAGCGCCGACATGGCGCACGGTTATCATCCGAATTTTCCCGGCTCGTACGACGCCGACCACCGCGTGTTCGTCAATCAGGGACCGGTAATCAAATCCAATGCCAACCGCCGTTACAGCACCGAAAGCGTATCCGCCGCGCAATTCATCCGCTGGTGTGAAGACGCCGAAGTGCCCTATCAGCGCTATTCGCACCGCAGCGATCTGCCGTGCGGCAGCACCATCGGGCCGATTGCTTCAGCGAAACTCGGTATCCGCAGCGTCGACGTCGGCTGCCCGATGTGGGCGATGCACAGTGTGCGCGAAAGCGCCGGGGTGGCTGACCATGACTACATGATCCGGGTGTTGAAACGGTTTTTTGGCGACTGAATCCGCTACCAAGGGAAGCGCTGATTAATTGGCTGCGCGAGCGAATCGTTTCGTTGCGCGGTACTCGCAACTTCGCCTATCTCTTTGATATGTCTCGGCTGCTCCGTTTCGCGCGCCTCGCGCTTCATCTCGCTCGCCGAATTAATCAGTGCTTCCCAACAACTTTTATTTCGACGGTGCAAGAACATCGACCGGCTCCCAATGCCTTTCAGCCGTCATCCGCACAGCGCCGGTTGCCTCGCGTAACAACAGCGGATAAATTTTATGCCGGACTTCGGCGGGTATATTCGCGGTATCGGACGAATGCGGGTCAAAATGCAACTTCTCGATATGACTGTGATAGCGGCCCTTGACCGGGAAACTGTGTTTGCTTAAATGATGAAACGTGTGTTCCAGTTCCTCGTCTCCTGCCAAAACCAGCTTGTGACTATTCGCCTTCAGCCAGTCGACGTTAGGTTGGCCATAACCGATCTTGGAATAATCGAGCTGATTGGCAAGGCAGAACGACAGAATGCGCATGCATTTCTGGCAGGTGCCGCACGGCAGGATTCTGTCGCCGCCTTTATGCGCGTGATGGCACGACACCTGCAACTCGAATAGCGCCGGATATTGCTTGGCCAGCGTTTTTTGCACCTGATAGCCGGTAATCGAGCGGATTGGCGCCCACTGCCGGATGCCGTACCCGGCATCGCCAAACCAGCGGGTCATGTAGCGGTCGTATTCCTGGCTTTGATCGTAAATTCCCGGAAAGAAATCGACATCGTTGATGCGGTTGCGGCCATCGAGAATCTTGGTCGGTTCGATATATTCGTTGCCGACGCAGACATTGCCGATTTTTTCCCGCTCCATCAGCGGCAACGACGAAAAAATAAAATACGCGAAAGTAAAGAAATGCAGCGGATCGGTGATCGACTTGATACCGCGGATATTGGTTTCGACCAGCGGTGAATGCTTCACCATGAATGCCCACAGCCGGTCGGCATTGGTCCAGATGCGGCGGGTGCGGATATCGTTCTGCTTGAACGAACGATAAGCGGTTATCGCGGTGCGCCAATGCCCGCCGGATACGTTGATATATACCGGATATACGTCCATGCCGGCTTCCTTGAGCAAGCCATAACACAGCAAACTTTCCTTGCCGCCGGACGACAATACCACCATCTTGTTAGAATCGGCATCGAAACCGCTCAGATCGCGTCCGCTGCCGGCAATCAATGTAGCCTTGCACGACGCATTTGCCAGCGTGACATCGGGTTCCGCCACGGCGTATTGCGGCTTGATGAACAACGGATCTTGGTGGAAACGGCTGACGAAAATCTCGATGCTCATTTTCTTCAGCATGTCGTCGAAAAAACGGAATTCCTGCGGCCCAAGATCGAATTCGAACACGATTTCCAGGGTGTACAGCCCGTAATTGACCGCTGAAAGACCGCACGTCAGATTGGCGAAGCGTTGCGCGTTATCGCCTTCGATGCTGTCCTCGTATTTGTTGCGCAATTCGCATGACATGCGCTTGCCGTCTTTCTCCAGAATATAGCGGGTATGGAAGCCGTGCTTGGTAACGATGGGTTTCTCGACGATGATCCGGTCGAAGCAAATCAGATCGTTCATGAATGTCAGCCCTCTGATAGATAAAGGCGCGCGCAGCGCCGCGGTTTGACTTTTTTACTGCTGACCGGCCCTGGCAGCCGGTCGGATTTAATATTAAGACAGCGAACACATGGTTTTGTTGACACCGCAGCGCAAACTACCGGTCAGGGACTGGTGATCGCCTGGTAGCACTCGAACGAGAACAACATGCATCCGGTTCGATTGCAAAAGTTCTTCCGTGCTATGCGCTTTCTCCTTCGTCAAAGGGGAATATGACGGCTCCTGGCCGCGAGAAGTTGTGGCGTCAGGGGGTTCTTAAGGCATCAAACCGCAGCACGGTCTCCATTAACAACCGGTCCAGCACGGAAAAATCGATTTCAAGAAATGCGGGCGGGGATACTGATTCCAGCCGCTTCAATTCCGCAGCGATGAATGCATCGATGACCGGCATCGGCGGACCGTATTCCGACTCCTGCGCTGCTCGCTTGATCGCCAGCAATTCTTCGATAGCCCGGCGCATCGCCGGATCGGTTATCATGGCAGCTACCAATTCCTCAAACCGCATCGGCGTTGTGCCTCGTCCTTGCTCGATCCAGCGCGCCGCCAGCAGCGGGCGCAACACATAGAGGTATTTTTTCAGCCGCACTGTAGTGCCGGTGAGATATTCGCGATAGTTGCCGCTCGCCATGTGAATGTAATGATGGAATGCGCGCTCCGGTTGATGCGTTATCCGCGCGGCCTCTCGCACGGCATGCAAGAAAACGGTATCAGCGCGATATACCACCGGCGAATCCAGCCACTCGATCAGCGTGGCATTGCCTTTTTTCAGCAAACCCAATGCCTTGCGCAATTCCCAGCCGTTGATGTCAAGTTCGCCCGCAACGGGCAATTCGATCACACTGCGTTGCGGCGTGACTTGCAAATACCAGGGTAGCGGATGCACGTACAGGAAGCGCACATCGTAATCGCTGTCGGGCGAAGCGAAACCCCAGCCCCGGCTGCCGGATTCGCAGGCATAGAGCACGCGCACGCCGTAATTTGCTTCGATGGCCGCGAGACGGGATTCGATTTCGGTGCGAACACCGGAATCGATCGGGTGATCGTCCTCAATGATCGGCATTGTCTCCTGCCGGTAATGGTTCGTCATCGGCGGTATGCAGAAAATTCTCGCAATAACGCACCGTGACGCCTGGCGCAGTTTCGCCTTCTTGCAGGCTGGCCTGGAACATTGCTGCGAAGCGTCTACCCGCGTCGTGACAGCGCTGCCGATCCGAAGCATGCAACAAGACGAAGTCGTTCGGGTCGATGTCGGTGCCGTGGGTAATGGGGCCTGTTCGCGGCAGGCTGGTTGCGAAAGGAAGTTTGCGATCAGGGTCAAATACATAGGCGCGGTGTGCATACGAAAGCCAGGATCTAAAAGCAATGATTACTTTCCAGCTAGTGAAATAGTGGCTGGGCCAGCGGCATCCGGAGTATTCGCCGTTGATCCGCATCAATTCATGTCCGCCTTTGTTTGGGAAAAAACCGAACTCGATCAGCGTTCCGGCAGGCCACAGCGGCGTGCGCGGCCAGGGTTCGTTCGCATCGAGTTCGAGCAGGCGCTCCAATGCCATGCCTCCCCCAGTGTTGGGTTCCAGTTCGTCAACAAGCAATGAATCGCACGCTGGATAGTCCGCGAGCAGATGTTTCAAACCATGCGTGCGCGAATCGAGTGCGGTGACCGGCACCGGATCGCGTCCTGCTTGCTGCAAAGCGTGCACTAGCGCTCGGATATCGGCTTCGTATTGCTCACGTGCAAATACCAGCCGCACGAAACCTTCACTATCGCCGATCAGTGTTTCATCCAGAGCCGGACGCAGGCCGGGGATGTCCAATTCCCAGGCTATGGTGCCGGTATCCGGATAACTGACCAAGATAAATTCCTCCAGACCTGCATCAGAAGCTTCACCACAAGTACATGTCAGCATCTGGTGCGAGCCGGGGCGCTTGACCGATTCGATCAGCGAGAACACATCCCAAACGACATCTTGTCCGGCTTCCGGTTTGTTGCCGCCGGGAAAATCCGGCAGCGCTTGCATGAATAAATAGGGCGGATCGTCAAAAATAATATCGCTGTAATAGATCTGCCAGCCGATGCGGCTTGGCAAGATAAGCACGGGACGAGTTTCGTCGTCAGGGAAGCGGGTCATGACCTGGTTTCGCTGTTTTTTTGCCGGTTTTCTTGGTTTCGGGGGTGGGCAGCAGGCTGGTGATTGCTTGATAGCGCTCGAACAGAAACGCCACACGCTCGGCTTCGGAAGCGAACGATTTTTTGCCGTAGGCGGCATCGACGGCGCGATCCAAGGCCTGATGCGCGCGCACCAGCTCTGGCGGCATCGCCAGCGGGTCGTACAAATCCGCCAGCGTGGCATCGGGAAACAGCGCGCGGGCATCGAGCACGGTCTGCGCGGCGGATTCGATGGCTTTGTGTTGCGCATCGGTGGGTTCCGGCCATGGGAAGTTGTTGTAGACAATTTTGTTGGAGTAGCGATAACGACTCTCTAGTCGACCACACACCGTGCGTGTCCAAGCGTTGTGCATTGTGGAAGAAAGAACACCGAAGTGGTAGAGAGTTGCGTTAGGTAACATCGAGTTTGCATTCCCACAAATCACTTCATGTGAAATGAAACCGAGTGGAATGAATTTTCGATTTTCGGAGGTATGTAACGGAATTAGAATAAAGAAACCATTTCTAGGTTGGCGAATTTCGCCAAATAATGTGGGTGTGCTTGCTAACGCAATAGTTGCCTTTTTCGGACTAGCAAGCCGCATAGCTTTAATAGCTTCGACCCTTTGCAGAATTTGTGGCATTGCACGCAACTCGGCAGGCGATATGCCAACTAACCACAAGCACCAGCGAGAAATCTTGTTGATAAATTCATCTGCTCCAATGAATGAGTGTATCCATTTTTCTGCTTGAGGTTCCAGTAATAATAACTCACACTTTTCAGAATCGCTTAATAGCAAGTTACCACCATCAGTGGGTTTGCTGCCATAAATCATTTTGGGGACATCACAAATCGGATAGGTGCGATTTTCGAGAACTATATTGGGAGCATCCACAAGATAAGGATTAATATTTTTGACAGTAACTGCGTGAGGCTCACCTTGTATATTTGCATACTCAAAAATAGTTTTGTGTGCCGCTTCGTACAAGCCAAAACCGATAATGACGCAGTGTACCGCTGCCATACCAGTAGCTTCGCTGCTCCACTGAAAAGTGCGGTGGGCAAAATGAATATGCACGCCGCGCCGCAACAGATCCGGCCACAACACGCCGGCCTGCTCGCCTTGCGTGATGGAATTGGTCGAAACAAATGCAACCCGGATCGCCGGATGGGCGGCGATAAAATCGGTGGCTTTGCGGTACCAGCAGGTGACGTAATCGAGCAGTCCGGCATTTTTGGTATCGTGAAAAATCGCTGCAACGTCTTTATGTTGTTCGTCATTCAAATATGTTTTGCCAATAAACGGCGGGTTTCCCATCACAAAACTGCATTCGTCCGCTGCTATCACATCATTCCAATCCAGCCGCAGCGCGTTGCCGCGCACGATATGCGCGGATTTTTTCAGAGGCAGGCGGGTGAAGTACTGGCCGAATTCTTCCGACACCAGCGCGTTCATCTGGTGGTCGGTCAACCATAGCGCGACTTGCGCGATTTGCACCGGAAATTCCTCGATTTCGATGCCGTGAAACTGATTGACGTCGACCTGGATGATCGTGGCGATATCGAGCGTTTGCTGGCCGCTGCCGTGCAGCGCGCGCAGCACTTGCAGTTCGAGCAGGCGCAGTTCACGGTAGGCGATCACCAGGAAATTGCCGCAGCCGCACGCCGGATCGAGAAATTTCAGCCCGGCGAGCTTGGCGTGAAAGGTTTGCAGGCTTTGCGTGCGGCCTTTGACCGTTTGGCTGATTTTGCCGAACTCGGCATGCAGCTCGTCTAGAAACAGCGGGCGGATCAGTTTCAGGATGTTTTCCTCGGTGGTGTAGTGCGCGCCGAGGTTGCGCCGCGCATTCGGCGTTTCGTCCATGATGTTCTGGAACAGCGAGCCGAAAATCGCCGGAGAAATGCCGCTCCAGTCGAGCGCGCAGCAAACCAGCAGCGCGGCGCGCATGTCGCGGTCGAAGCTGGCGAATGGCAGGCGTTCTTCGAACAGCTTACCGTTGATGTACGGGAACCGGCTCAGCGTGTCGTCGAGGTTTTTCAGCCTTGCGGCTTCCGGCGTGTTGAGCACGTCGAACAGTTGCGCCAGTTGCGGCGCCAGGTCGCTGCCATCCTCGCGGGTGTGCTGTCCGATGAATTCGGTGAACTGCGTGCGCTCGAAAATCCCGGTGTCCTCGGCGAACAGGCAAAACAGCAGGCGCACCAGATACACTTCGAGTGCGTGACCGGTGTAGCCGATTTGTTTCAGGCGGTCGTGCAGCTTCGCCATGCGCTTCACTGCATCGGTATTGACCGGGCTTTCCGGAGAAATTTTCTGCGGTTGATAACCGGCGATGAACCAGAACAACTTGACGTTTTTGTGCAGCTCTTTGAGCAGAAACTCGGAGTGCGTCCCCTCGGCCATGTCGTACAAGCGAAAGCGGGCAAAGTCGCTGACCAGCACGAAACGCGGCAGTTCGTGTTCCTTCAATCCGGGAAAATAGTCGATGGCTTGCTGGTAAGCGCGATCCAAATCTTTACCGCGCGATTTGTGCTCGATCAGCAGATTGCCTTTCCACAGCCAGTCGATGTAACCGTCGCGGCCATCGAGCTTTTTGACTTTCTGTTCGAAACTGCCGATGCGCCGCGAGGTGATGCCGAACACGTGGAAAAATTCGATCCAGAACGGTTTGGCGTCGGCGTCTTCCGATTCCGCCCGTGCCCATTCACGGGAAAACGCCAGCGCGCGGTCTTTGATTTCGTTCCAGGCTAGGGCCATGCAGTCTCCGGTGCTTTGTTGCGAGTTAAAATCTTCAACGCTGCCGCTGATAATGGCCGATCAATTCGGTTTGGGCCAAAATATGGCCGTGCATCGCTTGTTCGAGCTTCGCCTTGGTGGGGTGATGCAAATCCGGCAGCACCGTGTCTAAAGCGTAGAGTTTGTGGAAATAGCGGTGCGTGCCGATGGGCGGGCACGGGCCGCCGTAGCCGGTTTTTTTCCAATCGTTGAGTCCTTGCAAGGCGCCGGGCGGCAGGTCTTTGTCCTGAATGCCTTCGGCTAGGCCGGTTGCGGTAGGCGGGATGTTGTAGAGCACCCAATGCACCCAGGTCATTTTCGGCGCGGCGGGATCGGGCGCGTCCGGGTCGTCGACGATCAATACCAGGCTTTGCGTGCCTTCGGGCAATCCGCTCCACGACAGCGCCGGTGAAGTATCCGCGCCATCGCAGGTGTGGCGCGACGGGATCGAGGCGTTATGCGAAAATGCGGTTGAAATGAGGGTGAATAGGGTTATCATCAAAGCAGACATCATTGCTCCTTTGGAAATACTGATTAATCGACCGCGCAAGCAAATTGCTGCGTTGGGCGGCGCTCAGAAACTCGCCTATCTCTGCTGATATGTCTCGTTTCTTGCGCCCCAATCGCCTTGCACTTTATCTTGCCCGGCACAATTAATAAGCGCTTCCTTTTATTTTTCGATCATATTAACGAATTCAATTATTACATCAAATCATAAGGGGGGTAACTGATGCGGGCGGTATTTTTTGATTTCGGTTCGGTTACTCGTGGCGACATGGATTGTACCGCGCTGGAGCGGGCGGTTTCGCCGTGGCAGTATCATCACGATTCCACCGAAGCGGAAGTGCTGGAGCGGATCCGCGAAGCCGAAGTGGTGGTCAGCAACAAAGTGTTTATCGGGCGGGAAGCGATTGCCGCAGCCAGACGGCTCAAGCTGATTTGCGTGGCGGCGACCGGTTATAACAATGTCGATTTGGCTGCGGCGGCGGAATACAACGTGCCGGTGTGCAATGTGCGCGCTTACGCCACGCCGTCGGTGGTGGAACATGTGTTCATGCTGATGTTGAATATGGCGCGGCATTTCTCGGATTATCAGGCATTGGTTGCGCGCGGCGGCTGGCAGCAAAGCCGGTTTTTCTGCCCGCTCGATTATCCGGTTATCGAATTGTCCGGCAAAACGCTCGGCATTATTGGCTACGGCGAGCTCGGCCATGCCGTGGCGCAGGTCGCGCGGGCATTTGGCATGCAAGTGTTGATCGCAGACCATAAAGGGCAAGCGCCGCGCCCCGGCAGAATGGCGTTTGACGATGTGTTGCGGCAGGCGGATTTCATCACGCTGCATTGTCCGCTGTCGTCCGATACCCAACACTTGATTAGCCGTCGCGAACTGGAGTTGATGAAACCGTCCGCGTATCTGATCAACACCGCGCGCGGCGGGTTGGTGAACGAGACCGATTTGCTGGCTTGTTTAACCAGCGGCGGTATTGCCGGTGCGGCGACCGATGTTGTCCAGGGTGAGCCGCCGGATCATGATCAGCCGCTATTACGGCAACATCCGTCCAATTTGATCATCACGCCGCACGTCGCCTGGGCCAGCCGCGAATCGCGTCAGCGCTTGCTCGATCAGTTGGCGGGCAATATCGAGAACTTTTTCCAGCACAAACCCTTTAATCAGATTACCGATGCGCTGAATTAGTACAAAATCAGGAGTTAAGTAGTATAAGAATCAGTAATCAGGAAACAAAAAATCAGTAAAATCGCAAATGAAAATGCCTGCAACGAAGAAAAGGTTTTTTCGAGGGTAACCCGCTGACATTAATCAGATCTTATGACTGCCGCAAACGGTTGAGATGCAAAATGGGATTAACGGGCTATCTGCTTAAAAAGTATCAATTGGGTTGTTTCTTAAAAATAAGGAGAAAAATAATGAAAATCATGAAAAGCGCTACGCAAGTTGCTGCCGCGCTCGGGTTCTCTGTGCTATTGAGCGGTGTCAGTTATGCATCGCCATCCGGCTCGATCACAGTGACGAACCCAGGCCCGCTGGGTTCTTTCAGCATCAATACCGCCGCTTTTGACGGCACCAGCGGTCAAATCGAGAAACTCACGTTCGATTTGTCCGGTACGCATTGTATCGATGGTGGAAGTTGCATACTGGGAGAATCACTGGTGTTCGGCGGTTCGGGTGGCGGAAGTTTTATATTCGACCCGGCAGCCAATGGCACATCGTCATTATTTGGCGCGGTCGGCTCAACCGTATTCGGTTTTGACTTTACCGGTTTCGATCCGCTGGATGTGTTTTTGTTTTCCTGGGATCCGGATGTTGCCAGTAATGGCGGTTACGGTGCAGTTGTTGCCGAACTGGCTGGTACCGTAATCACTGCAACGGTTCGTTTTGATGGCGGGGATGTTTTGACCTACTCAGGCACGATGGGCATTGTCGGTCATGACGTTGCTGCTAACCTGGTCCCGGTTCCGGAACCTGAGACCTATGCGATGCTGTTGGCTGGGCTCGGATTGCTCGGTTTTGTCGGCTATCGCCGTAAGGAAGTAGCGGCTAGCTGATCGTAAGCTAATTATTGATCAGCTTAAAGGAACCGGCGCGGCGATAATACGCAGCGCCGGTTTTTTTATTCCATCGGACTGATAGTATTCAGCCGTCACGTTTACCGCCATGATGCAGCGTTCTTGCTGTGATTCGATTTAATTTTATCTTGTTTTGGTAAGATAGCGAGGTTATTCCAATGCTTCCGGTCGAAACCGGTGCATTGAACCATCAAGATACAGGGAGTGATGCCCATGCAACAATGGATTTATCTGGCTATTGCAATTGTCAGCGAAGTGATCGCGACATCGTTTCTCAAAGCCGCTGAAGGTTTCACCCGGTTTTGGCCATCGCTGATTGTCGTGCTGGGTTATCTGCTGGCGTTTTACTTGTTGTCGCTGACGTTGAAAACGATCCCGGTCGGGGTGGCGTATGCGATCTGGTCGGGTGTTGGCATTGTTCTGATCGCGCTGAGCGGCTGGCTTTTTCTTGGGCAAACATTGGATACGCCCGCGATCATCGGTTTGACGATGATCGTGGCGGGCGTGATGGTGATCAATGTATTTTCCCGGACGGTCACGCACGGTTAAGCCATTGAAAAACTATCTGCGTCGCTGCTACAAAACGTTTTTGAACCACCCGTTCAATTATCCGGGCGTGCGCAGATCGTTCAAGAACCGGTCCAACGTTTCCTTTTTAGCGTGCGGCATTACCACAATGTGCGCGCACGGTGTTGGAACGCCGTCGATGTCGAGCCGCATGGTCGCGAGCGAATAGCGGTTGACGACCATTTTAAGGGGCGTGATGAAATAAACGATATTCGAGTGATCGTTAGCGCGTACCGGCCGCAGGAAGCTGTAGTGAGTATTCATTTCTTTCAATAAGTAACCGGTGTTATCCAGGATCGCCTTGGCATCGGTTGCTTGCCGCGCCAATGCTTTTTCCGAACTGAAAAAATAAAATTCGGCGGGCTTGACGGCATCGCGCGAGCAAGAAATGGTTCCGGGCACTTGTTTGATATATTCCGGGTCGTGAATGCGGCTGAACGGTTCGCGGAACAGATCGAAGTTGGTTTCCGTGGTAATGAACAGCCCCGCAGGTGACGGAAAGCCGAAGAATTTATGGCACGATACCGCGATGGAATCGTAACGGTTCATCATGCTGCCGTTGAGCGGATCCCGCGCTTGCTGTTTGAGTTCGGCGGCAAACGGCGTATGCGGCAGAAAGCCGCCGAATAGCGCCGCATCGAGATGCAGATAAGCATCACGGTTTCTCAGCTTTTCCTGGATCGCATCGACCGGATCGATCGCGCCTTTAAAGGTCGTGCCGATGGTGGCAACCACCAGCGCCGGATGGTTGCGATGGATGCTCAATTGCCGCGCCAAATCGCCGGGATCCATCGCGCCATCCGGGCTGGTGCCGACGATGACCGATTCGAGTTGCAGGACATCGCGCAGAATCTGTATCGAATAATGCGCTTCCTTGGTGAAGTAAATCTTTGGCATCACCCCGGTGCGGTTATGCAGAATCGTCCGTCCCATGTACAGTCCGTGCAGATTGCTGTCGGTGCCGCTGTTGCTGAGAAAGCCCCAGATGTTGCCGCTGGGAAAGCCGTAGAGCGCGCCGAAGCGGTCGATCAATTCGCGTTCGAACGGATGGCAATTAAACGGGATATGGCTGTGCTCGTAGGGGTTGCCGACATTATTGAAAGCGAATTGATTAAAACCCGAAGCGGCGAGTTCGTTGCGCCATGCAAAAAACTCTTCCGGCGGCGTGTTCATGTTGATCGGGTAACCGAGAAAGCGCTCTTTCTGGCGAGCGAGCTTCTGAATATTTTTTATTGCAGACGATACGTTTTTCGACGGTTGTTGCACGCGCGCCGAAGTTGCTAATGCTTGCGGTGAGCATACGGCTGCTAAGGCCGTTGCGCCTGTCATGCTCAGAAAATGGCGCCGGTTGATTGTCATGATAATGGCCTCCTGAACAATATATTCATTAGATTTTATGCCGTTCACAAGGTTTCTTGCAGTGCTATAAATCGGTGCCGTCTTGAATTGACGGCCGAAGACCGCTATCTTAACAATCCGATCATTTTATGATGTGCGGCTATGAGCAAAGCATTTACCAAGGAAAGCGAAGACGACGAAGACCTGGACGGCACGCCGCAATTGCCGCAAGGCGTGAAGAACTATATCACGCCGGGCGGCCATCGGCGCTTGAAGGATGAGTTCGATCAGTTATGGAAGGTGGAACGCCCGGAACTGGTCAAGACTATCACTTGGGCAGCGTCGAACGGCGACCGCTCGGAGAACGGCGATTATATCTATGGCAAGCGCCGTCTGCGCGAAATCGACCGGCGTTTGCGTTTTCTGTCCAAACGCCTGGATAACGCTGAAGTCATCGACCCGGCGCAGCGCGGCGACTGCGATCAGGTGTTTTTCGGCGCCACTGTGACCGTCTGCAATAGCC
Organism: Proteobacteria bacterium SG_bin4; assembly: GCA_002083395.1. Taxonomy (GTDB): domain Bacteria; phylum Pseudomonadota; class Gammaproteobacteria; order Burkholderiales; family Nitrosomonadaceae; genus Nitrosomonas. The sequence continues at coordinate 34,482 of LWDH01000051.1, read as the reverse complement.
AAGGCGAAGAACACACCTACAGCATCGTCGGCATGGACGAGGCCGAACCAAGCCGCGGCCGCATCAGTTGGATTTCCCCGCTGGCCAAAGCGCTGCTCAAAGCCCGAGAAGGCGACATGGTGTCGCTGCATACGCCGGGCGGGCTGGAAGAATTGGAAGTGGTGGAAATTCGCTACGAAGCGTTATGAAGCTTGATCAATTCCGAAGAATCTCGCCATTTACGTACAACCACACACCGTCTTTCCGTACAAAGCTACTGATTTCGTGCAGGCGGTACGCCCGGCCGTTGATTTTGTAACGCGCGACGAATTCCACGATGGCTTGATCCGCAGCGGTTTGCTCGTGGCGTTTGATGGTTAATCCGATCCATTGCTGCGCCGTTTGTCCGCTCAATTCCAAAGATGCTGGCCGGGTATCGGGATGCCAGGTCGCCAGCAGATAATACTCGCGTTGCTGGGTGTAGGCGGTGTAGCGCGAGCGCATCAATTGTTCCGCGGTGGCTGCGGATTCGCTGTGATCCAGATAATGTCCGCAGCAATCGCCGTAGGGCTGGCCGCTGCCGCACGGGCAGGTTAACGTTTTCGAATGTGCCGTTTGGGTATTCATATACAATGCCTTTTGTTTGTCCGCGTAATGTAACACAGACCGCATGACCGTAGCCCCGACCGAATCCGCCAATGCTCCGCCGCGCCGTATTGCGCACCTCGACATGGATGCCTTTTATGCATCAGTCGAGTTGCTGCGCTACCCGGAATTGCGTGGATTGCCGGTGGTGATCGCCGGCCGGGATGAACATCAGCCGGTGATTCAAGCCGGTGGTCAGCGGCATTTCTTCCGTTTGCGCGATTATGCCGGACGCGGTGTCATTACCACCGCGACGTATGAAGCCAGGGCACTGGGCGTGCATTCCGCGATGGGCGTGATGAAAGCAGCGAAACTGGCGCCGGATGCGATTTTGCTCCCGGTTGATTTCACCGCTTACCGGCATTATTCGCGGTTATTCAAAGCGGCGATTGCCGGCATTGTCACAAAGATCGAGGATTCCGGTATTGATGAAATCTATCTGGATCTCAGTGATCTGCCGGAAGAGACGCGCGCGTTGGCGATGCGGCTCAAGCAAGCAGTTAAGGATGCAACCGGGCTTTCCTGTTCGATCGGCATCGCGCCGAACAAATTGCTGGCAAAAATTTGCTCGGATCTGGAAAAGCCGGATGGATTGACGATCCTTGCGATGGCGGATATCCCGGCGCGGATCTGGCCTCTTTCTGTGAGAAAAATCAATGGTATCGGCCCCAAGGCTGCGGAGAAGCTGGCATCGCTGGGTATCACTACGATTGCCGGGTTAGCGCAAACCGATTTGGGGTTGCTTCGTCATCATTTCGGACGCAGCTATTCGGTCTGGTTGTACGAAGTATCGCGTGGCATCGATCACCGTCCGGTGATCGTGGATGCGGAGCCTAAGTCGATGAGCCGTGAAACGACATTCGAACGCGATCTGGATGCGCGTTTGGACCGGCCAGTTTTGTCAGCGGCGTTTACCGCGCTGTGCGAGCAAGTGGCCGGTGATTTACAGCGTAAAGGTTATGCCGGGCGCACCATCAGCATTAAATTGCGGTTTGAGAATTTTCAGACCGTGACGCGCGATTGTTCCCTGAACGAACCTACCGCCGATGCGGTACGCATCCGCCGCGCCGCAAGGGAATGTTTGCGGCGCGTGCAATTGGTTAAGAAAATCCGGTTACTGGGCGTCAAAGTCAGCACGTTGTGCGCGGCTTCTTCAACTTCCGCCGTCGGTGCATGCCGGCAACGGGAATTACCGTTGATTCCCTGAAGCTGCAGTGTGTTCGTGCGAGCGTTTCCCTAAATTGCAATCAAAGCCCTATAAACCCTGTTATTACCCATTAAAAATTCTTCCGGCTTCTTATACACTTGCGGCAATGACAAACGTGGGGGCAACGTTCGCGGATTGTCTGCAATCGCGTAAGAACAAGAAGAACTTTAGAAGGAAATGATGAATGGTTGATCGGACAAATCTTTACCGGATAGCACCTTTCGCTGCGTATGTTTTTTTCATGATTCTGGAGGATGTGCTATTGAAGTTTGGCTGGGAAGCCAACGACTTGCGCTGGCTGTATGCGGTGAAAATAACTGCCGTGGTTGCGTTGTTGTGGGTCATGCGCAGCGCCTACAGTGAATTGCGCTGGCCCAGCACTGCCGGTTTCCGCACATGGGGTGCTGCGATTATTGCCGGTATCGTGGTGTTTGTCGCTTGGATTAACATGACGGCGGATTGGATGGTGATGGGGGAATCGGTAGGTTTTGATCCGCGCAATGAGGATGAAATCGATTGGATTTTCGTCGCCGTGCGGATTGCCGGTGCAGCTCTGGTAGTGCCGGTGATGGAAGAGCTGTTCTGGCGCTCGTTTCTGATGCGGTGGATTCATCATCCCGATTTTTTGAGTGTGAATCCTGCCCAAGTCGGTATCAAAGCGCTGATCATCGCTGCAATATTGTTTGCGCTTGCGCACAGTTTGTGGTTTGCCGGCCTGTTCGCCGGATTGGTCTACAGTTTGCTGTATATGCGCAGCGGGACGCTATGGTCGCCGATACTGGCGCATGCGGTGACCAACGGCATACTGGGGGTCTGGATTGTTGTTACCGGGAATTGGGGGTTCTGGTAAAGGGAAGGGATGGTGAACTTTCACCATCCATTAAATAACGTTTTCAGGGTGTTCGACAATTTCGTGATAGATCATGTGATGTAATGTAAATACCTGATCCGGCTTGATGTCGGTAAATTCTACGCCGGTAGAGATAATTTTTTGATTGTTTCTGGTCATCTGTTTGGCGGAACGGATAATCGCTTTAATCGATAAATGCAATTCTCTGTCAAGAATGGTGATGCTAAACGATAAGGTGACGGTTGAACCGAGCGTTCCCAAAGGCAGCTTTGAGCTAATTCCGGCGCCACAGATACTCAGGTCGGTAATGGCGATCGGGATTGCTTTTTCAGCGACTGTTGCATCCATATTGCATTTAATTCTTCGAGACTTCCGGATGCTTTGACCTTGCACGACTTTAGGAAACGACAGGTGTAAATATTTGAACGGGGCTTTGATTACTTTATCGACAAAGGCCGAAAACTTATAAGCATACTGGCCGGTGACCAAGCGAATGTTCAGTTGATCGCCTTCGATTAAGGGTTCTCCGATGATTTGATCGGTGATTGGCATGGTAACGATTAGCGTGCTATTCGGCACATAACCGATCATCGATACCGTGTATGAGTTCTCAGAGAGTTCGCACGATTTTCTTAATTTTGAATAAGCCGCCAACGTGAGGTACATTTTTTGCCCCACTTTGATTTGCATATCTTCAAAGCCGATCTGATCCGGTGCTTTTTTGTCAGCTTCAGCTTGTTGCGATGCGGGTGCTTGCATCCGAAACACCGACAATTCTTCCAATTCTCTGAGTTCATCAGCGTTTTTGATAACATAGCCGCGTTTTTGTATCGGTTTTTGCGACTCGTCAAATAAATCCCACGGCAACGGTTGTCCTACAGTTAAGTCGGAAGTTTGTATCGGTATCATGTTCATAACTGAATTATTATTGATTATTAATAAGTTAGTTGACTCAATATTGATTTAAGCACTTGTTAAATATGCCTGCTCATCTTCTTACAGCTACTGGTCTGATTTTTTACGGTGTCGGCTCATTGAAACTTTAGGGATTTACACCGGAATTGACATTGCATTGTGCGGTTTATTCGAAAAGTTCCCAGGTACTATTAAAGTTGAAAGAATGGTTTTCGTAGTGAATCTGATAGTTGCACCTGGAGGCGTGTTGTAATTTAAATCAACCGGTTCATTTATTTCGTGTATTTGCGTTGACCCTTTACATAATTCAGTGTTAGAGTTCTTACCATGCAGTTATCAGGGTCTTTGTTTGCAACGTATCTGCATCTTTTTTACACGATCTATCTAAGGGAGGGGAGTAATGGAATATAAAACAAAATATAAGTACCAGATGATCCGTACCGTAGCTGGAGGATTGCTGCTACTCGGTATGAGTTCGTCTGGTGTTTATGCGAATAGTTCGATGAGCAGTAATGGGTTGAGCGATAATCCTTTTGCTCGAGCAATCAAAAACAGCGGTATTGAATTTGGTGGTTGGATAAATGGTGGTGCAACATATAATCCAAGTCAAACGCATGGTTTTATGGGACCTGTTACGTTCGCGGACCAAGCGAACCGGTTTCAATTGAATCAGTTGAATTTCTTCATAGAACGGGGTGTAAAAACTGAAGGAAAGGGTTGGGATATTGGCTTCCGGGCTGATTTCATGTTTGGTACTGATGCTATTTTTACGCAAGCGTATGGTAATCCGGCTTTTGATGTTAACAACGGCAGGCCGTTGGCAGATCGTGGTAACTGGGATTTGGAAATCTGCTGTAACTCCAGCCGTACATACGGTATCGCAATTCCACAAGCATTTGCAGAGGTTTATGCGCCGATTGGCAATGGCTTGAATGTTAAAGTGGGTCATTTTTATACACCGATCGGTTATGAAACCGCTCCTGCTCCCAATAACTTCTTCTATACCCATGCATATACCATGCAGTACGGTGAGCCTTTCACGCATACCGGGGTATTGGGTAATTACAGTGTCAACAAAAATATCGTGGCAATGTTCGGTACTATCGGTGGCAGCGGAACCGGCGGCTGGGATGGAAATTTTGACAAGCAGATGGAAAACTGGGGTGGTATCGGTGGCGTTACCTGGACCAGCGATGATCATAAAACTTCGTTTAACGTCAGCGGTACCGGTAGCACCACATCGACTCGCAATAGCAGTTTTTGGGGATTATACAGTATCGTTCTGAAGCACAAATTTACCGATAAAACGCATTTAATTCTGCAACATGATCATGGTTTTGCGGATAACGTAATTTTATTCAATAACGTCTATTCCGGTGTTATCAAAGACGCTGAATGGTATGGCGTTAACTCACATTTTTACTATGATGTGACACCCAATGTTTCGGTTGGTGTCCGTGCGGAATGGTTTCGAGATCGTGATGGCTTCCGGGTATTCGCGCCAGGCCGTGTAACTGCAGCAACCAATCATATGGGGGTTAGTTACGCCAGTAACATTGGCTTGCTCGGCACCAGCACGCCCGCTGATTATTATGCCGTAACCATCGGTGCGAACTGGAAAGCGGCTAAAACCTTGAATGTGCCTTGGAAAGGCTTGAAGAACTTCAATCTTCGCCCGAATATCCGCTATGATCGCGTAGATGCATTGCACGAATCACTGCAAGCGTCTGCATATCGTCCATTTGGCGGTAACAAAGACCAGATCATGTTCTCACTGGATGCGATATTACCTTTCTAAATGTTATGAAGTATCGAGCTATGGAAAAAATGCACCTTAGGGCGCATTTTTTTATGTACTGACTCAAATTTTCGTTAGTTGACGAAGGGTTTGCAGCAACGTAGCGAAATCTTGTGGAACGGGAGCTTCCCATTGACAAATCTGTTCAGTTTGCGGGTGCGCCAGCGTTAATCGTTGCGCATGCAATGCTTGCCGCGGGAAATCCGATAATAGTTGCGCAACTGTCGGTTCCAGGTGTGACGGGCTTCCGTTGTAAACCGGATCACCGACCAGCGCGTGACCGATGGCATGCATATGAACTCGGATCTGATGCGTCCGGCCTGTTTCAAGACTGCATTGCAGCAGGGTGCAGTTTGCGTAGATTTCAATTACCCGGTAGTGCGTGCGTGCAGGTTTTCCAGTCGTTGTGACGGTCATTTTGGTGCGCTGTGTCGAATGGCGTCCGATGGGTGCATCGACATGGCCGGCTTGCTTGATTTCTCCCAATACCAATGCCAGATAATCCCGTTTTACGGTGCGCTGCTGTAGTTGCCGTACGAGACTTGTTTGCGCCTCCAAGGTTTTCGCAACCACTAATAAGCCAGTGGTGTTTTTGTCCAGGCGATGAACGATTCCGGCACGAGGAACATGTTCCAATTGCGGTGCATGGTGCAGTAATGCATTCAGCAATGTTCCCTGCCAGTTTCCATTTCCTGGGTGGGTGACCAATCCCGCCGGTTTGTCGAGAACAATCAGTGAGTCGTCTTCATAAAGAATGTCAAGGGCGATGTTTTCGGGTTTGAATGCCGTTTCATGAGGCATCTCGCGCGGTAAGATCCGCACATGCTCATTTCCCCAGACTTTATGTTTTACCGTGGTGGCTTGATCATCAAGCCGTATCCGGTTCTCGATAATCCAGGTCTGTAAACGGCTGCGTGACCAATGTGGCAATAATTTCGCGAGTGCTTGGTCCAATCGCAAACCGGCGCAATCGGCAGGAATGATTAAATCTAGCACTGTATATTCCAAATCGCTCTGTGTGAGCGGCTCCGGCTTTGCGCTATAATTCGCGGATCGATCACTGCTATTAATGGAACTTGTCATGTTACGTAGTTTAGCTTTAATTCTGGTTATGGGGCTATCGGGTTGCGGTTTGCTGCCGGATCGTACGGAAGATCAGCAAGACTGGTCCGCCAATAAGTTTTATTCAGAAGCAAAGGCGAAATTGAATGATGGCAGTTATCCTGCGGCGATCAAGCTCTATGAGTCGCTGGAATCCCGTTATCCATACGGCCGGATTGCGCAACAAGCGCAACTGGAAATTGCCTATGCGCATTATAAAAATGAAGAACCAGCTTCTGCGATTGCTGCGGCGGATCGATTTATCAAGCTGCATCCGAATCATCAACATGTTGATTATGCATATTATATCAAAGGATTGGCGAATTTTAACGATAGCTGGGGAATGATCGCGTTTTTGATGAAAGGGCCGCTGAAACAGGATATGAGCGAGCGTGATCCCAAAGCATCGTATGAATCGTTTGAGATTTTTAAGGAACTGGTGACCCGCTTTCCAGAGAGCAAATACGCCGCCGACGCCAGACAACGGATGGCCTATTTGCTGAATTCCTTGGCAATGAGTGAGATTCATGTGGCACGTTATTATATGAAGCGTAAAGCTTATATCGCGGCCGCCAACCGGGCGCAGAACGCAGTTAAGGAATATCCGCGTACACCGGCAACTGAGGAAGCACTGTATATCATGATCAGAGCTTATGAGGCGCTGGAGATGTACGACCTACGAGACGATGCGGAGCGTGTCATGCGCATCAACTTTCCTGACAGTATTTTTCTTGCGGAATTACCCGAGGTGGGCGGAAAAGCCTGGTGGCAATTCTGGAAAAATTAATAATGCCGGATGTCATCCCTATTTATTGATGTGTACTGCCAGAACATCACATTCGGCGTGATATAACACATCCTTGGCCGTAGATCCGGTTAGCATCGCGAAACCATGCCGGTCATGAGAACCGACTATAATCAGATCTATTTGTTGTTTTAGCGCCAGTTGCGTGATCTCTTGCTGCGGCTCGCCCCAGATCAGCCAGCGGTGAGCCGGAGCTATATTAAGTTGATCGCTAATGCGCACTAATTTGTTTTTTTCATTTTCCAGCAATTCATAGGCTGAAGCTTCCGTCAAAGAAATGACCGTTCCATAAGGGGTATCGGGCATCGGGATGTTATCCAATACGTGCAGAATATGCAGAGTCGCATGAAATTGTTCGGCCAATGCTTTCGCTTTTTGGGCAACGAGTTGATCGTGTTCGGAAAAATCGACGGTCAGTAAGATGTTTTGATAGTTAAGCATGTTCGAGTTTTAAAACGCTTGAAAAATAATTGAGGCGCACTTTAGCATATCCTGCGAGTGATTGCGTCGCACATTGCAACCAGCTAGTCGTCTTCCTCGTATCGCTTCAGATAGTGCGATAAAAAATCATCTACGCGATATTCGTATTCTCTTCCGGCATAGGTATGCATATTGAAATGTTTCGCGCCTGGAACGATCCACAGTTCTTTTGGAACCCTAGCTGCAGCGTATAAACGTTCTGTTTCCGATTGAGTGGTATGTGCATCATGGGTTCCTGAAATGAGCAGAATAGGAGCGTTAAGCCGGTCAATGCGCGTAATCGGATTGAGTTCATCAATCGCGATATTCAGATTCAGTGATAACTGCCAGAGCATCAACGGCAGTAACACGCTGCCGTAGTCTCCAAAATGGAGCTTTAAACGATTCTCAACAGCTTCTTCGAGAGTGGGATGGAGTGATTCGAGAATCACTGCGTCTAATTTTAGATTTTTCTTGGCAAGAACAATCGCGGCGGCTCCCAACGAAGTGCCGATTGCTCCGATGCGTTCACGCGGGAAACGCTGTCTCAGAAAATCGACGGATACTTCAATATTTTCGGCTTCTTTCAAACCAAAGGTGATTTTATCGCCGATGGTTTCGCCGTGTCCTTGCAGATCAATCAGTAACACACTATAACCTTTGTTTCTGAGAAACCGCGCCCGGCTTAACATCTCTACGCGGTTGCTTCGCATCGAATGCGCCAGAAGCACAACACCTCCGCCGGGTTCCCCGTGAACTAACCAGCCATGAACAATGACTTGTTCCCGGTTTGGGATTTGCACCGACTCAACCGGGAAATCTACGGAAAGCGCGGAGACGGTGGTGGGTGCCGGTGATGTCAGAACCGCGCCAATCGCAAATAAAAGTACAAATGTTACAAGGATAGTTGAGAGTAATTTGAGAATGATCGAGGAGCGCATAACGAGTACACCGAAATTTAGAAAACGCACGGCATTAATTGATGGATCACCGGCAGCCGCCGGGGAAAATTCTTGTTTTGTCTTTTCATCAAATTTTACCGTCGCAATAGGGTGGAATGGGGATTTATTTTAACAAAGGAATAGTCAGATACCGTTTCCATTGCGATTTGGGCTCAAGAAATGAGCAGCAGAAACATGATAATAAAAGATATAACTGACAGGTTTTTCAGTGTCAGTTCCAGCATTTAAAAATTGTATTGTTACTTACAATAGGCGAAAGTTGAAAAGGGGTGTATCGGGGAAACCCAGCTATAACCGCTTATCCCGAACCTACAAGTACTTTATGGGTGTTGCAAGTCGCAAAACAGAGTTCAGTATGTGCCACGGATAAAATGAATTGATTGATTCTTTTTATGGCGGGATAGTTTTTTGGGAGGGTGGTAACGCAATAAAGTGAAAAAATCCCGTAAGATGTTGATACATGTTACAACTCATTGATAAAAATGCTATATTGGTTGCTTTTAAAGTGCAACTGGGCAAATGAAAACTGAAATGACGATTGGTATTGTTGCTGTTGTTAAGAAACCATTTGATTTTAAACATGTTGTTGAGGTTGGATATTTTTTGGGTGCATGACTATGGAAAATAAATTACACGATGAATTTCAGGAAAGATTATGCTCGCTGGCTACGACGTTTATCGAAGAGCTGCCGGGCAAAATAAATGAAATCGAAGTGTTGTGGAGCAAACTCTTGGGTGAGTGGGAATCGGATATGCTCCAGGAAATTCATCGCGCCGTTAATAACCTGGCGGGCAGCAGTAAAACATTCGGATTCTCGGAATTGAGCATCGAGGCGAGGGTCTTGGAACAGATTTTTAAGAATTTGCTGCTGCAGCAAATTTCTGCCGATGCCTTTCAAGCCAACCGGATTTCTCAGCAAATCCTGGAGTTGAAAAAGATATCGGAAGATAATGAATCCAATCCGATTTTCATCCGGTAAACAATCGCTAACAAAGAAGCTTTTTTCACGATTCCGCAACCTTCCGATTTGATTTTCGTGGTCAATGCCGATGCGGAAGCTGCTGAGGAATTGGCGCTGCAGCTACGGTACTACGGTTATGAGGTGGAAGTATTCAATCAATTGGATAAATTTTGCGCTGCTATCTTGCAGATACCCAATGCCATAGTATTGATGGAAATTGAATTTCCGGACGATGAAATGGCGGGAATCCGGGTAATGGAAGAGATTCAGCGAGAATTGACGCAACCGGCTCAAGTGATTTTTATATCGGTTCACGACGGTTTGGACTACCGGCTGGGTGCGGTACGGGCGGGCGGCTTGGCATATTTTACCAAACCGTTTAATCCGGTTGAATTAATCAGTCAGCTCGATTTGATTACAGCGTCGCAAATCCAGGATTCTTTTCGCATTTTGCTGGTCGATGATAATCCGACGATCCTGGCCTATAATGCCGCGGTCCTGGAGCGAGCCGGCATGACGGTCAAAGCCGTAACCGGGCCTGCACAACTCCTCGAGACGCTGAATGGCTTTAACCCGGATTTGATTTTGATGGACCTCTATATGCCTGGTTGTAACGGTATCGAACTGGCAAAAGTGATCCGGCAAATGGAAGGCTTTATTGCGATTCCGATTGTTTATTTATCGTCTGAAAATGATTTCAACACGCAACGTGAAGCCATGAGTCTGGGAGGAGACGATTTTCTCGTCAAACCGGTTTTTTCCCGGCAATTGATTTCGGCGGTGACATTACGGGTAATGCGCGCGAGGTCTTTGCGTGCGCTCATGGTGCATGATGGATTGACCGGCTTGCTCAATCATACGGCGATCAAAGAAGAATTGGTGCGCGAAGTGGTGCGTTCCGATCGATTGAATACGCCGCTGTCATATGCCATGGTGGATATCGACTTTATCAAGAAAGTCAATGACCTTCATGGGCATGCGGCGGGAGATCGCGTGATTAAAAGTTTGGCAAGGTTGTTGAAGCAGCGGTTACGTGGCACCGATACCGTCGGGCGCTATGGTGGAGAAGAATTTGCCGTGATTATGAATGATACGGATGCAACTTCGGCTGCCAAGGTCATCGACGAAATCCGGCATGTTTTTTCCCGGCTACTGCATTTAAGTCAGGATGAGGAGTTTTCAGTCAGCTTCAGTTGCGGGATTGCGGATCTCGAACATTTCCCGGATGCTGCGAAATTGAGCGAAGCGGCTGAACAGGCGCTGTTTCATGCCAAGCAGCGTGGGCGTAACAAAGTGGTGGTGAACAGCGGGGATTAGAGCAGGCGGTTGAAAAAACTATCTGCGTTGCCGCTACGGCGTTAAAAATAGCCTTAAAACGCTGTTCAGCGCCTAGTTAGACCCTCCTCGCAAACCCATGCGAGCGCGCATGGCATCACGTGCTGCAATCGTCACGCCGGGTTCGCAATTCCCGAGGTGACTCGCTAGCCAGATCAATTGCAAATTGTTGCTTGCTGAAAGCAGCACGCGACTGCGGATCAGGATCAATTTCCTGGATGGATTCAATAATTGCCACCCGTGGCGCCAATCCTGCGGCGTTGGCAACCTGAATGGAAAGTCCCGGACGTGCATTGAGTTCAATAATCATCGGACCATGATCGCGGTCCAATACGATATCGGCTCCCAGATATCCCAGACCGGTCATTTCATAGCAAGCCGCTGCCAGCTGCAGTAGCTTGTCCCAATGAGGAATCACGAGTTCTGAAAATGTTTTACGCGTATCCGGATGAAACAATACCGGTTCGCCGTACTGAACGGCATGTAATGCGCTGCCGCTTCCCATATCAATCCCAACTCCCACGGCGCCTTGATGCAAATTGGCTTTGCCATCGGAAGCATGCGTGGTAAGACGGAGCATTGCCATAATGGGATAGCCGCGAAAAACGATAATGCGCAAATCCGGGATGCCTTCATAGCTGTAGTCCGCAAAAACCGGATCCAATTGGATCAGTGATTCGATCATCACCATATCGGGTTTTCCGCCGAGGCTATGCAGGCCGCTTAAAATATTCGAAACATGCCGTTCGATGTCACGCAGTTGTAGAGCATCGCCACTCGGTTTGAAGTAGAGATTGTGTTCATGTTCGGTGATCACCAAGATGCCTTTGCCACCGCTGCCCTTGACCGGTTTAATAACAAACTGGGCGTGCGGATCTAATATTTCTTTCAACAATTTGACATCATGCTGGTATTGCACGGTCCCTAGTAACTTCGGAACAGTAATTCCGGCTTGCTGCGCCAGCAATTTGGTTTTTAACTTGTCATCAACCAGCGGGTATAGACGGCGCGGGTTATACCGAGCAATCAGTCCGAAATTCCGCTGATTCATGCCGATGATGCCGAAGCTTCTAAGTTTCTTAGCGCTGGCCAGGAACATTGCGCCGCTCCAGTGCGTGAAAGCGATAAAGCTCGGATAGCCGGTACCCGGTATATTGTCCGAGAATCAAAATAAACGCCAGATTGACCAGCATCAACTCAGGAAAATTGAACGTCAGATACTCGATGGTGCGGTTTGTCATGAATAGATAAGCAATGACCGCAGTCAGTAAACTGCCGCCGCCTTGAATGAATACTTCACGAGGACCGTCTTCTTCCCATAGTACCGACATCCGCTCAATGGTCCACGACAGGATGATCATCGGGAAGAAAGTAACCGTCAGAGCCTGATCAAGCCCGAGCTTGTTGCTGATAATGCTGATACTGGCCATGATCGCAATGACGACGATGATCACCGCCGAGATCCGCGCGACAAATAACAGATTCAAACGCGATAAGTAGGAACGAATCAGCAGTCCGGTACCGACTACGGTCAGAAAGATAAGGATTCCGGTCAGCAAAGTGGTTTGTATTAATGCAAGTGCAATCAAAATTGGCATAAAAGTGCCGGAAGTGCGGATACCAATCAATAGCCGCATAATAACGACAATTAACGCACCGATCGGCAGCAGTAAGATCATTTTGAAGGCATTTTGCTGTTCGATCGGTAAACTGTAGATCGAAAAGTCAATGATACCCGCCTGTTTGTTCATACCATCGCGAACCACGAGATCACGGGTTGAATGAACGTTCTTGATAATTGAGAAAGATATCTGCGAATTTTTGCCGCCGACGACATCGAGTAAGGATTGATCGCCACGCTGCCAGATCAGAAAATTTTTCGGTTTGCCGATTTCACCGGAGTTTTGATTGAATAGCAACCACTGTCCGCCGATGTATACCTCGATAAAATTGGTCAATGTTTGTCTGCGGCGCCCGTCCTTCAAATAGAGTCCGCGGACAATGCGTGCACTGATACCTTCCAGCGCCAGTAAGTTGATAATCAGGTGGGTTTTGTATTCTTCGGTAGAATGTTCATTCAGCAACAAGCTCTGATTCTGGCTGGGGGCGTTCGAGTTGAGCGTGGTGATCAGTTCGCGGGTGAAAGTTTCAGTATTGGCGGACCGGTTACGGATCTGATCCAAAAGCGTGGTCGCTGCCGTTTTAAGCACTTCGTCAAATTCCGGTTTTTCCGGTTCTGACGGAAGATCCGCGATATCAGTCTCGGTGGTGGTCTCGGTTTCATGCATACTGAGTCGGTAATAAGCTGTTTGTGAGCCGATCGCAGTTCTTTTGCTCCATTGCGCGCGGCGGCCGGTTGGAGATACCAGCTCGCTAAATCCGTAATCCGGAGACGCGAAATCTTCTTCGACAATTGCGATATCCGAAGTTTTTGGCGGCAGAGCGAATGAAACGATAATGGGGGCGCCGCGCGCGACGAAGTCAATTTTGGCTTCGATGGTCCAGACGGGCTTTTTATCGTCGGGTGATAATGGAAATCCTAGCGCGAAGTGTTTATAGAGAATCAAGCCGATTCCCATGCCTAGCAGGAGTATGACGATAAAATATAATCTTAATTTTGTGTGCATTACTTCATATCGCCATTTTCGGGGGCTTCCGTTTTGACGGCAGTGAATTTTTTGCTGACGTCCACAATCGCCAAGTCGTTGAGCAAATTCCTGCCGATTAAGACTTGATGTCTAAACTTGCTGCGATTCTCCAGCGTGAAATCGATTTGTTCATTAATATCAGCAAGGATCACCCGCATTCTGACCACAGGCCGCCGCTGCGCTTCCCTATCTCCGCGCTCCTTGACCCGCACATGACGGCGCAAACGCCGGGTCAGTTCGAGTATTTCGCCGGTTTCAGGGTGTGTCAGCTTGAATTTTACGAACGGTTTGCCATCTCTTTCAAATTCCACGATATCTATTGCATTTAACGAAGAGGTTCGTGCGCCCGTGTCAATTCGGGCACTGAATTCCAAGCCGGGTGGATCGAGGTAGACATTTTCAATAGCCCCGAGCAGTGTCTTGCCATCCATTTTGCCAGGGGATCCCGGTTTAGAGAGAGTAGTATTGACGTCGTCACAGGAACATTGATTGATACTATTTGCGATTGTATCTTCTTTTGCGCTCGCTAAATCGTTAGACTGGTTCTTTTCGAGAAATTTCCTGGTTTCAACCAGTTCCGCAAATAGGTTAACCAATTCCGATTCCCGGGCCTGGATCATCGCTTCTCTTTCCGATAGTTGATCGTCCCGCTGACCACAAGCGCTGAGAATTGCTATCGCAAGAAAGGCGAGCAAGCGGTTCAAACAATTTTTGCTGATGAATAAATGAGGAATACTCATAAGTGGAATTGCATCGTGGGATTGTTAGTTAGTAATGTCAGGTAAGCGACTGCTGCGCAAGTAATGATGGTTCAAACAACGATTTTCTAGGCGGTAGTAATTGCTCTATGGGGTCATGAGTTGAATGACCAGCGATTGGCTTTTATAGGTACATGCATACCGGTGTATTTCCAGGCAATGAGACGTGATAGTGATCTGATAGTTGCCAGGTGCTTCACCTTTGGTGTCAAGCTTGAATTCAAATTGCCCTTCTGCGTTACTGGGATAGGACTGATCCGTGAAGACGGTGCCATCTGGCCGGATTACTTTGAAATTCAGTAAAACATCGGCTGCCGCTTGATCATTGTAATTCACCCAGCCGTCAAGCGTGACGGACTCGCCGATGATATATTGTGTTTTAGGATTGATAAGAATCGGCTGTGAAATATGGGTTGCCCATGAGTTCGATAAACCGCCAAATAAAAAAAGCAAAACCGAGAATGCAAAAATTGAAGTTTTTTTTGAGACCATCATCATTGTTGTAATCAGTAAAAGAATAGCGTAATTGTCAGTTGGTCACGATGAAGAATTAATCAAGAAAGTCATTTCTTTGGTAAGTAGAGATCGGTGATAGTTCCGGTTGCCATTTCAGCCGCGAACAAAACTGTTTCCGATAATGTGGGGTGCGGGTGGATGGTCAAGCCGAGATCTTGCATGTCAGCACCCATCTCCAGCGCTAACACGGTTTCGGCGATGAGTTCACCGGCATTGATACCGGTGATGCCGGCGCCGAGTATCTGTTGTGTCTTTTTATCGAAAATCAACTGCGTGTATCCCTCGTCACGTGTCATCGAAATGGCGCGTCCGCTGGCCGCCCAAGGAAAACTGCTTTTCTCATAGTCAATGCCTTGCTTGATGGCTTCTTTTTCAGTCAAACCCATCCAGGCGATTTCAGGGTCGGTATAAGCCACCGAGGGAATTGTGCGCGCATCGAACTGTGCTTTATGCCCGGCAATAATCTCGGCAGCCAGCTTTCCCTCGTAGGTTGCTTTGTGGGCCAGCATCGGTTCACCAACGATATCGCCGATGGCAAAGATATGCGGCAAATTGGTGCGCATTTCTGCATCTACCGGAATAAATCCACGGTCATTCACGTGTATGCCGATTTCATTGGCGCCAATACTGTGTCCATTCGGGCGGCGGCCGACTGCCATCAGAATCCGGTCATAGGTCTGTTGCGCCGGTGCATTCTCACCTTCAAAGGTGACGTCTAATCCGGTCGTTGATGGTTCAATCCGGTTTACTCTGGTATTGAGATAGATGGCTTCATAGCGTTTCTTGATGCGGCGGAATAATGGTTTGACCAGATCCGCATCCGCGCCGGGAATCAATTGATCCATTGATTCAACTACGCTGATTTTACTTCCTAATGCATCATAAACGGTTGCCATTTCCAAACCGATAATGCCGCCGCCGATGATCAGCAATCGTTGCGGGATGTCTTGCAGATTCAAAGCATCGGTGGAATCCATCAAGCGCGGATCGTGGTATGGAAAACCGGGAATGCGAGCAACGCTGGAGCCGGCGGCAATGATGCAGTGGTCGAAAGAAATTGTTTTGCGGCCATCGGCGGTGGTCACTTCCAGCAAATGGGTTGAGACAAATTTTCCAACGCCGTGGACAATTTCGACTTTGCGCTGCTTTGCCAGTGCCTTCAGACCTTTGGTCAGCTTGGCTATAACCGACTCTTTCCAGGTGCGCAGTTTGCCCAGATCGACTTGAGGTTTGCTGAATAAGAGACCGTGAGACGACAGTTCCTCGGTTTCGGTGATGACCTTGGCTGCGTGCAACAGCGCCTTCGAAGGGATGCAGCCGACATTTAGGCATACCCCTCCAAGCGTCTGATAACGTTCGATTAATACCACTTTCTTGCCGAGATCGGCGGCACGGAAGGCTGCGGTGTAACCGCCAGGACCGGCGCCGAGCACCACGACATCGGCATGCAAATCACCTTCTTGCATGCTTGATTGTTCAGATCTTAATGGCGTTGATGCCGGCGGAGCTGGAGTGGGTTGAAGCATGTCGCGAATTGATCCGGTTTGGATGGATTCCACTGGCTGAGCGACTGATAAAGTCAGAATCACTGTGCCTTCCGAGACTTTATCGCCAACGTGAATACGTATATCCTGCACGGTACCCGCTTGCGGCGATGGCACTTCCATCGAGGCTTTATCGGTTTCCAATGTGATCAGTGAAGTTTCTTTCTCAACGGTATCGCCCGGCGATACCAACACTTCGATGACCGGCACATCTTTGAAATCACCGATGTCGGGAATTTTTACTTCAATAATTTGTGCCATGGCGATCTTTATTGCGGTGTTTATTTTCTTAACTGACCGTCACCCAGCACGATGAATTTTTGACTGGTCAGGCCTTCGAGACCCACCGGTCCCCGCGCATGAATTTTATCAGTGGAAATACCGATTTCGGCGCCCAAGCCATATTCAAAACCGTCTGCGAAGCGAGTGGTGGTGTTGACCATCACCGAACTGGAATCCACTTCCCGGAGAAAGCGGCGAGCTCTGGTATAGTTTTCAGTGACGATGGCATCGGTATGTTGCGAACCGTATCGAGTAATGTGATCAATTGCTTGGTCCAGATTTTCAACGATGCGGATACTCAGAATCGGTCCCAGGTATTCCTCGTACCAATCGGCTTCGGTGGCTGCTTTCATTTGCGGAATAATGCGGCAAGCTGTTTCATCACCGCGTAATTCAACGCCTTTATCGAAGTAGATTTTACTGAGCGGCGGCAGAATTTCAGGCGCCATGCCGCTATGAATCAGCAACGTTTCCATGGTATTGCAAGTGCCGTAGCGTTGCGTTTTAGCGTGATCGGCGATTTTGATCGCTTTGTCGAAATCTGCCTGATCGTCAATATAGACATGACAAACGCCATCCAGATGCTTGATGACCGGGATCCGCGCTTCGTTGGCGATGCGTTCGATCAAGCTCTTGCCGCCACGTGGCACAATCACATCGACAAATTCCTTCATCGTGATCAGTTCCCCGACTGCTGCTCGATCGGTAGTTTCGATCACCTGGACGGCGGTTTCCGGCAATCCGGCAAGTCGTAGTCCCTCTTTGACACACGCTGCGATGGCCTGATTGCTGTGAATCGCTTCCGATCCACCACGTAAAATCGCTGCATTACCCGCTTTTAAACATAATCCTGCAGCGTCTGCGGTTACATTCGGGCGAGCTTCGTAAATAATGCCGATCACTCCCAGCGGAACGCGCATTTTTCCAACCTGAATTCCGGAAGGGCGGTAATTTAACCCGCTAATTTCACCGACCGGATCTGCCAGAGCGGCGATTTGCAGCAATCCTTCTGCCATCGTTTCGATGCTTTTGGATGACAGGATTAACCGATCGATCATCGAAGCTTCCAAACCTTTGGCACGTGCATTTTTCAGATCCTCTGCATTCGCAGCAATCAAAACCGGTTCATCGCGCCGGATGGCGTTAGCCATCGCTGTTAAAGCTTGATTCTTTGCCGCTGTTTCGGCTTTTGCGACCAGGCGTGACGCTGCGCGTGCATTCTGGCCGACAGCGTGCATATAACTTTTGATATCAGAAGTATCCATGGGGGTGACTCAATAAGGAGTAATTGCAGTTTGGTTAAATGCGAGTTAATCCAAGATTATAGTACAAGTTACAGACTTTATTGCATACCGCGATATGCTTGTATAAGTGCTTCCCCAGGATCGAATTGCATTGTGATTATTTAATGTTGATCGGATAGTGTGCGATTCGAAAAACACCAAAGATTGTTCTTTTTCAGAAATTTCTTAATTCTGAGAATAGCAGCGCAAATTGCTGTTAATTCATGGAAATGAGTGCGTATTTTTGCCAATAGCTGCTTGTAAATCCGGAAATGGCCGGTAAAAAGGGCGTTATTCTGAATTATCAAAATCAATACCGACCTTATTATTCGGCAGGGCAAAAATTAATCCACTCTATCTCAGCGAGGAAAAAATGAGTTATCAATTTTTCAATCTAAATCGAATTGCGATCTTACTTGGCGGAATATTGACATTTTTTGTGCCGGTAGTTGTCAATGCCGGCTGGTCGATCGTAGATTTAGGAATGCATGGCGGAACCTACAGTGTGGCTCGCGCGGTTAACGACGCCGGACAAGTGGTGGGTAATGGTAACGGCTCCGATCGCGCTTTTATCACCGGCCCGGACGGTGTTGGCATGCGCTATTTGGATACTTTGGGCGGAGCTCGAAGCTTTGCGCTGGATATCAATAATTCCGGGCAAGTCGTGGGGTACTCGATGACTGCTGACGGGCAGCTTCATGCTTATATGACTGATGCAAACGGGATGGGAATGATGGATTTGGGGACGCTCGGGGGAGATTACAGTATCGCATATGGTATCAACGACTTGGGACAGGTAGTGGGTGTATCTTCGACAGCAGGGAACGCCGCCTATCATGCGTTCATTACCGGCCCTGGCGGCGTGGGGATGACCGACTTGGGTACCTTGGGGGGAGATTACAGTATTGCCTACAGCATTAACAACTCAGGGGAGGTGGCGGGTGCTTCCACGATTGCGGATGGTTTGACCCAGCATGCCTTTGTCACGGGTGCGGGCGGGACGGGCATGATCGATTTGGACACACTCAGCGGATCGACTCACAGCATTGCCTGGGATATTAATAACTCGGGAAAGATTGTGGGATTTTCCGGGCTTTACGATGATTTTTTCGGCTATTCTTCGGTGAAAGCCTTTATTACGGATACTACCGGCTCCAGTATGGACGGTTTGAACATCGCGCTGGATAGCCGCGCCGATGCCATCAACGATCTGGGGCAAGTGGTCGGCGGATTGAATCATTACTGTGACGATTGTACGCGAAGTTCATTTCTCTACAGTGATGGGACAGTGACCGATCTTTCATTACTGGAGCCGGTTGTCGCGGCTGGGTGGAGTGAATTGACCGCCGTTGGCATTAACAATCGCGGGCAAATCGTCGGCTGGGGGGAATTGGCCGGATCGCCCGGGGGCGGTTCTAGGGCATTTTTATTATCCCCGGTTGTTGCCGTACCGGAACCCGGGGCTTACTTGATGTTACTGGTCGGATTGGGGCTGTTAGGTATTGCCTGGCGGCGAGAGGAGAAGAAACAATGATCCTGCCAACGATGATCGCAGCATAATCGCTTTGCAACAAAATTACTCAGTGGGCTGCGGTTGTCAACGACGGCTTGGCTCATTGGGGTTTGTTGAAAGTTTCCTCGGGAAACACTGATTAATTGCCTGCGCAAGCGATTTGCTGCGTTGGGTGGTGCTCAGAACTTGCCTATCCGATTGATATGTCTTGCTTCTTGCGCTTCATCCGCCTTGCATCTCATTTTGCTCAAGCGAATTAATCAGTGTTTCCCTAGAAATTACGGATTCCTGTTGCCGCTCATTTCATCACCGACTTTAGCTAGCGCATGAATACCCGCATTGAAAGTTCTGACTTCGGAGCGGTCTAGAAGCACGCAAGGTTTTTGTGTGTGCTTGCAAAAGCGTTTGACCATCAAGAATGCTTCGTGATTGACGCAATCGACCGGGCATATGATCATATCGGTCATTTCCAGCAATAGCGGCAAGCGATCCAGTGAATCATCGGCGTCGCCGTGAAATGCCAGAAAACAACCGCCGCAGTTTGCCACTAACCGCTCGTAATCCGCATACAGCTTGATGCGCCCACCGACACAGAGTATCGATTGATTCTTCAAGTGAGCAGTGTCGCGATATGGAATCAGTGCGCTATCCGGGATAGCAGCGCTTGTTGTTTCAATCTGCCCAGTGGTTTTGACCAGCGGCGCCCAGCCGGTAACAGTCGAAGTTTTATTAAGCGTTAGTTCGGCATTGATTTTGGTTGCAAATATCCGGCTGATACGATTACGCCAGCGTTTTAGCATCGAAAATAGCTTTAGAACATTTTCGTTGCGATGGGACAGAAAGCTGTCTGCATCCGTTGAAGCGGAAGTATGATAATTTGGAATGGCGCACAAGGATGCAGCCATAAGCGGTTTCTTGATGAGTTTCATTTTCGAGTCTCCTGCAAATCATCAGCAACTAAAAAAAACGGCTGGCTGACCCGGGAGAAGGGCTGGCTGGCTAAATGAGCCGCTGGATAAGGAAGAGAAACTCCAGCGGCGATGGCAAAACAAATTACATCTGGCTTTGCAGCCAATTGTGGATACCGACTTTTTCCATGACATTCAATTGGGTTTCCAGCCAATCGATATGTTCTTCAGTATCTTCTAGAATCTGTTCGAATATCTCCCGCGACACGAAGTCTTGCGCCGACTCACAGGCGGCGATTGCGGCGAGCAATGTATCCCGCGAGATGTATTCGAGCTTCAGGTCGCATGCGACACATTCTTCCGCGGTTTCTCCGATCATCAATTTGCCCAGATCCTGCAGATTGGGAAGGCCTTCCAACAGAAGGATTCTTTCGATCAAACTGTCCGCATGTTTCATTTCCTCGCAGGATTCTTTAAATTCATGGTCTCCAAGGCTGTTGAATCCCCAGTTCTTATACATGCGCGCGTGGAGGAAATATTGATTAATGGCAGTTAATTCATGTTGCAGTTGAAGATTTAACCAGCGGATAATTTCTACGTTACCTTTCATTTTTA
Organism: Proteobacteria bacterium SG_bin4; assembly: GCA_002083395.1. GTDB lineage: Bacteria > Pseudomonadota > Gammaproteobacteria > Burkholderiales > Nitrosomonadaceae > Nitrosomonas. The sequence goes on along the minus strand of LWDH01000051.1, from coordinate 13,397 downwards.
TCTCCTCAGACAAGTCTTTTGCACATCTACGGCAGTATCGGAAAGATATCGCACTGGTACTGTATTATCTGCATTCTCAATTCAATTGCTTGTATTGTGCCGATCAGCATGCCTTGCATGAGTCCTTAACAGGCCGTTGAAAAACTATCGGCGTTGCCGCTACGGTGTTAAAAACAAGCTCAAAATGCTCATTTATACCGCATAAACTGCGCTTTTTCGCCTGTTTTTGCCTTGTATCGGCTGCCTCGAAACGTTTTTCAACGGTCTGTTAACATGCATCCGTAAATCAGGTTTTAGCTGGCTTTACGAAGTACGATACCGCTAACAACTTACAAGCATAAATATACAGGATATCCGCTTTTTATCCACTATTTGTTCAGAATCAGCTTGCCATTTCGCGTACGGCGCAATGCATATTGTTCACCTTTGTGCAGGATGATCACGACGTCGCCATGTCTGAACAAGACATCGCTATCGATGAGTTTGTTGATTTCCGCTATTCCGGATTGCGGTAAGTTTCTTGCGCTGACTGGTTGAGAACTTAAAATATTCATGATGTGTTTTTCCGAATCAAATGAGAATGATTCTCATTATATTCATTTTCAAATAAAGTGCAAGCTTTTCTTATGATGCTGCCGGATTGATATTAATTTTAAGAAAAAACCGGGTTCAAATTTTCATACATTTAAACAGATGGCGGATTTCTAGCCGGATCGATCAGTTAAAACGATCATCTATCAAGGCTTTCGATCCAGACGTTCCATCAAATAGCACAAACAATCCTGGCGGATGATGCGGGTATCGCGCGTCAGCATCGCGGGCATTACTAGCTGCCGGGTCAATAAATTGCCGTCACGGTTTTCGAAGTAATGTGCACTCATGTCGCAACCCAGGCCATTGCGCACTTGCAAAGGCTTGGCGCATCCGGGCGCCACTACTGCCAGATGCGTGCCGGGATCGAGCAAACGGAAATTGTAATAATCAATATTTTCAATCAAGCATAAATCCGTCGCAGGATCGCCGACGCTGAGACTGATCTCTTGTGGGACGGTGACAACCGCGACCGATTGAAACAATTCCAGATCCTGGCTGGCCACGGGATGCGCCGGAAACGCAGATAAATGCAACGCGCCTTCGACAAAACAAGCCGCGTGCTCGATGCCGCCGATTCCACCCGGCTTGCCGCATTCCACCGTAACCGCTGGGCAAAGCCTGGCAAATGCTTCGGATTGAACGCCTTTGGGGTGGGTGAAATACACGACGATGCGCGAAAACATCGTGGCCAAATGCAAAAAGGCATCGTCCAGGCGGTTGACGCAGGCGTAATGCGGATTCAAACCGGTATTGTTATGAATGTCGATGCTGGCAAACACCTTGCGGTGCGCCATGATGCTGATGATTTGGCGCATCATGCGGTGTTCTTCGGTAACGACCGCACCATTTTCGAGCGACCAAACGCGATTGTAGTCCAACTGATTTTCCAAGCGGCGAACTCCCGCACGGGCGGCGGTAACATTGCCGATATACAGTGACAGGGCGCGCGGCAGAAGCTGGTTTTGATATTTCTTCAAAACCATCTGCAGGGCTTTCAAACCGGTGTCTTCGTTGCCGTGCAACAGGATCGATACAAACAACGGCGCTTCACGCCTGCCGGGCAAGTGAATCAGGGTAGGGCCGGGCAATACCGTATGTAATCCGGTCGCTTCCACCTGCAGCAGTCCATCCGGCAAGTAATCTAATTCCGTCAGCATGCTTACAGTGCCCATTCATGCACCGGCGCGCCGCTTCGTTGCCGTTCCAGATAGGTGGCAACCAAATGCAAGCTGTCTGCCTGGTATTTCTCGCGATATGCGCGCTGCCATGCAGCGCCGGTTTGACCGCTTTTAATGCGGGATTCCAGAATGCCAAGATTGCGATCGATGTCGGTCTTGTCGATGCCAAGCGCTACCAGCCCTTGGCGCGCCATCGGCAGAATATCTTCGAGCAATAGAATGCGCGCTTCGCTGGTGCAGCCATCCAGCCAGGCTAATTCGGCCTGAAGCCCATGGCGTGCGGCGGCATAAAAATTATCACAGGCCAGGTTAAAACTGAAAGCAACTTCCGGCGCCTCGCGCATGGTGGCAAGATAATGCGTCAGGCCAAAAGACAAGGCGGCATTGGCGATCATATCGGCAATCGTAGGACCGGCTGGTAGCACGCGCTGCTCGATGCGCAAATGCGGCGTACCGTCGGGGTCAAAACCGATCAGCGGCCGAACCCAGCGCCAAATCGTGCCATTGTGCAATCGGAGGTGTGCAAACTGCTGTGGCGGGCTGTCCATTAAAATAGGCAACAATACATCATGATGTGCAAGATTTTCTGCAAAACATTCGAACAGGGAATCGCGGACATAACCACAGCCAAAACTGACGCGGTGGTTCCCAAGTTGGGATTGGTCGTTAATTTCAACCGATTGTTCAAACAGCGGAATGCGTGTTTCATCCCAGAGATCGGTATCGAATAACAACGGCGAATTGCCTGACGCTGCCATCAATGGCCCGGCTGCGATAATGGATGCGTTGAAATAGCGCACGGCATTATGCTGCGCGCTCTGCAAATGCACTTGGAACGATGTGGTAGCAGCTTCCAGCATCACATCCGGATGAGCGATATCGAGACGCTCGCGCCCATTGATGCAGACATGCAAGGGACGTCCGCAACGGCGCTTGAACACTTGTTCGTTCAGCGCGCGGTAACGTTTGAGTTCTGACATATTCGCCAGACATAAATCGGATTGCCGCACCGTCGGCAAAATGCCGATCATCATCAGCACGCTATCCATCTGATGTGCAACTTCCTGGCATTCGTGCCAATTCTGACCGAGCTCGGATGCCATGGCTGACAGTGCGTTACCTTTCAGTGGCACCGGTGCGCCGTTGAGCTCGACATTAAAACGTGACAGTTCGTGCACCACCAAAGGATTGTTGAGACGCGTCAGGAAGGCTTGATTGATCGGTGATGGAAAATAATTGTGATCCACCAGCCAGGATTCAAGCTCATAGCCGCCGATTTCACCGATCGTTGAAAAAATACCTTGTGAAAGCTGTTCCTCTAGTAATTCAATTTCCCGGAATAGACGACGCCGATATTCCTTGAAAATTTGATCATCGAATTGCGTCTGGTTGATTTCCTGGCCCATCGCAACTGCTCGAAGCCATCATGCAGGCTCGCTGGCAGCGATGCCCTTGTGGAAGGTGACATAGACGTAAACCGGGACTTGCAAATCGCCTAAATGCTTAGCGATCAGGGGGCTGACTTCCTCCCAGCTCAATCCGCCGACTCCGGTAGCGAGGCGAGGTAACGCGAGGCTGTGAAATTTTTCTGCATCCATTAACCGGCGCAATTCCCGCAACGCGTGATTCACATGTTCGATAGTTGCTTTCCCCGGCTTGGAAGCATGATCAGGCGCGGCATCTTGCGTAAACAAATTGATGATACGCGCTCCTTCAGCGCCGCCCCATACCCAAGCACTCCCGGTTTTCGGGTGTGTGGTTTGGCAGAAATGCCGGAAATCCTTATACATCGCCGGCCATTGCTCCCTCAAGCTCAACGCCAAACCGGAAGAAAATGGATCATTCGGCGCAACGCCGTGTGCAATGGCATGTGCCTTGGAAAGAAGAATATCGCCGCTAACGTGATGGATCATTTAGTTTAGGAATAAAAGTTGAAAAAAGCTCGCTGACCTCATTCCGACTGTACAGAAAGATGCAGAAAGCGTCAATCGCAAGGGAGCACTGATTATAAGGATTGGCACCAACGAGCTTTAATGGCAATCCGGCAGTGCCAAATCCAGCATGACACGATAGTGAAGCGGTTTGCTCTCGGCAGAGTTGACGATGATGATCAATGCCTTACAAAAGGTAACTTGATCCGTCAGTCGTTTTTCCTTCAATCGATCACGGAAACTTCGCGCCGGTTCTCCATACAGATGGCCGACCGTTTGCTGGTGAATCTCCACCCGGATAATATCGGTGTCAAAGGGATTGCTGAGATCCGGGATCAATTGCGCTGTAAAAATGAGTGATTGCGCCGACGGTGATTGATCAGAAGCAGCAGTATTTTCCTGCACGAGTTGCTGGATCGTTTTTTGATAGGGTTCCGCATGGATGGCGCAATTGAATTGCCCCAAATCCGGCCAATGATAGGTGTTCTCGATCGAATGGTTATGTTTTGTTGATTTTGCGCTTGATGGCGTTTGAATATCGGTGGCAGCAATTTTGTCACGCTTGATATAGAAAATAATCGCAGTAACCAGCGTAACGGGAAGGATAAGCGATTTGTCGATCCCTGCGCCCACGATCAATCCGATAAATAAGGATAAAATCAGGAGCGACAAAAGGCTGATTTCCGGCTTTTTGTCGCCCTCGGGATTGCGATCAGAAGGCGGCTGATGGGTCATCCGCTTATGGCTGCAGAGCTTGTTCGATAGCGGTTATAACACCCGGATCGAGAGGCTGGGTGTGCGGACTGAAATGAGTAATCAGCTGGCCATCGCGTCCAATTAGATATTTCTGGAAATTCCAAGTTGGATAAGTGCCTGACAACTCAGCCAGTTTCACATAGAAAGGATGCGCATGCTCTTTTTTTACCAAGGTTTTTTCAAACATCGGGAATTTGACATCGTAGGTGAGATGGCAGAAGTCGCGAATTTGCTCTTCCGTACCGGGTTCCTGGCCCATGAAATCATTCGACGGAAAACCGAGCACTACTAATCCTTGCTGCCGGTATTTTTCATAGAGCTGTTCCAATCCTTCATACTGAGGGGTGTAGCCGCATTTACTCGCGGTATTGACGATGAGCAATACTTTGCCGGCATAGGCTTCGCATAAATTCACCGATTCCGTTCCCGCAAGTTTGCGGAAATTTTGATCGAGCAGCGAGCTTTTGCAAGCGGCATAAGTTGGGTTGAAGGTAAACATCATGATTAGAAAGAGCAAGATACGCATGATTGACTCCTTAATTATTTTTTGGATGAATTTACGAAATAGCTTCGAATGCATCAATTGGAGAACGCGTTGTTTGCCTATTTTAGCGTATTGGAGGATTTTCCAGTATTTGCAGTTCTGTATGGAATTGAGATATTGTTCTCAGCGGAGACTAATGTCACTGTACATTCGTTCTTTGGATTAAGGAAGTAATAGCAATTTTCTAACAGGTTTTTTTCTTTGCTTTTTCATTTGATACATTGCGCTATCCGCATGAGTCATCAATGAACCCAGATCAGCGCCGTCTCTGGGATATAAAGCAGTGCCGATGCTTGCACCGATCGCTACCGGCAGACCATCGCCCAATACAACCTCAGTGGTTAATTGCTGTTGTAATTTATTGATCACTTGCTCACTTTCATCAGTACCACTGTCTTTAATCGGGAATCCGATCACAAATTCATCCCCTCCCAGTCGGATCAAGATGTCTTCCTTACGGATGACCGACTGCATACGACGTGATACTTCAACCAATACCTTGTCGCCGGCATCGTGGCCGTAATTGTCGTTGATGCCTTTGAAGCCGTCGAGGTCGATAAGCATTAGCAGAATTTGACTGCTGGAGCGGCTGGCGTTGCGTATCATGTCATCGAGCCGTTGCTCGCCGGCGCGGCGGTTCAATAGCTGCGTTAGCGCGTCGTGCTGCGACTCGAACAATATCCGTTCCATTTCGAAGGTACGCTCAGTGACATCAATCACCAAACCTTCGATCAGACTGTCTCCTTCATCGTTTTTGACGACTGAAAATAAACAGTGCAGCCAACGTTCTCCGCCAGTCGTTAATGTGGCTAATCGCAAATCGCAAGCTGCTTGCTTGCCGGATTTTAGTACTTCTTCCAATAGATTTCGCACGACGGCTACGTCATAAAATAAATCCGGAAAATAAATTTTCAGTTTATCCGCGCGCCGTTCTTTCAGCGCGATACCGGCAATATCTTTAAACGCCTGGTTGATGGAGTCGAGATAAAAATGCTGGTCCAGCAGAAAGATGCCGGCGCTGGCGCGTTCAAAAATCAAGCGGAAATGTTTCTCCAGATTTTCCACCCGGCTGCGCAAATATTGTTCTTGCTGAATCGTTTGCCGCGCAGATTGCAGTAGCTTATTGATATCGTTGACCAGATTGCCGATTTCGTCTTCCTCGTGCCCTTTCGGGCAGTGCAAGCTGTTTTCGTCGCCGGGAACAATACAGTGCAAGTTCGCTGCGATTGACTGGACGGGGTAGGTTAGTACCCGTAAAACTAAAACCAGAATTAAAATCGAAATGACCGCGATCAGAACGATTAAAATGAGCATCTGCTCAAACGCCGATTTCAGCACGCGTGAATTCAGCAACGCTGCATTCAATTGTATTTTTACTTCACCGATTTGTACAAAATCGGGGAAAGGCGTATAGAGCGGAAAGCGTAATGCTTCCGCATCAGAATCTTCCCACGACGATGTGATTACCATGCCGGTAACACTGGATAGCATGACACCGGCAACGATATCGTTTCCGGATAAGCTCTCGACAACTTCTTCGGCAAGGTCTTTGCTGTCCAGATAAGCCGCGATTTCCGCATTGCGTTGTACTGTGGAAAATAACTGCTCAAGCGCTTTCTTCATCAACTCGAATTCATCAGACTGCGTGCGGACGTAGGAGACGATGGAAGCCGCTAGGGCGAACACGATGGCGCCCAATGTCACGATGCGGGAGACACGAAAGTGAAGTTTATTGCGCATGGATTACGACTCTAAAGACAACACTGACACGATCATTCAGATTCCTTTCATCGATGTAACCAATGACATTTGGATTTCTTTCAACAATGTCTATGATGCTCATATTATCAGTAACTTGCCTGGGCGGGGAAGCGCGGCCAGTGAACAATAACCTTGCCCAATACGCATTAATGAACGCAATCGGTCTCCCCATCAAGAATCGGTAAAAATTTTCCCGGATTTCCGAATCTTGCGGTTGATCGTAAGGAATAACCGGATCGATATCGTCGACGGAATGAATGCGGCCCATATAGATATCAATGACTTGCTGTTGCGTTAAATGTTTCAGCCGGCTCGATGGATGCACCACGACCACAATATCTGCCCGGGTCTGAGTGGATATCAGCAGCAGTAATACGATGATGGCAATCCAATATTTCATCATTTGAAAATGAAATTGAGATTGACACTGAACGTATCGATTGAAGTGTCATGCGTCAGCGGTTCCTGGGTAATCAAAAACCCCCCGCCATTTTTCCGGACCCAGGTATGGTCCCACTGGGCTTTCAACGCGGTTTGATGATTCAGATCCCAGCGAGCGCCGAGAGAAAAGGTATTTTGATCGATGAGCGTCCGGTTAAATGCGGTTTCGGTAATGTCCTGGAGTCTTGCAATGCTGGCTGGCGTGGCAGGATCTGTCTGGAGATTAAGCGGGGAATTCAGCGATTTGGCATAGGAGCCGATGCTGTACCAGGTGACCGGTCCGAACCGGCGGCCAACGCTCAGATAGCCATTGGTTAAATTAACGCTCGGCCACTTCGAGTCGAACCAGGCAAACTCGGACTGAACCACCCAAGCATTTTTGTCATACGCGATGCCCGCCGAGTAATAACTGCTTTGCTTACCTTCCGCGGATATATGATCAGCGACTTCCGCCGCTTGCGGCCAAAATACGGGAGGAACATTGTTGAGCGCGTTTTGCAGCTGGTGATAAGGCTGGTTGCGAATTGCATGCACTTCCGCGGATGCAAACGTCAGACGGAACTTCCAGTGATCGGTTTCCAAGGAAGCGTTAGCGCCGAAGAAAGGCCGCTCCCTTAAACTCAAATCGCCTCTGCTGACGGTGATATCCGAGCCGGTTTGACCGCCATAAGCCTTGATTTCAAAAAAACCGGGTGCGATACGGCGGGAATATTTAATGTCGAATCCATCAAAATGGCTTAATGAAATCGGCATATAGAATTCCAGGACCGGCCGCGCCCAGAGGTAGGCGAAACCGACATTCCGGTACTCGGAAAGCATAAACAGATCGATTCCCATGCGACCGGCGCGGATGGTGGTATTCGGCGTTACCTGATAGCGCAAGAAAGCCCAATCGAGGAAATTGAACAAGTCTTGCTTGCTTCTTTCTTTGACAACGCCTTGAACCGTGGCGCTTAATTTGGGCAGCAGATCCGCATCCAGTTGTAAACCGCCGACTGAACCGGAAAAGATTGAAACACCGCCATATTGCGGGGCATGGCTGAATTCGTTGTGGTAGCCGATTTGCTTGGTGCCGGCAGCCGTTACATCCAAAGTGCCGAATCCGCTTAAGCGGAAGCGCGGTTCTTTTGATTCCTGCGCTGACAGTTCACCGGTGCTGCACAACCAAGCGAAGCCGATCAATGAAATCGAAATAAACCTTCGCATCGCACCTGCAAGACCTGAATGAGCATTAGGAGAAACCCGCTTGAGAGTATGCGCTAATAGTAATACAAATGAGAATCAATGTTTTATAGAAATGGGCGGTAAAATAGCCGTTTATTTGCGAGAGAAAAAATCCAATATGGAGTAGCGATCGCAGATCGACTGATTTAACGATCGTTCATCAGTGGAGACCTTTGCACGGCTGCTACGCGGCACGATAATTGCGTTAAAAATTCGCATAAAATGCTCATTTACTCCGTGTAAACTCCGCGTTTTCGAAAATTTTTACCTTATTCTCGCACCGCTCATGACGCCGTGCAAAGGTCTCCAGTGAAGTGTGCAGATTCGCAAGAATGCCTATTTCAGCGCTTGCCGGAAGCGAATCAGTCACTCGGTTCGCAATGCATTAACCGGGTTTGATCTGGCTGCCCGCATCGCAGGCGCCACGCCGGCAGCCAATCCGATCAGCATCGACAAACCCAATGCACCCAATACAAAATTCCATGGGATATGGACCGGCAATCCGCTGACCAGCAGTTTAAGCAGCCACGCGATGCCGGAACCGATGATCAATCCGGCCAAACCGCCGAGTGTCGAAAGCGCCATGGATTCCAGCAAGAACAATGTGCGGATGCGTGCGCGAGTGGCGCCCAGCGCTGTGAGTAAACCAATTTCGGAAATCCGCTCGGAGACCGCGATATGCATCAGCGTCACCATGCCGACACCGCCGACGATCAGGGAAATGCCGCCCAAAGCTGCCACCGCGAATTTTAAAACGCTTAGAACGGTTGATAACGTATTCAGCATTTGCTGTTGCGGTTTGACAGTGAAGTCTTCGCGGCCATGGCGGGCAATCAAAATGCGGCGAATGTCATCGACTACCGCTTGTACCGACGCATCGGGCAGATAAGAAAACTGAATTTCCATGACCCCTTGCCGGTTAAAAACTTCCAGCGCCCGCGTGGTTGGCATGAAAACTGTATCGTCCAGATCGAAACCGAGCACTTGCCCTTTGGAGGCCATCACGCCGATAACGCGGAAACGCGATCCCCCGACTTGCAGCAAAGCGCCCAAAGGATTGGCGTCGCCGAATAATTCAGTACGGACTTTCGCGCCAAGCACCACGTAGGCACGCGGATTGCGTGGGTCGTCGTCGGGCAAAAATTGCCCGGTTTCGATTTGCATATTAAAAGCCTTGGCAAAATCCGGCCCTTGACCATAGGCGGTCACTCGGCGGCTGCGGCCTTGCGCGCGGATTTCGGCATTACCGACCACGCTGGCATTGGTAAATTGCGCATAGCGGCTTTGTTTGAGCGCCATGGCATCTTCGATGGTCATTAGCCGTGCGCTGCCGATAGCGCCGAGAGAACCGCCGTGTGTATTGATTTTTCCGGGGGTGATGGTGACGATGTTGGTGCCGAATTGGGTAAATTCCGCCAGCACGAAGCGCTGTATGCCGTCGCCGATCGCCGTTAACAAAATCACCGCTGCGATACCGATGGCGATGCCGGAAGCCGATAAAACGGTACGTAAGCGGTGTGCCGAGAGTGAGCGGAAGGCAAACTGAAAAGTATCGGAGGTGTTCATTGCATGATTCGGTAGCGTTTAAAAATTTTTATGGATTAACCAGCGATGGTCTGTTGCATTCGGCGAAACCAAAACCTTGATTGTAACCCGCGGCGGAAATCAAAAACTGATTTGAGTGCGGAAAGATAGCACCGAGAAATGATCGGTGCGCGCCGGGGTGCCATGACCGGAATGACCGAGCATCGCCTCGGTAAGATAATAATTTAGCATCAAGCGGATATTGGGATATGGGTACCAGTTGACTCCCAGCGTAATGATTTGAACCTGGCATTTGGAGGTTCCGGTTCTGCAAGGATTGGCGCCGAGGCTTTGCGAGAAATTTTCCGCGAGGTCATAGCGTCCCGCTAACTCCAGCGCGCCCCATTTGCTAATCGGTTGCGGCTTGCCGAAAGCGCCGCGGTCTTTTCGATAGACTGCAGTTTCGCCGGTGAGAAACCAACTGGCTTGGGCGTAGAATGCCTGAATCGTGGAGTCGTGAGGATGGTTGCTGCCCAGGTGGGTATTGTCGAGCCGGGCGATGGCGTATTCGCCTTGCAGTGTCAACGGGCCGGTTGCATACGCGGCTTCGGCGGAGAATGTCGACTGGCTGTTATGATTAGGCGCGCTGGGACTGGCGCCGGCAATGCCCAAGGATTGACTGATGCCTTGCCGCCCGCCATAAACATCGGTGATTCTGGCCGATAGCGAATCCCGGTTGGCGGTATCGCGGCTGATCGAGAAACCCAGATGAACAAGCTGCTCATCTCGATCAAGCGGCAGCCAAACCATCCGCCCGCCATAGCTGATGCCTTCTACCGGCAAACCGAAGTGCGACAGACTCATGACATAGAGTCCGAATCCCAGATTGTCCCGGATTAATGTCCGGTAGCCGATGCCGGTCAAGAACTGACGGCCGCCGTATATGCCGGTCGAAGATGTCGACGGCCGTTCCATCAACGTGATGTCGTTGGAGCTGGTAATTTCCTCCAAACCCCGGTAGGGCTTAAATTGACCGATGGTGAGCTGCCCCGGGCCTAATTGAGTCGCTACCCATGCTTCTCGCAGGCTATGCGGGAATGCGGTGGTAGCGTTGACAGCAAAATCGTTCTCGAATTTGAAATTGATGCGATGAATTTTTCCGGTGACCGTGGCATAGGTTCTGCGCCAATTGAAGCCTTCGCGTGCATCGCCATGTTGCAACTGGCTGCCAATTGCCGGATAGTCAGGATTCGCCTGATCCGGATACAGCCAATGCGCATCAAAGTGCCCTCGGCCATTAAGACCCAATTCAAAATTACCGTCGCTGGATTTGATCCGGGGGCCGTTTTTATAGCTGAAATTAACCGCCTGGCCATTGGCAATACCGATATGGGTCAATGCCATCAGGCTTAAAAATTTGAACGATATTTTCAGGCTTCGGGATACTGACACACGGCACCTGCATGCGAATGAAGGAAGAACGATTATATATCAGCAGTTCAGAACTTCGTTTCGTGCTTGCCTTTGATTTTCTTCGATAAACAATTCGCATAAATTAAGAAAATGCTGATTAATTGGCCGAGCAAGATGAGATGCAAGGCGGATGGAGCGCGAGAAGCGAGGCTTATCAATAATATGATAGGCGAGTGTTTGAGCGCCACTCAATGTGGCAAGGCAGTTAATAAGCTTTTCCTTAAGCTAATAATTAAAGCGGATGACACTGGTCACCGAGCATAATTGATATAGATCAACTGGTATACCACTCAAAAAGATTACTTTGATCAATTTACAATAAGCAAAGGAGACGAATCATGGCGAAAAGGTTTATTTTTGTAGCGGTACTAATTTCGATAGGGTTGTTCACGGCATGTAATGAACCGAGAAGGACTCCCGATGGGCATTTAATGGATCGGCCTAAAATGTCTGCCTATGGACCGGATGATATTACCAGGCATGATACAAAAGCTTCAGATGCTGATAACAAGCCGATTGATGGCAAACAGTAATGTGTACGACCTGATATAACAGACACTTCATCAAATCGGGTGACTGTCAGATCGGGTCTGAATTACTACATTTTATGTTTTCTTTTCATTCTATTTTTCTCTTTTTATTTTATAGATTTCAATATCTGGTTAGCTGCATATATTCCTGATACTGCAGCAGGTTCCATCCCCAGGCCATTATGGTCCCCGGCCATATAAAGATTCTCTGCAAGATTCTGATTCAGAACTATATTCGGGTTGGTGAAGAGCGCTTTGGGCCAGTATATTTTTTCTACAATCGCGTATTCGTCAAAATATTTCCCCATATCGATCTCTTTCTCTGTGAATACCTCATATTCCCCTGCACTTCTTTTGCGAGTAAAAATAATAGGTATAGTATCCGCAAAAATATGCACAAGATGATGCCTGTATCTTTCTTTCATTTCACCGCGAACCAAATATGCATAAAGCACGGATGCATTACGTATCTCAGGCATTTCAACTACCGACTTGACTATTCTGACAGTCACATCGGCTGGAGTAGCCAGTACTACATTTGTAGCGCTGTATTTTTTTCCCGAAACGGTATCAATGGAATATGTACCCTCAGAATTTCTATGCACAGATTTAACGCTGTCGAATAAAACCTCTCCATTTCCGTTTCGCAGTCTCGCCGTCATTGCGTCTTCGTCAAAACGGAAGAGCTTGAGTTCAAGTACAAGCCCCTGAACACAGTTGAGATAATCGAGTGCTGAAAGAGTATTGATTCTGGAACCGGTGCATCCATGCGCGAACTGCGAGATAAGGTCATCAGCAATCTGCTGAATTTTCATTTTTCTTATGAAGTGATCGGCAGTCATGTAGAAAAGTTCTTCGATAAAAGGATTTCTTTTCAGAGCATCTTTTACCTGCATATTCTCACAGTCATTTTTATAATTCTCGTATTTAGGGACAAACTTCATGCGCATGAACAGAAAAAATTTCAGCAGCTGGAAGCCATGCCTCAAGGTCCGCATGCTTAGTGCAGAATACTGTGTTGTTTCATTAGGATGGCAGCACCCTGCCCGAAGAGAAGGGAGAACTTTACCGCCATCACTGATTATCTTCTTCATATGCTTATAATTTGCGAAATAGAAGACAGCGCCGAAATTCATATTCACATCTTTGCGATCCATGATCCGGCCCCCGATTCGGTCTGTGATGAGTGTGTACGGTCGTCCGGCTTCCTGAAGCTTGAGTGCGCAATTCATACCTGCAGCACCGCCTCCCACGATGATTGTTTCATGAATATTTTTCATATTGTTATTACTCCAAAAATTTAATTTTCAAATGGCTGTTGCGGTTTATAAAAACGTCTGCATAGACTGATAAAGATTTTTTCTAACCGCTTGTCAACAGGCTCCGTAACAACAATCTAAGGAAGCGGACTCTGAGGTCTCCCCACAAAACCTCATTGAGT
>LWDH01000050.1 GCA_002083395.1 Proteobacteria bacterium SG_bin4 | reverse complement strand
GCGGTCATTTAGCTATTTCATGGTGCCCAGAAGAGGACTCGAACCTCCACACCCGAAGGCACATGGACCTGAACCATGCGCGTCTACCAATTCCGCCATCTGGGCAAGATGCAGCCAGGATTATAGGCTGCCGAAAAACGCGTCATTCTATAGGAAATCATTGTTTTGTCAAATCACAAGAAGCAGAAATTGCGCGATCTGGATCCTTTTCTCAAACGTGAGAAAGAACGCTACCCGCAGCCCTTGCCAAGCCGGGAATATATCCTGCAAATTTTAAAACAACAAGGGATTCCGGTTGCCGAACGCACGCTTTATAAACTGCTGTCCATTAACAAAAAAGAACAAACATTGTTCGACCGCCGCCTAGCGGCGATGATGCGTGAAGGCCAGATCTTCCGTAACCGCAAAAACGATATTTGCGTGATGGAAAAACTGGATTTGATTACAGGCCGGGTGCAAGGACATGCGGACGGCTTCGGTTTTTTAATTCCGGACGATGGCAGCGGCGATCTGTATCTCAGCGCCAAAGAAATGCACAAGGCGTTGCACGGCGACCGGGTTCTCGTGCGCGAAATTGGTCTGGACCGGCGCGGCCGGCGCGAAGCAGCAATCGTCGAAGTATTGGAATCGGCTAACACAAGATTAGTCGGCCGGTTGCATATCGATCACGGCATTTTATTTGTAGTCGCGGAAAATAAGCGCATCAGCCAGGATATTCTGATTGCCAAGGAGCATTCGTTAAAAGCAAAAGCCGGTCAGGTTGTGATGGTGGAAATCATTCAGCAACCCAACAAGCACGCACAACCGATCGGTAAAATTGTTGAAATCCTGGGTAATTACACCGCACCGGGAATGGAAATTGAGATCGCGCTGCGCAAGCATGATCTTCCCTACGAGTTTTCAGCCGAAATCGCTAAACTGTCAGCGAAGTTTCCGAAAAATGTTTTGAAAAAAGAATGGTCGGGACGCCGGGATCTTTGTCACTTACCTCTGGTTACAATCGACGGTGAGACCGCGAAAGATTTCGACGATGCTGTTTATTGCGAGAAAGACGGCAAAGGTTACCGACTGTTCGTTGCCATCGCGGATGTCAGCCACTATGTCAAACCACGCGATGCAATCGACCAGGAGGCCTATAACCGCGGCAACTCGGTGTACTTTCCAAGGCGGGTGATCCCGATGCTTCCGGAAGTTTTATCAAATGGACTGTGCTCGCTGAATCCTAACCAAAAACGCTTATGCATGGTTTGCGAAATCCGCTTTAAGACGAGCGGTGAGATTATCGAATACACATTCTATCCTGCCGTCATGCGGTCTCATGCCCGGTTGACCTATACCCGCGTCGCCGTCATGCTGGCCGACAGCAGTGGTCAACAAGCCGAAGAATACGCTGAATTGCTGCCGCATTTGCAATTACTCGACAAACTCTTCAAGGCGTTATTGAAAGCTCGCAAAAAACGCGGTGCAATTGATTTCGAAACGACTGAAACACAAATGTTTTTCAACGACCAAGGTAAGATCGAAAAAATCGTACCGGTACAACGCAACGATGCGCACCGCTTAATCGAAGAATGCATGCTGGCGGCCAATGTGTGCGCCGCGGATTTTCTGCAAAAGAATGGCCAGACCACGCTATACCGTATCCATGAAAGCCCTGCGCCAGAGAAAATTGAAGCATTACGCAATTTCCTGAAAGAATTCGGTATTCCGCTCGGCGGCAAGAATAAGCCGAGTGCCAAAGACTACGCACAAACCTTGCTCAAAATTCAAGACCGGCCGGATGCCCAGTTGTTGCAGACAGTCATGCTGCGTTCTTTGCAACAAGCCATCTATAGCCCGGATCTAACCGGGCATTTCGGTCTGGCCTATGATGCTTATACGCATTTTACTTCGCCGATCAGGCGTTACCCTGACTTGCTCGTTCATCGGGCAATCAAAGCTGTTTTGGAGGGTGAGATCTATCAGCCGGGAGATTGGCATACGTTGGGTCAGCATTGTTCCATGACCGAACGGCGCGCCGACGATGCCACGCGGGACGTTGAAGCCTGGCTTAAATGTTTTTACATGCAGGATAAAATCGGCGAATGTTTTGATGGCGTTATCAGTAGCGTAACCGGCTTCGGTTTGTTCGTAGCGCTCGACGAAGTGTATGTCGAAGGATTGGTCCATATTTCCGATCTGCCCAGCGACTATTTTCACTTCGATGCTGCAAAGCATATGCTGCTTGGCGAGCGCAGCGGCAAGCAATTCCGGTTGGGTGACCGGGTCTGCGTACAAGTAGTCCGTGTCGATCTGGAAACCAGTAAAATTGATTTTGTGTTGATCGAATCCGAGAAAAAACCGAAGCGACCTCAATCTAAAGCGAGCGCCAGAAAAAAGAAGTCAGGTTAATGGGTTGAATTTACTTTACAATATTGCCCAGCAATCACTCGACATAACGCAATTGCCGTTTCCAACTCTCAACTAATCAAACTGTGTCAGGTACGCGCTTCATTTTCGGCTTTCATGCCATTACCAGCCGCTTGCGGCAAAATCCCGGGAGTATCAAAGAGATCATCATTGATGCTACGCGCGATGATCAACGCGCGCGTAGCCTGATGCAACTCGCCGGAAACCACAAAATTCGCATAATCACGGGTGATAGCTCAAAACTCACCGAGATTACCGGCAGTCATCGCCATCAAGGCGTGATTGCCAACGTTGATGCGAAAAGCCAGCATTTCGATCTTGACGATATTCTCGACAGCTTGACCGAACCAGCGCGCTTGCTGGTACTCGACGGAATTCAGGATCCGCATAATTTGGGTGCGTGCCTGCGGGTAGCCGATGCCTTCGGTGTTCACGCGGTGATTGCTCCTAAAGACCGGGCAGTCGGCTTGACACCTACGGTCTACAAAGTCTCCAGCGGCGCGGCCGATACCGTGCCATATATCGCAGTCACCAATCTTGCACGTACGCTCAAGCAATTAAAGGAGCGTGATGTGTGGATTTACGGAACTGCTGAAGACGCTGAACACGAACTGACGCATTTTCAGTTGCAAGGCGCCGTCGCCTGGGTATTCGGCTCTGAAGAAAAAGGCATGCGCCGTCTGACACGGGAAAATTGCGATCAATTGATACGGATACCCATGCTCGGCGGGGTTGAAAGTTTGAACGTCGCGGTCAGCGCTGGCATCTGTTTATTTGAAACCTACCGACAACAATCTTTGGTCTGATTCCGCGACCTGATAAAATAGCGGCAATACACGATAAATCCGGCCGTACAAATCTGATAACGCTGATTCCTAACCATGACTTCTTGTGATTACCCGAATTTCAAAACCCATTTCTCCGGACTTTTAGAGCAAGCGGCGCGCGCCATCATATCCGCGGATACGGTGCTACGCATAGAATTAACCCGCACCAAACAGGCCAGTCATGGCGATTATTCCTGCAATCTGGCCATGCAATTGGCCAAATCGCTGCATAAAAATCCCCGCGAAGTTGCCGGTTTGCTGATTGCCGCCCTCCCCGCATCGCCGCATCTGGAAAAAGTGGAAGTTGCCGGCGCCGGTTTCATCAATTTGTTTTTAACCCATGCTGCCAAGCAGCAATGCGTGTATCAAGTGCTGCAAGGCAAAGCTGCTTACGGTCACGGCGGTTTCGGACAAGGAAAAAAAATTCAAGTGGAATTTGTATCCGCGAACCCGACCGGCCCCCTGCATGTCGGGCATGGCCGTGGCGCCGCCTATGGTGCGAGCCTCGCAAATGTCCTATCGGCAGCAGGTTTCAACGTATCGCGTGAGTTTTATGTGAATGATGCAGGCCGTCAGATGGATATCTTGACGCTTTCAACCTGGCTGCGGTATCTGGAACTCAACGATATCCACATACCGTTCCCGCAAAATGCGTATCAGGGCAGTTATGTGCGCACCATGGCGCAGTTAATTTTCCAGGCGCATACAAACCGCTATGTCCACCAACCTGCATTATTGCTGGATGGGTTGCCTGCGCAAGTATTAGAGACCGTAGTCTCTACCGATGAGCATTTGGATATACTGATCGCCAACGCCAAAAAAATCCTGGGACAAGACTATGCGTATTTTCATAATTTCGTATTGACCGAACAACTGGGCGATTGCCGCAATGATCTCATGGAATTCGGCGTCGAATTCGACGTGTGGTTTTCAGAACAGTCTTTATACGATAACGGCGCCGTTGCACGTACTATGCAATTGCTCGAGGACAAAAAATACCTATACGAACAAGATGGTGCCATTTGGTTTCGTTCGACCGATTTTGGCGATGAGAAAGACCGCGTGGTGCAGCGCGAGAATGGACAATTCACTTACTTCGCTTCAGACATTGCCTACCATCTGAACAAATTCGAACGCGGCTTCGATCAAGTCATTAATATTTGGGGCGCCGATCATCATGGCTATATTCCACGGGTAAAAGGCGCCTTGCAAGCGCTTGAGCTGGATCCGTCAAAACTTGAAATCGCCTTGGTGCAATTCGCGGTGCTTTATCGTGACGGTAAGAAAGCACCAATGTCGACGCGCTCCGGTGAGTTTGTCACTTTACGGGAACTACGCGAGGAAGTCGGTAAAGATGCGGCTCGTTTCTTCTATGTCATGCGCAAAAGCGATCAGCACCTGGACTTTGATCTGGATTTAGCCAAATCGCAAAGTAACGAAAACCCGGTCTATTATGTGCAGTACGCGCATGCGCGGGTATGCAGCGTGCTGGCGCAGTGGGATGGCCAAGTAGACGAACTGAACTCCGCGGATACCACGATACTGACGAACCCGCTTGAATTGGCGCTATTACAAAAACTTATCGACTTTCCGGATACTGTAGAAATGGCTGCACGCGAATACTCGCCGCACCTTATCGCCTTCTATCTTCGGGAGCTGGCGAGCGAATTTCATAGCTACTATAATTCCACACGTTTTCTGGTAGCGGAAATTCCATTGCAAAACGCACGATTGGCGTTGATCGCAGCCATTCGCCAAGTTTTAATTAACGGTTTGACATTACTCGGTGTCAACGCTCCTGATAAAATGTAACCGAATAATACTGAAGGATATCCATGAGTCGAGATTACAAATCCCGCAAAACTGCACGGTCGACGCCGGAAAAAGGCGGCTCGGCATTCTTGGGCGGATTTGTGGGTTATGCACTAGGCCTTGCCAGCGCCATCGGTATCTGGGTATATTTTAACTATGGGCCGAATCCTTTTCTTGCGACTGAGAAAACGCCTAGTTCAGCAGAAATCAATCAAAAAAAATCCACTGCAGAAACACCCGCCAAACCTGAAAAAGCAGAAAAAGAAGAACCGATACATTTGACCGAAGAAAAACCGAAGTTCGATTTTTATAAAATATTACCAGGCATCGACGAACCGGAAATCGATCATAGCTACCGGCCAGCCATAGAACCACCACCGGTTGAGCCGCCCGCAATCGTAAAAACGCCAGAAGTAAGCACCAAGCTCGAAAAGCCCGCTGAACCTGCGCCGCCAATCGCTCCACCGCGTCCCGCGCCGATAACAACACCACCGGAACCTGCACCGCAAGTCGCAGCAATTCAGCCGCGTACTTATCCAGCAGAACCAACGCCACCACGAGCCGTTCCTCCCGCTACTTCTCCATCGCCCGCACCTGAGAAATTTTTTCTGCAAGCTGGATCGTTCCGGAAAAACGATGAAGCAGAAAACTTAAAAGCACGATTGGCATTATTGGGTTTGTTCGCCACAGTTCAGCCGATCGACCTGGCGGAGAGAGGCATGTGGTACCGGGTCCGTGTCGGCCCCTTTAACAACCGGACGGACGTCGATCGCGCCAATGCATCGTTAAAAGAAAATGGAATTGAAGCGCAATTTGTAAAAATCCAATAATTCATTGGGTAAATTTTTTTCACTCTGTTTTATTTTGTGCAACCCCCAGATAGCAATTATCCAGTGACTTTCAAACTTTGTTGAAGGAGTAAAAATGAAGCGACGCCAGTTTTTTTCAGCTTTTTTGGTATTGTTGAGTTTCTCGTTTATTTTTGTTCCCGGTATCCGGGCCGAAATCGTTGAAGGTAAAGATTACGCGGTTCTTGCCAAGCCAATTCCAACTGATAATACTGGCAAAGTCGAGGTTCTGGAATTTTTTTGGTACGGCTGTCCGCACTGCTACAGTTTGCATCCCCATCTTGCTGACTGGTTGACCAATATCCCGGCGGATGTGAGCTTCCGCTATGTTCCCGCGATTCTTCGCGCCAACTGGGTTCCGGCTGCAAAAATATTTCACACCATCGAGGCAATGGGAATCACCAGTTCTTTGCATGATAAAGTTTACGATGCGATCCATCGCGATAAAATTGACTTGAATAACGACTCGGTATTATTCGGCTGGATTGAAAAACAAGGTATCGACAGGAAAAAATTTGAGAATACCTACCAGTCTTTCAGTGTGCAGAATCTTGTTTCCAAATCAACACAAATGACGCGTCAATATGAACTCAATGGCGTTCCCGCGCTAATCGTCAATGGCAAGTACATCACCAGCGGACGGATGGGGGGTACTCCGCAAGATACCATTAGAACTCTGAATGGTCTTATCGAGAAAGTACGCAAAGAACAGCAATAGCGGCAAATTTACGTTCGCATCATCCATTTTAATAGGTATTCGAAAAAATTCCTTCGAGCGTGCTCCACATCTAATACGGTGCGACCTTCCGGAAGATCGCACCGGTTATCTCAAAATCACTGTCATGACACTACTTCCAGTTTCCATACGGTTATAAATGATGTGCCCCCCGCAACAGAACGACTCTGCAGATCTCGTCGAGATAATTCTAGATTTTCCAATATCGATCCGGCAAAAACTCATTTACGATTTCCGAGTAACGCAGGTACTTACATTATCTTTTTAACAGAAACCTTTGCACGGTGTCATGAGCGGTACGAGAATAAGGCAGAAATTTGCGAAAAAGCGGAGTTTACATCAGGTAAATGAGCATTTTTCGCGAATTCTTAACGCAATTATCGTGCCGCGTAGTAACCGTGCAAAGGTCTCTAACAATATCCTTAATGTGAAATATACATTTCATATCAATAACCAGATCGTCATGCCGATATCTAATGACATTAAATAGTTAGATTCCTGAGCTATTTATCCGCATTAACTGATCCAGCTTTTCCGGTCTTGTTATTTCATTAAGGTATATTACTAAAAGAAAACGACGATGCGATCAATCCATTCACCCTTTACACCCAATGGTTTAACGAATGACTCCGCTGTACCCACCGCAAATACCGCAACGATAAAAAACAATTTACTCGAAGCCATCGCCAACGATCCGGATCTGCCGACGCTGGGCAGTTCCATTTCACGTATCGTGCAACTGTCATCTTCCGATCATGAATCCATCCGTCAATTGTCGTATTTTGTATTATCCGATGTTTCACTGACACAAAAAATTCTGCGGTTATCCAATTCCGTCGCATTCAGATCCTCTCCCAATAAAATTATCACCAGCGTCTCTAAAGCCATTTTTCTGATGGGTTTCAATTCTGTCAAAAACTGCGCTTTAGCCATGTTGCTTGTCGATGGCCTGTCAGGAAAGCATGCTGAGCATGTTCGAACCGAGCTGATTCATACGCTGGCAGCGAGCATGGTAAGCCGCGAGCTTGCAAAACATAGTCAATTTGGTGATGCTGAAGAAATCGTCGTGGTTGCGCTGTTTAAAAATCTTGGCCGCTTATTGCTTGCCGCTTACGATCCCGAACACTATCAAAAAATGACGGCATTGATTGCGCAGGGCGCACATACGCCATGGCAGGCAGCGATGCAAGTATTAGGTTTCAATCTTGAAACGTTGACCGAAAACATTTTAGAAAACTGGAACATTCCCGCCAGTATTATCCAGGCACTAAAAAATAGACCCGGCGGCAATCTCAATCTGGCAAAAAGCAAACACGAATGGATGCAGCAAGCTGCAGAATTCAGTGAAAAAACTGCGCCGCTTGTGTTGGCATGCATGCAAATTGACGATCCCGCCTATAAAGAGAAGCTGCTTAACCGCTTTGGCAAAGCGCTTTGTCTCGACACTGCAAAATTGAATCAATTGATAGCTAATGCCAGCGAAGAAACTTATGCGCTCTTGATGGATACGGATCTGCTGGCATTAGAAAAAAAACGTACGAACAACCCAAGTTCTTCACCGACTGAATTTAATCGCGAGAATGAAGAAGATGCACTGAATGAATTGGTGCTCGAAACGAGTGAAAATGATCATCATCAAATCACTCAACGATATCCGAGCGGTAAACCCTATAATGCTTCCATGCTGTTATTATCCGGTATACAAGATGTGGCGGAAATCATGGCTTCCGGACGTTATAAACTTGATGATCTTATTATGCTTGTGCTCGAAACTTATTATAATAGCCTCGGATTCCGCTTTATCACGCTTTGCTTGTTAGATCCTAAAATTAACCAATACCGAGCGCGAAGCTCGTTGGGAAAAAACCACATGTTTTATCAGAAAGCATTTAATTTTCCGGCCACACCCGCGATCGATTTATTTCACGGAGCTCTGAAAAAAAACGCCGATTTGCTGATTTCTGATGCATATGCTTGTAAAATTCGTAAGTTAGTTCCGCAATGGCATAATGATTTACTGCCCGACGCACGCAGTTTTATGATTCTGCCTTTAGTGACCCGTCAAAAACCAATTGGACTTTTTTATGCAGATCGTGATGTCGAAGCACCCGAAGGTATTTCTTCCGAGGAGACAAGGTTGATCAGAACACTGAAGGGTCAAGTGCTTACCGCATTTAATTCAAACTAAGCAAGGAACTGATCGTTTACAACATCGCCTCAAATGATTAAACCAAACGGTTGTTTATTTATCATAAGCGCACCTTCCGGCACCGGAAAAACAAGCCTGGTTAGAGCCTTACTGCAATCGAATCCGAATCTCGCTCTTTCGATTTCGCATACCACACGGCCGCCGCGCCCGGGAGAAATCGATGGCCGCGATTATCATTTTGTAACTACGGCAACATTCCAGCAGATGCTGCTCAATGGAGAATTTATCGAAAGCGCTGAAGTTTATGGCAATCTTTATGGCACTTCTCAGCATTGGGTTAATAAAATTATCGCCTCCGGGCAAGATATTTTACTGGAAATTGATTGCCAGGGCGCTCAGCAAATACGGAAACTGTTTCCACAAGCCATTGGAATTTTCATTATTCCTCCTTCTGCCGAGGCACTGGCAACCCGGCTAAAAACAAGAGCACAGGATAATCCAGAAATTATTCAAAAAAGACTTGCGGCTGCACGGGAGGAGATCGGTCATATTGCCGAATATGATTATGTGATCGTCAACGATATTCTTGAACAAGCGCTCAGTGACCTGGCAAGCATTGTACAATCTGAACATCTAAGGAAATCGCGGCAGTTAATCAACCACGCTGAGTTAATCCGGCAATTTACCTGATTTGCCCTTCCGGAATGCAACAGAACCAGAATCACATTTGACGAATCAGATCCAATACAAGAAAGCTGACACATAGAGAATGTCGTCGATTTATGTGATTGACGAACTTTCAGCACTTTCAATCGTGCAGAATATCCTGCCTACGACGGCATTCAGTGTATCTTATGCTTTAATTTATGTTTGCACTCATACTATAGTAAAATTTATCAACAATTCTTAATCACTAAAGGAAAAGACTCATGGCGCGCATTACAGTAGATGATTGTTTAAAGATGATTCCGAATCGATTTGAGATGACATTAGCAGCTACAACGCGAGCGAGGCAATTGGCTATCGGTTCAGCGCCACTGGTTGATGCCGGACGTGATAAACCCACAGTGATTGCGCTACGTGAACTGGCTCAAGGAAAAATCGGCATCGATATCCTTAACACCAAAAATTAATCGTTATATCCAGTTTTTCCCCATTGCTCCAATACGTGAAAAATTGTCACGTATCAGCATCATGAAAGCCGATTTGCAAAAGGCAATTCAAACGCGCTAAAGTTATTGCCCGATGCACGCCCAAATCAGATCACACCATGCCTGAAGCAGAGTTATTATTTTCTGAAACATCGCAGTATCTCAAACCGGAAGATATCACCCAGCTCCGTAACGCCTATTCATTCGGGCAAGGCGCGCATTCCGGGCAATTCCGGAAATCGGGCGAACCTTACATTTCTCACCCGGTCGCAGTCGCAAGGATCCTGAGTACGCTTCACCTTGATACGCCGACACTAACAGCCGCATTACTGCATGACGTCGTGGAAGATACGGATATCTCCAAAGCCGAAATCAGCGAACGATTCGGAGAGCCGGTTGCAGAACTGGTCGATGGTGTATCTAAACTCACCAAAATTGAATTCCAGACACAAGAAGAAGCACAAGCGGAAAATTTCCGTAAGATGTTGATGGCGATGGCCCGGGATGTGCGTGTGATCCTGATCAAACTGGCAGACCGGCTCCACAACATGCGCACATTAGAGGTCATGCTTCCGCAGAAACAGCGTAGCATTGCACGAGAAACTCTCGAAATTTATGCGCCTATCGCGCACCGTCTTGGTTTGAATACCATTTATCAAGAGCTGCAAGAGCTGGGTTTTCGTTATTCCTATCCGCTGCGATATAAAGTTCTGGTAAAAGCAACGAAAGCAGCGCGCGGTAATCGACGGGAAGTGGTTGGAAAAATTCTCGAAACCATTACACAAAAATTAAAAGATGCGGGATTGGAAGCGGAAGTCAGCGGTCGCGAGAAGCACCTCTACAGCATTTACACGAAAATGGTCGAGAAACATTTATCCTTTTCCGAAGTGCTGGATATTTACGGCTTTCGCGTAATTGTCAAAGACATCCCGTCCTGCTATATCGCACTGGGCATGCTGCACAGTTTATACAAGCCGATACCCGGAAAATTTAAAGACTATATCGCGATTCCCAAAGCCAATGGCTATCAATCGCTGCATAGCACGTTGCTGGGGCCTTATGGCATTCCCATCGAAATACAGATCCGTACCGCTGAAATGCATCGGATAGCTGAAAACGGCGTCGCTTCGCATTGGTTATACAAAAGCTCTGACATTGATTTCAATGATCTACACTCAAAAACCAATCAATGGTTGCAAAGTTTGCTGGAAACGCTCAGCGGATCCAGCGATTCTTTGGAATTCCTGGAACATTTGAAAATCGACTTATTCCCCGGCGATGTTTTCGTCTTCACGCCGCAAGGAAAAATTTTGACACTTCCACGAGGTTCAACGGCCGTGGATTTTGCTTACGCGGTGCATTCGGATGTTGGGAATTGTTGCGTTGCCGCAAAAATCAACGGTGAAAACGCGCCGTTACGTTCACAGTTAAAAAGCGGCGATCGCGTTGAAATTGTAACCGCGCCGTACGCAAAACCGAATCCTGCATGGCTCAGCTATGTCGCAACAGGCAGAGCACGGTCGCACATTCGGCATTTCCTGAGAACGATTCAATACGACGAGTCGGTTAAATTGGGTGAGCGTATGTTAAATCAAGCATTGCTTTCATTTAACATCAGTCCTGAGACGATCAGCGATGTGCAATGGGACAAACTGGTTCGCGACAGCGGCGTCAAATCCAAAGACGAGCTGTTTGCTGAAATGGCTCTGGGCAAGCAATTACCGGTTGTTGTGGCAAAACGATTGGCGTCGCCGGAATCCGTTTCCAATCAGCAAAGCGCAGGTCCGATTACGATACTTGGCACAGAAGGTATCACCGTTCAATTTGCAAAATGCTGCCGCCCGATCCCTGGCGATACCATCGTTGGCATTTTCAAGAAAGACTCGGGGCTTATCATCCATACATTCGATTGCAGCTATGTCACCAGCAGTCAAAAAAATTCGGATAACTTCATGGATGTAACCTGGGGTAAAGACATCGCAAAAACTTTTGAAGCCAGTATCAAAGTTACCACCGCCAATAAACAAGGTGTACTAGCGCACGTCGCAGCCGAGATTGCCAAAGCCGATTCCAATATTGACGATATCGCCATGGAAAGCGAGGGAGATTACATGCACATGCGCTTTATCATTCAAGTCAATAACAGGCATCATCTCGCCCAAGTGATGCGTAATCTCCGGCGTCTCAAGGAAGTCGTCCGAATAAACCGCACCAGAAATTAAAATTTTTTGACACGCGCATATCCCATTTTCAGGGTTTGTTTTTCCTCAAGCATGGGAAGCTAGCCGGTTTGCTAGTAACGGTTAAGAATAATTTCCAGCACGAACTTACTTCCGATATACGCCAGCAGCAACGTAATAAAACCGGCTAGAGTCCAACGGATCGCGATCCGTCCGCGCCATCCGTAAAACTGCCTGCCAGCCAGCAAAGCCGCGAATACACCCCAAGATATGAATCCGAAAAGTGTTTTATGCGTAAATGTCAGGGGTTGTCCAAAAACTTCTTTTGAGAAAACCACCCCGCTCATCAGCGTTAGTGTAAGTAAAATAAAACCAACCCAGATAATATGAAATAGCAATTTTTCCATTGCCAGCAACGGCGGCAAGTTATTGAATATCGATCGTGTTGCAGGATGATGCAAATGCCGCTCGACCACGATCATGAATAAGGCGTGCATTGCAGCAATCGTCAGTAGACTATAAGCCATCATGGCTACCAGCAAATGCGCTTTAAATGCCGGTAATTCAGTATTCTCAAGTGGACGGACCGAGGGAAACAGCAGAGGTAACAGCATTGCAACCGCAGCAGCAGCAGCCACCGGCGCAACCAGCGTTTGCATTCCTTGCAGCCGTTTAGAAAAACCGGAAAACCAATAAATAAAGGCAGTTAACCACACGATCGACGAAACTGCATTACTCAACCCAAAACTGAGACCACCACCTACGAACATTGATTGATAAAGCGTTGCGGCGTGCAGCAACAGCGGTACAAGCATCCCATAGTGTGCCCAGACGGTGTTGACTGCTTGTTCTTTTACTTCCAACGATTGATTCCAAGTATTCTTCCACAGAAACCAACCGATCAGGATGTAAAGCAAAAAAGCAGTGAGATAAGTTAAAATGCCGGTCATCAGAAGTTCAAATTTTGTTAAATTGAAATAACTGGTTAGTCTACATGGCACTTTATCAAATTCAAAGAGTTCGCCATCATTATATTGATAAAATTTGAACCATCCTTAAGTTATCTAATTTTCGACCTTTACGAGGCTCCACTATGTTTGAAAATCTAACCAGCCGATTCAGCGGTATTATCAAAACCTTACGCGGCGAGGCACGGCTAACTGAAAGCAATATCCAAGATGCATTGCGTGAAGTCCGCTTGGCGCTGCTCGAAGCTGACGTTGCGCTACCAGTCGTTAAGGATTTCATTGCGCGCGTGAAGGACAAAGCTGTCGGACACGAAGTGCTCAATAGTCTTACCCCGGGGCAAGCGCTTGTCGGTGTGGTTAATCAAGAATTAATCAACATCATGGGCGGTGAAAAAGCGGATATTAATCTTGCAACGGTACCGCCTGCGGTCATCCTGATGGCAGGACTGCAAGGTGCGGGCAAGACAACGAGTAGTGGTAAGCTTGCCAAGTGGTTAATGGAACAAAAGAAAAAGAAGGTATTGCTGGTCTCTTGCGATATTTACCGCCCGGCCGCCATTCACCAGCTGGAGCTCCTCGCCAAGCAAACCGGCGCTGATTTCTTTCCTGTTGCGGATGGGCAGAAACCCGGAGAAATTAGCGTAGCGGCACTGGATTATGCACGCCGGCATCATCATGATGTCATGATTGTCGATACGGCAGGCCGGCTAGGGATTGACGAAGCGATGATGCGTGAAATCAGCGAACTGGAAGCGCTGCTAAAACCGATTGAAACGCTTTTTGTTGTAGACGCCATGCAGGGTCAGGATGCTGTCAATACCGCTAAAGCATTCTCGGACGCATTGCCTTTGACCGGCGTGGTTTTAACCAAGTTGGATGGCGACGCACGGGGTGGCGCCGCTTTATCAGTCAAGCATATCACCGGAAAACCGATCAAATTTGTCGGTGTCGCGGAAAAACTGACCGGCCTGGAAGCATTCCATCCGGATCGGATGGCTTCACGCATCCTGGGCATGGGCGATGTATTGGGCTTGATTGAAGAAGCGCAGCGTAGCGCCGATCAGCAAGAAGCTGAAAAGCTGATGAAAAAAATGAAATCGGGCAAAGCATTTGATTTGGATGATTTCAAAGCGCAGTTTCAACAAATGCGTAACATGGGCGGAATGAACGCCTTGATGGATAAATTACCGGCGCAACTCAGTCAAGCCGCGCAGAACATTAAAGTGGACGATAAACAGCTCAGCCGGACGGAAGGAATTATCAACTCCATGACTAAACAAGAACGCGAGAAACCGGAAATTCTCAAAGCGTCCCGCAAACGCCGCATCGCTGCCGGGGCGGGTGTCTCGGTACAGGAAGTCAATCGCTTACTGGCACAGTTTGAACAAGCCAGAAAAATGATGAAGATGATGAATAAAGGCGGAATGGCCAAAATGATGCGCGGAATAAAAGGCATGCTGCCGCGCTTTCATTAAGCTGCCAGCATTGCAGGCGAGCATCAATGCTTGCCCGTGCTGCCAAAGCCGTCAGCGCCGCGATGGCTTTGGTCGAAATCATCGACACAATTGAATGCTACCTGGATAACCGGAACCACAACTAATTGCGCAATACGTTCCATAGGATTCAAATGGAATGCGGTGTCTCCCCGGTTCCAGCATGAAACCAGAATTTGTCCTTGATAGTCGGAATCAATTAACCCGACAAGATTACCTAGAACAATTCCATGTTTATGCCCAAGCCCGGAACGTGGCAGTATCAAAGCGGCTAACCCGGTGTCAGCAAGATGCATCGCTATCCCTGTTGGAATAAGACAGGTCTCTCCCGGATTGATGGTCATCGATTGTTCAATGCAGGCGCGCAAATCCAACCCTGCCGAACCTGGTGTCGCATAAGCCGGAAGCTGCTCACGTATACGTTGATCAAGAATTTTGATATCGATCTTTTTCATGTTTTTTAGTGTTTCTGGTTATAAAGTAACTGAATATGGTTTATCAAAAGCCGGGCCTGTACGATTTTGGGGGCTTTGGGCAGCACATGCTGACCGCTATCATCAAACAAAACCAATTCGCTTTCATCAGAACCGATGGCTTCCTGCGCCAAATTTGCCGCCAATAAAGGCAATCTCTTTTGCGCGCGCTTGGTTGCGGCATTTTGTCCGAGATCATCGGTTTCCGCTGCAAAGCCCACGCAAAATGGCGGTTCTGGAAGATTTGCCACCCACAATAAAATATCCGGATTAGGGCGCAACTCAAGGGTCAGATGATTTGCCGATTTTTTTATTTTTTGCTGACTGGTTTTCACCGGACGATAATCGGCCACGGCAGCGACACTGATAAAGATATCGGTCTGCGCAACCTCAGCCTGGACTGCCTGCAGCATATCGTCAGCGCTCACTACCGCTAAAAACTTGTCGACAGCGGGCGGCGCCAGGCAAGTTTGTCCGGAAATCAGCGTAACCGATGCGCCGGCCTCTACTGCCGCTTGAGCAACCGCATACCCCATCTTCCCGGAGCTTTTGTTGGTGATGCCACGTACAGCATCAATCGCTTCGTAGGTCGGTCCGGCAGTAATCAAAATCTTTTTCCCGGCCAAGAGCTGATTGCCTAGCAAAGAACCTTGCACAGTTTGCAGCAATTCACTCACTTCGAGCATCCGCCCCATGCCAATCTCGCCACACGCTTGTTCACCGCTGGCCGGTCCTAGAATTTTCACCCCATCGCGCCGTAGCCGGTCTACATTACGCTGTGTCGCCGGGTGTTCCCACATTTGGCGGTTCATTGCCGGCGCAATCAGCAATTGGCAATCACGCGCCAAACATAGCGTCGAGAGTAAATCATCGGCCAGGCCATTGGCAATTTTTGCAATAAAATCAGCGCTTGCAGGAGCCACCAAGATCATGTCGGCGTCACGGGATAGATTGATGTGCGCCATGTTATAACTGGCATTGGTCTTCCACAAATTTGTATAAACCGGACGTCCGGTTAACGATTGGAAAGTCGCCGGGGCTACAAATTGACAAGCCGCTTCGGTCATAACCGTTTGTACCTCGACGCCATTCTGCGTTAGCAGGCGCGCTAATTCTGCAGATTTATAGGCAGCTACTCCGCCGGTAACACCCAACACGATATGTTTTACAGATTCGGCGGAAACCAGAATTGTCATGAAATAAAATTACCTTTGTTCATCAACGCTCTAAATGGCATCAATTGCATAAAAACCAATACGTCCGAAAGTGTTCAATTTCCCTATATTGTGTGCCGCTAACTGAAAAAAGGCAATTTCCCAGCACTTCATAAAATTTAAGAAATATTAATATCATAAAACTAACTTATGGCAATCACCCATTGGCCCCTATCGGAACGTCCTCGGGAAAAACTACTGCAAAAAGGTGTTAACGCGCTTTCGGATGCAGAACTATTAGCCATTTTCTTGCGTACGGGTATCACGGGCAAAAGTGCTGTCGATCTCTCAAGAGAATTACTATCGCACTTCGGCAATTTAACCGGTATTTTTGCTGCCAACCAAACCAATTTTTGCCAGATACCCGGAATGGGAATTGCAAAGTATGCGCAATTACAAGCGGTTCTGGAAATGGCTCGCCGTGCCCTCAGTGAAGAACTGAAAAATGGAAACACCATGAGTTCGCCCGCGTTGGTACGAGATTTTCTTCGACTGATGCTCGCCAACAAACAACACGAAGTTTTCATCGGCATCTTTCTGGATGCCAAAAATCATGCGATCGCTACCGAAGAACTCTTCAGTGGAACATTAACACAAACAAGCGTTTATCCTCGGGAAATAATAAAACGCGCGCTCCATCACAATGCGGCTGCAATCATCTTTGCACACAACCACCCTTCCGGTGTAGCCGAACCGAGCCATGCCGACAAAATTCTGACACAATCACTCAAACAAGCCTTAGCATTCATCGACGTCAAAGTTCTCGATCATTTCATAATTGGTAATGGTGCCGCTTTGTCATTTGCCGAACATGATTTAATTTGAGCAAACTGATCAAATCAGGATATAATTTAAGCTTTTAGAATTATTGGAGAGTGCATCATCATGGCACGAGTATGTGAAGTAACGGGTAAAAAACCGATGTCTGGCCACAACGTATCTCATGCAAACAACAAAACCAAAAGACGTTTTTTGCCAAATCTGCAACGGCGCAGATTCTGGCTCGAAAGCGAAAAACGCTGGGTAAGCTTGCGGTTAACTAACGCAGCGCTGCGAACGATCGATAAAAACGGCATTGAAGTTGTGTTGGCAAAGTTGCGTGCTGAAGGCAAATGCGCTTAATAAGACTCGTAATAATCACTGACAAGTTAGGAACTCATCGGAATGCGTGAAAAAATTAAACTTGAATCTTCTGCCGGCACAGGTCATTTCTATACAACGACCAAGAATAAACGGGCAAAACCAGAAAAATTAGAGATCATGAAATTCGATCCGGTTGTCCGGAAGCATGTGAAATACAAAGAAACCAAACTTAAATAATTGCGCAGTAATTCGTAATTTTCAGGTTCCACTCTAGGCTGGTAGAAACAATCTGTTAGCCTAGAGCCTACCGGCCAAAATCCAAGTTAGCCGTTGTGTCCGACCAGGTCGATAGTTATCTGGTTATTCGGAATCTATTTTCAGTTCATCAAGCACTCGTTGATGCCAGGCTTGCTGCCAGATCGGGAGGTCAGCAGGTAACAATGGCTCGGAAATAAAGTTTCCTTGCGCCATATCACAACCCGTTTGCCGTAAAAGCTCCCAGTCATTCCGGTCTTCCACGCCTTCAGCCACGATATCCATCCCCAATTGCTTGCCCATCGCCAGACTGGCATCGTAAATCGCGCGCAAAGTATCGTCCTGCCATGCGCGATGCACAAATCCCTGATCAATCTTCAGCTCATTGAATGGAATATCCCGCAATTGCGCTAATGAGGAATGGCCTGTGCCAAAATCATCGATCGACAAATGAAAGCGTTTCAGCCGCAAGCGGGTCAAAATCTCCAGCGGCACCCGCGCATCCGCCCCCATCACTTGGCTTTCAGTGATTTCAATCACAATTTTTTGCGGCGGCAGATTATTCTCATTGACCAGATTAACCACCATGTCTTGAAAATCCAAAGAAGCCAGATTATCCATGGTGACATTGATGGATACGCGCAGGGTTTGCCCTTCTTGATGCCATTTCCCAGCTTGGATAATCGCTTGCGTCAGTACCAGACGTGTCAGATCATCAATCAAGTTATTCGCTTCGGCGATATGTATAAACCGGTTCGGTGTGATGATTCCGTCTTGCGGATGATGCCAGCGCACCAGTGTTTCCACTCCGATCACCTCGCCGCTGACAACTGAGACTTTCGGTTGATAGTAATTGACTAATTCCTGATTGGTAATGGCTGATTGAATATCTGCAGCGCTATAAGTTTTATCCACCGGCAACGGTGAATCTGCAGTGCTATCGGTGCATTTTTGCAGAAATTCCGATAATTTGTCCGGATCCACGGGTTTGTGCAAATAGCCTAACATCGGAATTTTATGCGCCTGCACCAACTTCTCGGCGGTACGCAACATCCGCTCGTCCTCACCGCTGACCAGAATCAGCTTTCCATGATAATCGCGATCAACCAGATAGCGGACAAATTCGATGCCATCCATATCCGGCATATTCAAATCAAGCAAAATCAAATCCGGCCGCGTGTCGATCTGATCGATTTTCCTTAACGCATCGGAGCCGTTGTCACAGGTCATGACTGCGGAATAACCTAACTTAGCAAGCATCCGGGTCAACAACTTGAGCATGAACGTATCATCGTCCAAAATCAGGATCTTTATATTGGCGGGCTCCTGCATAATTTTCTTTTCTTATTAATTATTTATTAATTGTTCGTCGAGCATTGCAGCAAAGCATCGCATAAGATCATACACTGTACCGGAACAAAGATGATAATTATCCGCTTCTGACTGTCTGGCCGGCGACGCAACAGAAGATTGCATTTCGTGCAGCATCCCGGCAGATCATCTGCTCAATCGTCGATCAGCAAATGACCTAGCAGTGCGAAAATCCCGATAGCGATACCGGTAACAAACTGCGCGTGCACCCAATAGGAAAACTTCTTTAACTCCACCGGCGAATAGCGCAGCGTCAGAAACATCCCGAAAACACCTTGCCAGATCACTAGTCCGAGCAGCGCAGGGAAAAACAGTATATGGCTGTAACGCGAAAAACCCATCAGCGCAATGTGCAGCAAAATCACCGCCACCGCCGCGATGCCGAAATAAATATGGGTGCGGTTCAACCAAATCAGCAAACGATTCAAATGCGTCGAATCCACCGGTGGCACATAATCCGGGAGCAGGCGCTGCGCCAGCCTTCCCTGTCCAAGCGCCAATTTGAGCAAAGTACGGCAATAGATAAAAATTAACAACGCCAAACCGGATTTTCCAAATACTTCGCCAATTTCAGTCAGAAAAGTCTCGCGTTCTTCGGGAATCGGATGAACCGCGTAGGCATAGAAAAAATACAACAGCGAAATTAAACCAACAACTGTTGCATAAATCAGAATATTACAAATATTTTTTAACGATTGCTGCATCTCAATAAAACGAACAAAATGATAATTTAAGTGACAAATATAACGGATTGATGTTGATAGATCCGTTACTATTAATAAAGCTTGAAAATACCGGGAAAAACCATATTTTATTAACCGTTACGTAGCAATGCAGTGTGATTCAATAACATCTCTTCAATCAATTTGTATGGAGGTTAATGATGATCAAAGAACTATCGTTTGACGATGACGACGGATTTTATCCCATTGATAACTTGACTGACGACGAAGAACTGATCGTCGAAGACAAGATTCCACGCGGAAAGCTCGCAAAAATCATTGACGAATATGAAACCGTCAAAGATGATTACGACGATAGCGCCGATGTAGATATCGAAGTTGATGAGGATGATGATATCGGCATGGATACGCTAGGAATGCGTTAGTACCCAGATCCGGCATGTCATTGTCGCTTACTGACGCAGCGTAACATAAACTGCGCCGTAAGGATTGCCGCAATGACAAAAGATGTAGAAGTTATCGAAAAAACAGTTTGTTATCAAGGATTCTTCCGCCTGGAGAAATACCGCCTCCGTCACCGGCTTTTCAGTGGTGATTGGAGTCCTTTGCTGACGCGGGAAATGTTTGAACGCGGCCACGCAGCGGCTGTGTTGCCCTATGATCCCGTCCGGGATGAAATCGTGTTGATCGAACAATTCCGCCCTGGTGCAATCGATGCGCCCGGTGGCCCCTGGTTAATGGAAATCGTCGCCGGCATGATCGAAACCGGTGAAACCGCCGAAGCAGTGGTCAAACGCGAAAGTATCGAAGAATCCGGCTGCATCATCACCGATTTGATTCCGCTCTACGATTTCCTCGTAAGCCCCGGCGGCACCACGGAACGCATCGCGCTATTTTGCGGCCGTACCGATGCAACCACTGCCGATGGCGTGCATGGGGTTACTGAAGAAGGCGAAGACATCAAAGTGCATGTCGTCACCTTTGATACCGCGATGGCACTCCTGAAATCCGGAAAAATCACCGCCGCCAGCGCAATCATCGCATTACAGTGGCTGGCACTCAATCGCGACGACGTCAGAACGCGCTGGCTTACCGATTAATCTGGAATTTCTGCTTTTCCCTGTAGCAGGCGGATTCAACATTGAAATGCAACTTTTGTGAGGAAGTATATAGGCAAGCTGCGATAGTACCGGAGCTGCTTATACGGCCAAGTAAAAGGAGCGCAGATGAGGCACTACAAGCAGCTCACCCGAGAGCAACGATAGCAGATTTCCGGTTTGAAGAAAGCGGGCTTGAACCAAACGCAAATTGCGGATGAAGTGGGCGTAGACAAGCCGACGGTATCCCGGGAATCTGGACGAAACAAAGGCCGTCGCGGCTGGCATCCCAAGCAGGCACAGGAATTACGGGATGAACGCCGGAAGAAATGTGTCAACGCACAACGTTTCTCATTGCCGGAATGGGCGGAAATTAAACGGTTGATCCGGTTGAATCATGAGTCCAGAACACGCATCTTGCCGGCTTGCGCTGGAATGCGGGTTGAGAATCAGCCATGAGACGGCCTACGTGCACATTTATGAAGACAAGCGCCGGAGCATGATCAGGAACCGGATCGGCATTCACGAACGCCCGGCCCCAAGGGAATGGAGTTGATTGAAGTTACCCCGGAACAAGTTCAGTGGGCAGTGAATAGACTCAATCATCGGCTGCGCAAGGTGCTTGGATTCAGAACCCCGTTTGAGATATTCTTCGGAAAAACGGTGCGCTATACCCAATCACCGTCAGGTGTTGCACTTCGAAATTGAATTTGCGAAAAA